>JBKGZJ010000007.1:0-34120 GCA_046545635.1 Thiohalophilus sp. | reverse complement strand
TTCGAACATGCCGGCATCATAGGCATAGGTCTCGGTGACACCCACGGCAGCCGCCTTCTCTGCCGCGAGATAGGACTTCATGCAGGTCCGCCCGTTACAATAGAACACGATGGGTTTGTCCGTGCTGTTACGCAGCGCCTGAATCTCCTCCTCGAAAGACTTCGCGGCAACCGGAATATTCACCGCGCCGGTAATCCGCAGCGTATCGAATTCCAGGCTGGAACGGGCATCCACAATCACGACCTCCTCCAGTCTGTCCAGCAACTCGCTCTGTTCAATGACGCTGATGGCAGGGTACTCGGCCCGGCCGGGAAATCCCTCGTCATTCGCCCTGGCCGCCGGGATCACGAGCAGCCCCAGCAGCGCAAATATGAAAACCTGTCGAAACATCAAAACAACCTCTATTAGTATTTGCTGATATTATAATCGACAGGGCCGGGAAAATCTTTAATCGGACGCAGCAAGCCGAACCGCGCAACAATTTATCGCGTGAACGGTGCCATTACCGGATATTTTACAAGGTTAAAAAGCCGTGATCCGGCAATACAGACGCTGTACGCTGGTGTTAATGCCATAGGAGTTGCGCGGTTACTGCGCCGCAATAACGGTTGATATAGCCAGTCCATGCGCTTGCGGCAATCCCATCGGCCCCAAAGGATGTTGGCAGATTGTGGCGCCCATATATCCTTCAATCGGGTACTGTTCGTACTGGCAGGAAAACCGTGCGCCCGGTCATGTTGTGAAAAGGGATGCACACATTGCGAATTGCGTCTGATTACAACACGTCCATGCCTTGTAAAGTAGCCCTTGACCGCGTTAGCTGACTCCCGCAAACCGTACACGGAAATAATACTTAACATGTCATGGAAAAAAAGCATCCGCCGCCAGCGCGTGGAGCTCGCACGCGCATTGCGCAAACCCATCGCGGATCTCAGCCGACAGCTCGTGCCAATCTGGGGAGACCGCCACCGACTGGAGTCCCTGCTCACCAGAAACTTTTCCCAAATTCCCCATTGTATGCGCCTTTATGTTCTCGGGACCGACGGCATACAGATAACCGATAATATCGGGTATGGCGGGAGTATGCCCGGCCATTACCACCGTGATCGTTCCCAGCGTCCTTACATGAAAGAAGTGGTACCGGCTCACGGCTTCCTGATCTCCGATGCCTACATGAGCCTATCCGAACATCGTCCGCTATTAACCGCGTTGCAAATCGTTCGCGCCGATCCCGTTGCACTCGGTTTTCTGGGTATCGACTTTGACCTGCGCGACCTGCCTGCCACCGCAGGGCTTTTCAGACAATCGGCTGAATGGCGCCAGATCAAAGGTGATCCGGCGATCAGAAGACTTGTATTTCAGCAATCCCGTGTGGAAAGTCCCCTGGACAAGAATATGGACCAGGTTATGAGCATCCTCGAAGAGCTGCTTACCCAGAACGGGATCTTCCAGGTGCAGATTCATTTCGCCAGCAGCCAGGCAATAATCTGGCTGACACTCGACCCTTATCGCTATCGCCTGCTGGATATCGATGCCCTGACCGATCCGGATATCTGTCTGGCATATCCTCACGAATCCTATCCCTCACTTGCCCAGGTACAGCCTGATCAGATCGCCAGAATTCTCGATACTTTCAAGGCACTGCGCACCACCGACAACACCTTCTATCTGCGTCAGGCTTCTATCAATATCTTCAGCGGAATGATCAGCGTCACCTTTTCATGTGACGGTACACACTACATGCGTTATGACGAGTTTCTCGAGAAAAGTATCGCCTTCTGGTTTGGAAATGCTCAGGCAGCAGCACCCCGACGGAAAACATCAAATTGCCATACGGGCCAATACGACTGATACTGATACCGATTCCGGCACCGGCCAGATTGTGATGCTTGTCGGGCACTCTCTTGATATCAGTTTACACAACCCGGCAATGCATCATGCAGGGATTGTTCAGTTCCACGACTCTCTTATGACTTACCGGGTTACATATCATTGAGGTAGGACTTGGCCTCTTCACCGGGATCGGGCAACCCGGCGATGCGCCATGCGTTGAGACAGCTCTGGAACAGATCGTGAACCCAGAACTTTTCTTTTCCCAGTCGATGGCAAACACTGTTCATTGCCGGCGCCACCCCGAATTTCTTGTAATAATCCCGCAGACTGTAGATTACCAGCCAATGATTGTCTGTCAGGGGTGCCACCTTCAGTTGTTCCGCAATGATGTTGGCGGTCGCTTCACTCCACTGCGCAGGATCGACGATGAGTCCGGCTTCATCCATTTCCGGCAAATTTATATTTTGTCTTGCGATTGTCATACGTTCCTCCTTGCGGTATTCACCGGGGAACTATGTGGGCTTCATGACTTCGACTCTTGTTCGAGTATAGACCACGACGGCGCATCGTATAACGCGGGAATAAAATTATCTTTACGAGGGGAGTTCAGTCTGACTCCCTGTCGGCTGAAAGGTACCCCCCCGACCTGCTCCCGTCCCGGCATTGCCCTCTTCAGCCTCCCATCCACCTGTGATTCGCCCAGCCAGAGTGACAGCAAAGCACGTTGAAATTCTGTGCTATTGATTCGGGTTTTTTTCCATGTTGTTGATGCGCACTGCAGTATTGCCATCAGGCAGGAAGTCGATAATAACGACATCACCCTCGACAGTATTACCAATATGTGGCATTGAATGTGTCTATCCCGGATTGCACAGCGGCGGACTGCGCATCCGTCAGGTTGCCCTCAAACCCCTCGGTCCAGGCGGAGAGCATTTTCTTTTTTTCAATCTCGTTATAAACAAAATGCATAACAACACACCCGGGCGATCTATCGGGCAGAATTTTTTCGACACTGTCCGAGTGCTCGGTGAGATAAAGGGCGCCGATGTCAATATCAAAAATGAACCTGGCGCGAACACCCGCGCCGTTCAAGCACCAGTTTCTGATGTTCAGAACCTCTTTTTGACTTTTTTGCGCATATACCTCAGGTATCTTGAGACTGCGCGACAGGTTTTAACTTGAATTTCTCATTTCCGAGCTTTATCTGCTCATATGCCGTCGCGCGACAGTCCCGGTCGAGGTTGCCGGAACAGCGATCAGTCACCGCCCGCTGACTGTTCTATCGACGGCGGCATCTCGAAATTCCTGAAACGACAGACGTTATTATTGCCACTGTTGATATCCGTGACGCCGCCCATATTGAACTATTCCGCCGCTTCAAGACGATCTTTGAGAATCTCCAGCAACAGCGGATGCGCGCTGATCAGAGGGGTGATCGTGTAGTCAAGCTGCGGATAATCGCTCACCACGGTATCGCAGATTTCCACCACGTCGCCATGCGGGCCAGCATGGCGACCAGGAAGAAAAAAGAGCATGGCGACGATCACCTCTGTCACACCCTGCTGCGCCTGTCGTCGCAGCCAGGTCGCGAGGAGATCGCCGTTAAAATCGTATTCTTTGCCTTCACGGCGCTCCATGACCGCCTGGTCCACCTCAAGGCCGTGTTGCCTTGCCAGGGTTTGTGCCACACCCCTGCGTACCTCGGTTATCTTCGGGCTCGGAGAACCGTGATCGACCAGTACCACCTTTGCCCCATCCAGGCTATGCCGCCGGGCCTGCTGGATATGTTCGAACACGATCTGCGCCAGGCGTGGTTCACCCCCGGGCAGGGGCCAGATGACCGGAGCCACCTTGACTGTCAGTTCGGGATATGTCGATTTGAGTCTCTGCACCTCTTCGGGAATAAACGAGGTGATCGCCCGGCTCAGTCCGAAGAACAGCGGCAGCACCACAAACTCCTGATCGCCCTGCGCCAACCGGTTCTGGAGAAATTCGGGAAACACCTGGGCGGGCGTGCCATCCAGTTCCTCTACGGGGATCGCATCGGCGTGCTGCAGCGAGACCGGGTGAATCGTCCTGCCCGTATATTCGCCCAGCCGGGCGGCCAGGCAACGCAAATACAATGTGGCGTCCGGTTGTTTCGAACCGTTATCGACAAGCAGGTAAACCGGCATGGGACTCTCAGTCCAGGATCATGAACACAACACCATCTTATCAGCTTTTGCCACAGAGCAAGGACCCGGACAGACCGCCTCACAACACCCCGACAACGGTGGCGGGCGAAAATAATCTGCGATTTTCACTCGCTCTTTTTATTTCGCTTTACGGCGACAATACTCTTTTCCCGCCTGGGTGAGGTAATACTTTGTGCCACTGACCCCGGCGACCTCTTCCACCATACCTTTATCGACCAGCTTTTGCATTGCATGTTGCGCATGGAATAAACTGATACCCATCCTGTCGGCAATGGTTTTCATCAACACACCCTTGTCGCCTTCCTTTATGAGTATCTTCAGAATCTGTGCCAATTCCGCCTTCTTTTCGCGCGCCTTCTCTTTCTCTTCATCCCTGGCTGCTGCGCGCTTTTTGGGGTCAGGGGCACTGACCCGGTTCTGGACTTTCCAGACAACCGTATCGCCCTGCTCCTCCTTGACCAGCCCCCCCTGCTTGAACCGGTAAACCAGCCTCCCCAGTTTGATCAAGGTCGGGAGCATGATGGCGACCATGATGATCAGAAGCCATAGCGGGATAGATAAGCTGTATGAAAGAAATGACATATATAGCGTCCTGGCCTGTCCTGCGTACACTATAGTCCAACTGCATTGTTGAATCAGCCCAAAATACCTTTTAACATCAGGTGATTCCGTGCTCCATTCCCGTTTTTCAGACAGAGGCTCCACTGCGTGACGCTCGAATCGGCTATCGCCACCTACGGCTACCTGGCAATCGCACTCGGTATTTTTATCGAGGGCGAGGCGATTGTATTGACCGCCGGGTTCCTCGCCCACCGGGGGCTGCTGGAGTTGCACTGGGTGATGCTGGCCTCAATCATCGGTTCGATCCTGACCTACCAGTTTTTCTTTCTGCTCGGCCGCCTCAAGGGGCGGGCCGTACTGGAAAACCGCCCGGGGTGGCAGCCGCGTGTGGCGCGGATTCGCGACCTGCTCGAGCGTCATAATATGCTGATCATCTTTGGCTATCGGGGCCTGTTTGGGCTGCGCGCCATCACGCCCTTTGCGCTGGGCATGACCGGCATCAGCCACCTGCGCTTCACCCTGCTGGATCTGATCCCGGCCACGGTCTGGGGACTGGGCGTCTCCTGGGCGGGCTATGCCCTGGGCAAGGGCGCGGAAAAGTTGCTCGACAACCTGGAAGAGTACCAGTTCTGGCTGGTGGGCGCGGCACTGCTTGCTGGCCTGCTGATCGCCGGGCTGTATGCCCAACACCGGATGAGCAAAGGCTGAGAGCAGCCAACGATCAAGATGCGCTTATCACATTATTTATGCTCGCGGGAATCATCCGTGCGGCCTTTCGGGTGCAGTTCGGCGAGCTTCAGTGATGCCGCCAGCAGGAAGATGGAAACGGGCAAGGTCAGCAGTTTAAGCAGCTCGGCCCAGGAGAGTTCCGGCCCGTGCGCCACGTAGGTCTCCACGGCCACGCGCAGAAACAGGACAAACAGCACCACGACGATCACCTCCGCCACGGTCTGTTTGAGCTGGCCGATCCCCTCAATACGCAGCCATTTGGGAATGCCCAGATCCTCGGTTACCTGACCGGGACGAACGAACAACATATAGATCCCGTAAGCAAAATAGAGCAACACGATCGACATCAAAAAACGATCCAGGGCGCTGATAATGCGAATCGCCGTGGCATCACCCGACGGCAGCGCTCCCGCATCGCCACCGAAATGGATCCGCATCGCCGAGACCGTATCCTCAATCCCGATCAGAATCATGATTATCGCGCCCAGCGTCGAGGCCATGACGGCCAGCAATGTGATCAAGCGGGCCCCGATTGCGATCTTCTTCTCGATTCTGGTGGTATCCATGATGCCTCCCTCGGCCTCTCGCTTCGTCCGGCATCGGCGAAGACGATTCATTTTTGCCATCTTAGAGTGTTACGCAAAGGGCAACAACAGGGCGTCCTGCGGACGCAGTGACGAGGTCTTGCAGGAGGGGCTTTCAGCCACAACAAAGTCGGCAGTTCACAGTCGCCGGCGTCCTTCGGACGCAGAGCCGAGTTACGAGGGACGAGTGACGAGGTCTTGTAGGAGGGGCTTTCAGCCGCGACCGATCATCCGGGATAGCCACGCCCCGTCGCGGCGCAGCCGCTCCCACGATCGAGAAGACAGGTTTTGATCTTCCTCGTTACTCGTCCCTCGTACCTCGCCCCTGCCCAAAGGGCTGGCTAGGCGGCACTCAAAGCCATATCCTTCAACGGAATCTGTCGAATCCGCTTGCCGGTGGCAGCAAAGATCGCGTTGAGCACCGCCGGGGCGGCGACGGCGATGGTCGGCTCGCCGATCCCGCCCCAGAAACCGCCGGAAGGCATGACAATGGTCTCCACCTCCGGCATCTCGTCCATCAGCATCGACGGGAAGTCATGGAAGTTGGTTTGCTCGACGCCGCCGTCTTTGACGGTGCACTCACCGTAAAGCAGCGCCGACAGACCATAGACGAACGAGCCTTCCACCTGCGCCTCGATCTGCTGCGGGTTGACGGCGTGGCCGGGATCGGTGGCGGCGACGATGCGGTGGATCTTGAGTTTGCCCTGCTTCACCGACACTTCGGCGCAGGCGGCCACGTAACTGCCGAAGGTCTTGACCACCGCCAGGCCGCGATGGATGCCCTCGCCCGCCGGTTTGCCCCAGCCGGCCTTTTTGGCCACCGCGTCGAGCACCGCCCGGCTTTTGGGCTGATCGGCCATCAGGCTGCGACGGAATTCGAGCGGATCCTTGCCGGCGGTGTGGGCCAGTTCGTCCAGAAAGCATTCCATATAGATGGCGTTCTGGTTGATGTTGACCCCGCGCCAGAAACCCGGCGGCACCGGCGGATTGCGCATGGCGTGTTCCACCCGCAGGTTGGGCACCGTGTAGCTGATGGCGTGATCGCCCTCCGGATGAAAGCCCTGGAAGGTGACCGGATCCATACCGTCCTCCAGCCCGTCGGGCATCACCGTGGCGAGGATCGACTGGCCCGAGATACGCACCTGCAGACCGGTCAGATTGCCGTCTTTATCCAGCCCCCCGACCAGCTTGCAGTGGGTGATGGGATGATAGTGGCCGTGGGCCATGTCCTCCTCGCGGCTCCACAACAGCTTGATGGGCGTACCCGGCAGTTGTTTGGCAATGCTCACCGCCTGGGTGACAAAGTCATGGAACGCGCCGCGCCGGCCAAAGCCGCCGCCCAGGTGGATCTTGTACACCTCGCACTTGTCCACCGGTAACCCGGCGGCATCCACGGCCGCCTTCAGGGCCGCCTCGCCGTTTTGCGTGGGACACCAGACCTCGCACCTGTCTTCGGTCCACAGCGCGGTGGCGTTCATCGGCTCCATGGTGGCATGGTTCTGATAAGGATAGCGATAGGTCGCCTCGACGGTTTTCGCCGCGCCCTGCAACGCTTTGTTGACATCGCCGGCCTGGTTACCGACAAAGACATCCTTGTCGGAGGTCAGTCCCTCCTCAAGCATTTTATCGATCGCCGCGCTGTCGAGTTTCGCATTGGGCCCGTGGTCCCAGGTAATCGGCAGTGCCTTCAGCGCCTGATTGGCCTGCCACCAGGTGTCGGCCACCACCGCGACGGCGTCCTCGCCCACGCGCACCACCTTGCGCACGCCGGGCATGTCGCGCACTTTCTTGTCGTCAAATGATTTGAGTTTGCCGCCGAAGGTCGGGCAGGCCCTGATCGCGGCGTTGAGCATGTCGGGCAGTTGCAGGTCGGTGCCGAAGATCTGCTTGCCGTTGAGCTTGTCGTCGGTGTCCAGGCGCGGGATCGGCTTGCCGATGATCTGCCACTGGTCCGGTTTTTTCAGTTCCACGTGCTGGGGCGGAAACAGCTCGGCGGCCGCCTCGGCGACCTGGCCGTAAGTAACCGTGCGCCCGCTGGGCCGGTGGGTGATCACGCTTTTCGCGGCACGACACTCGTCTTTGGGGACGTCCCAGCGCTCGGCCGCCGCCTGCAGCAGCATTTCCCGCGCCACGGCCCCGCCCTTGCGTACATAGCGATGGCTGTCGCGGATCCCGCGGCTGCCGCCGGTAGAAAAGCTGCCCCAGATTCGATCCCGCGCGCGGTTCTCGCCGGGCGTCGGGTACTCGGTGGTGACCCTGTCCCAGTCGCACTCCAGCTCCTCGGCCACCAGTTGCGCCAGGCCGGTCAGGGTGCCCTGCCCCATCTCGGAGCGGGCGATACGGATGATCACCGTATCATCGGGCTGGATCACCACCCAGGCGCCGATCTCGGGCAGGCCTTCGGAGGGTAGCTCGTCCCACTCGCCGGCAACCGCCGTGGCGCTCATGGGCAGATAGAGCCCGAGGGAGAAGCCCGCGCCCAGCCCGGCCGCGCGGGTGCTGGTGATCAAAAACTCGCGCCGGGAAACATTGATGCTGTCGGTTTTCATGATGCGCGCTCCTTGCTGATCGCCACGGCCCGATGAATCCCGCGCCGCACCCGGTTGAAGGTGCCGCAGCGGCAGATGTTGGTCATCTCGTTATTGATCTCCGCGTCACCGGGTTCGGGGTTTTTATCGAGCAGCGCCGCCGCGGCCATGATCATCCCCGGCTGGCAGTAACCGCACTGCGGCACATCCAGCTCCTTCCAGGCCTGCTGCAGCGGATGGCTGTTATCCGCCGAGAGCCCCTCGATGGTGACGATCTTGTTCCCCGCCTCCATGTCGGAAACCGGGACGGTACAGGAACGCACCGCCTCGCCATCCACATGCACCGTGCACGAACCGCACAGGCCGATGCCACAGGCATACTTGGTGCCGGTCAGTCCCAGCTGCTCACGCAGTACCCAGAGCAGCGGCGTCGACTCATCGACCTCCACCTCGACCGTTTCGCCGTTGATGTTCAATGTTGCCATGCGAAGTCCTCCGAAAAACCTGCCAGAAGTCTAGACAGGGCAGGCAGGCTTAACAACAGGGCCTGGGCATAGTTTTGCGGGAATGGAGAACACCCTGCCCGGTGCGCAGCCTGTCAGGCGGATTGCCCGCTGGCCACGACCACCTCGTGCATTTCCAGTTTGCCCTCGCCGTCGAACGCCTCTTTGGGCATCGGGTTGCTGTGAGCCAGTTTGAAATCCTCGCTGCCCACCCAGGCCTCGAACGACGCTTTGTCCTGCCAGGTGGTCAGCACCACATAGGGCGTCTCCTCACTCTCTGGCCGGAGCACTTCCATGCGCACAAAGCCCGGTTGCCGGTCGATCTGGCCGGCGCGCCGGCGAAAGCGCTCTTCGAAAGTCTCTTCCCAGCCGGCGGCGACAGGCACGCGATTGGCAACGATATACATAATGGCAACTCCGGTTTTCGCACTCTGTTGTGAATCTAAGACCAGAGGAAATAGTAACAGATGATCCCACGCGACGGTTGTCAGCCCTTTCTCGCCTGTACAAATCGATTCCGGCCCATCGACCAGACTCTATCAATCCCCCGGGCAACATCAATCGCTCACAGCTGGAAAATCGCGAACCATAACCTATACTGGGCATACTACATTCGAGGAGCCAACCATGGACGACGAACTGCTGGAACCGCACAAACCCCAGTTTGCCTCGGCGCCGGGCCAGGCCCGCAAGGCCGCCAGCATCGACGAGGCCTACGCCGCCGCCAGTGAGCTCAAGCACAGCGTCGGGGTGGTGCGTAAACTGGCCCGCGAACGCCGTGCCGCCATCGCCGTGTACGGCAAAAACGCCCTGCCTCCCGAAGAACAGTAAGCTACCGGCGGCAAGTGCGTTCTTTTACCAGCCCGGCTAGTACATTCTCGCAGAGTCGCAGAACACGCCGGGAATGCGCGATAGCAAATTTCTTTGCGCTGTGGCGTCCCGGCAAGAGATCCGTGTTGCCGTTCTACTGCCTGCCCGCCCCAAACAGCTCTAACCACCGAACACTTCATCAGAAAAACAACCACCGCAAAGGCATTTATGTCCGTTGTTTGGGGGCAAAGACGCAGAGCAACACTGAGGATACATATAAAATTTAATCCGATCATGTCGATCACGCTGGCGATAGTCTGACTTTGCCTCTGGCAAATCGTCTCCCTGAAAAGCAGACCGGTTCAAACAGCGCCACTTTCCAACCAGGCCGCTCCGCGCTTGCTAGCCGCTGCCAGGGATGCAAGACTGAACAGCCAGTTTGCTGAACCATGACAACGGGAGACTCTGATGGCGGAGATTATTGAATTGCCCGACAATTTTTTCGGCAAGGCCGACCGCGAACGCGTGGAAAGCTTTGCCGCCCACGAGGTAGCCCACGGGCGGGCGACACGCTGGCACTGGGCCAGAGACGATGATGATGACGATATTTTTCAACTGTTCGCCGGCGGGGCGGACGAGTACCTGATCCTCACCCTCAGCCGGGATCGCGAACAGGATGCCTACTGTGCCCACGACGGCCAGGGCCGGCACCTGGTCAGCGGTGCGCTGGATCACGTGATGGCCGAAGTCGACGCCTATCTCAGCACGCTGCATGGCGAGCCACCGGCCTCCTGAGCCGGCACCCGCCTGTACAGTCCCCTGGCGGACAACCTGAACACCCCATGCGGCCCTCGAAAATGAGCGAATGGCTGGAGCGCTTTCGGATCCAGCTGGCCCGGGCGGACGCGGTATTGCCGCTTTCGCTTCTCGGGCTGATCGCCGGTATCCTGGCGGCCCTGACGATCATCGCCCTGCGCCTGCTGGTCGACGCGGCGCAGACCACCCTCTATCCAATGGCGCAGGCCGGGGATTTCGAGTCCCTGCCCGGGCACTGGCGCCTGGGGATTGCTCTGGCTGGCGGGCTACTGGTCGGATTGTTGTTTCGCCTGGTCCCCGGCCCGGCCCAGACCGTGGGCGTACTGCACGTGATCGAGCGCCTGGCCTATCATCAGGGCCGCCTGCCGTGGATCAACGCGGTGGTGCAGTTTTTCGGCGGCGCGATATCGATGATCGCCGGCCATTCGGTCGGCCGCGAGGGCCCCAGCGCCCACCTCGGGGCAGCCAGCAGTAACCTGCCGGCCCAGGCACTGGGCCTGCCCCATAACAGTCTGCGGGTGCTGACCGCCTGCGGTGCCGCCGCCGGGATTGCCGCCTCCTTCAATACCCCGCTGGCCGGGGCGGTGTTCGCCATGGAAGTACTGATGCTCGAATACACCGTGGCCGGTTTTGCCCCGGTGATTCTGGCCACGGTCAGCGCCACCGCCATCAGTCAGCTGGTCTTCGGCGACACCTTCACCTTTTCCGTGCCCGAGCTGCATCTGGGCAGCGTGGCGCAGCTGCCGTATATATTGGTATGCGGGATCCTGATCGGCCTGCTCGCCGCCGGCTTCAATGCTCTGTTTCAGCAGGTCGCCCTGCGCAGCCGGCGCCTGCCCCCCTGGTCGCGGCCGGTCCTGGCGGGCCTGCTGGTCGGCCTCTGCGGACTGTTTGTCCCCCAGGTAATGGGCATCGGCGATGATACAGTCAATGCCATTTTGGGCGGCGAGACCGCCCTGCGTCTGTTGCTCCTGGTGCTGATCGTGAAGCTGCTGGCCACCGCCGGCGGCATCGGTCTGGGGCTGCCCGGCGGGATCATCGGCCCGACTTTCTTTATCGGCGCGGCTGCCGGCGGCCTGCTGGGGGCCGTCGGCATCCAGCTCGGCTTCATCGAGGCGGGAAGTATCGGCCTGTACGCGATGATCGGCATGGGCGCGATGATGGCCGCCACCCTGCAGGCGCCCATGGCCGGGTTGATCGCGATCCTGGAGCTGACCGGGGAGCCGAACTTTATTCTGCCGGGGATGCTGGCGGTGGTCACTTCGACCGTCGTCAGCGGACGGCTCTTCCGGCGTGAATCCCTGTTCCATACCCTGCTGCGCGGCCGCGGCCTGGACTATCGCAGCGATCCGGTGGCGCAATCGCTACGGCGGGTGGGCGTGGCCAGCGCCATGAATCGCAAGATCGTCGTCCTGCCCCGACAGGTCGGGGCGGAGCGGGTGGATCGCGCCCTGCAGGACGAGCCGGTCTGGGTGTTGATCCAGGAAGAGAATCAGCCGCAGATGGCCCTGGCGGGCGTGGATCTGGCCTATGCCCGCAAGCAGGCGCCCGAGGCCGATCAGTTCGATCTGATGGAACTGCCCGGTGAGCGCCGTACGCTGGTCAGCGTGGATATGCGCGCGACCCTGGAAGAAGCGCGCCAGCTGCTGCATGACAGCGGCAAGGAAATGGCCTGTGTCATCAGCCAGAACGTACCGGGCCTGCCACGCATCTATGGCGTGCTGAGCCGCGACGAGGTGGAAGGCGGTTATCGGTATTAAAGCGCCGGCCGCCAACAGGATCCGATCACCCTTCTTTTTGCTGCGAGATGATTTAAAACCCTGCGCTCATTGGTGAGCTCAACCTTGTACGGGAGGCATCTGCTGTTTACCGGCCGCCTTTCGTCGGGACAGGCCGTTTCGCTTTTGTTATAAAGGGAACCTGCCGGATTCCAGGAAAACCCGACAAAGGTACCAGGACATAACAGTGATTGAACAACAGTCTGTTTTTGAGTCCGTTGTCCGGCATTTCCTCCGTTGTCTCGTCTTTCTGTCATTTACCACAACCGCTGCCGGCCTGCAGGCGCAAAACGATTTGATCGAACCTTTTTCCGACAGGCCGCTGGAGGAGCCCGTCACGCATCCCGACTGGTTCAAGCTCAGCTTTCTGGATCTTTACGACGATATCGAGGAAGCGGTTGCGGCGGGTAAAAAAGGGCTCATCGTTTATTTCGGTCAGGAGCGCTGCCCCTATTGCAAGGCACACCTGCAAAACAACTGGGGGAACCCGGAGATTGTCCAATACACCCGGGATAACTTCGATGTCATCGCTGTCGATGTCAAGGGCGCCCGCAACATCACCGCCATCGATGGCAAGGTCTATGAGGAGAAAGCCTTCGCGGTCAAGCACCGGACCAATTTCACACCCTCCCTGTTATTTTACAACGCACAAAAAGAGACTGTGCTTAAATTGCAGGGTTATCATCCACCGTATCAATTTCGCGCGGCGCTGGAATATGTCAGCGATCGGCATTATGCCAAAGAGCCCTTTCGTGACTACCTGAGCCGTGCCGAGCTGGCGGAAAGCTACGGCAAGGACCGGCTCAACACCCACCCGGCATTTGCTTCTCCACCCTATGTGCTCGACCGCAGCAGCATGCCGGCTGCTCGCCCCCTGGCCGTGTTTTTCGAGCAACCGCTCTGCCACGCCTGTGACGTACTGCACGCAGGCCCGCTCCGCAACGACAAAATCATGGCCAGTCTGAAGCAGATGGACGTGATACAGCTTGATATGCAAGCGGACACCCGGCTCATCACACCGGACGGCCGGCGGCTCACCGCCCGCCAATGGGCCGACGAACTCGATCTGTACTATTCCCCGAGCATTGTCTTTTTTGATGAAAACGGCAAGGAAATCATTCGTATCAACTCGGTCGTCTGGGTCTATCGCCTGAACAGTGTCCTGGACTATATCTTGACCGGCGCCTACAAACGCCACGATACCTATCAGGCATGGCGGCAAGTTCGGACACGCAAAAAAACAAACATGGACTGAACAAACCTTCCAAATACCGATCCCGGTACGTGGGGTAGCCACACAGGTTAACGTCAACGCTCCCGGGCATTCGAAGAGCCCGTTTAATCGGTCACAATACCAGGGTAATCAGCCCCGCGCCGCCCAGATAAAGCACGATCAGCGTCGCACTCTCCAGACCGATATTGCCGATCCCGTGGCGTTCGCGCTGAATCAATCCCATTATCAATACCGCGCACATCAACAGGGTCAGCGCCAGCCAGAAGGTCTCATAGCGGGTCAGCGCCTCATAGATGGAACCCGGTCGATAGACGATATCGGACAGGGCGATAAACAGGGTATCGAAGGCATTACCGCCGATGATATCCCCCACCGCCAGGGTCAGGGCCCGCATGCGCACGGCGGTAATGGCAATCACCAGTTCGGGCAGCGAGGTGGAGACGGCGATAAATATGCCGCCCACGACACCTTCGGCCAGGCCGGTTTCCCGGCTGATGGTGACCGCCGCGCGGGTCAAAAACCAGCCGGCCGTGGCAACCAGCGCCGCCAGTGCCAAAAAGCGCAGCCAGAGACCGTAAAGTGTCGCCCCGCGCGCGCGTCGGGAATGCGTCTGTTCCCGCCGGGTATCGCTGGTCCGCTTGGGATACCACATGGGCATCTCGTGGGTACGGCTGAGCAGCCACATGCCGAAGACATAGGTAATAATCAACACCGGCGTCGCCGGATGGACGCCCAGGATACTCAACTGCGGAACGGACAGCGCCACCAGGTGAATCGACAGCAGGATGATCAAAAAGGCGGTCATCATCAGATTTTCCACCGAGGCGGCGGCATGCTCGAGGTTGGCGCGCCGGTAGAAGAAATCGGCTATGGCCAGAAAGGCCGTTTGTGCCGCGATACCGCCCAGTGAATTGCTCACCGCCAGCGAGGCGTACCCGGACCAGGCGGCGGTAACCGAGGCGGTGATCCCCGACAGTGAGGTCGCCGCGCCGATGAACAGGGCGCCCATGATCGCCTCGCCCATCCCCGTGCGCCGTGCCAGCTCCCCGGCCACGCGGGTCATCTGCACGCCAAATATGGCAATAAACATCGCGGCAAGCGCGAAGATCAAAACCGCGGGCAGCAGGGCGTCAGTCATCACCAAAACATAGCAGAATTCACGGGAGCGAGATTCTTCGGTGATCCTGTTACGCCTCGTAGATCATCCTGCGCGTCATCCCGCCGTCAATAATGAAGTTCTGACCGGTGACAAAGCCCGCCGCCTCGCTGATCAGATAATCGACCAGGGCCGCAATGTCAGCGGGGTGACCGACCCGCCCGGCCGGATGCTGGTGATGATCGCGTTCGCTCAGTTGTGGCGCCTTTCGCCGGGAAGGCGCCTGCCAGTCATCGGTGGCGATCCAGCCGGGACTGATGCAGTTGACCCGGATAGCCGGTCCCAGGCTCACCGCCAGGGCATGAGTTAACGCCACCACACCGCCCTTGCTGGCCACATAGGCTTCGGTATGCGGCTCGGACTGCAGCGCCCGGGTCGAGGCGATATTGACAATACTCCCTGCGGTTTGACGCAGCGCCGGAATCGTATGCCTGGCCACCAGAAAATAACCGGTCAGGTTTACCTGCAGGTATCGTTCCCACTGTGCCAGTTCCAGTTCCTCGATCGGCCCGGTTACCGGATCGGCAATCGCGGCGTTGTTCACCACCGCATCGATCTGCCCGAACCGATCACACATGGCCGACACGATATCGCGGACTTCGGCTTCGCAGGCGGTATCGCAGTGCTGTACAAGCAGCTGCCCGGTGAATTGCATGTATTCATCACGACAGGCGGCCATGGCCTCTTTATCGATATCGGCGATGACCACGTTATGTTGTCGCCTCAAAAAATAGTCGGTCAGCCCCTTGCCGATACCCTGTGCGCCGCCGGTGATCAGAATATTCATCGCCATAACCTTATTTTTTGAAATTTTGATTGTCACTTGCGCTGATGGCACATAATCTAGTGCGAGTCCGCTACAGGTGCAACGGCAGTCCTTGTAAGACATACATTTTTATTGGTCTTCAGGTTAATCATTTTATGAAACAGATTATGCTTCGCCTGTTCGGGCTCGAATTACTGTTCGTGCTGCTCTGGAACTCGGGTTTCATCGGTGCCGAATACGGCCTGCCGTTTGCCGGACCCTGGACACTGTTGTTCTGGCGTTATCTGATTTTAACCGTATTGCTGGGGATCTGGCTTGGCCTGCACGGTCGACTCACCTGGCCGGGTCACCGGACAGCCGGTTATACGGCGACGGTCGGGATACTCGCGCATGGCGTCTGGCTCGCCTGCGTGCTGGTCTCGCTCGATATGGGGGTGCCTGCCGGCATCGTCGCCCTGGTCACGGCACTGCAACCGCTGCTGACCGGCGCCCTGTCAGGCCCGGTGCTTGGCGAGCGCACCGATGCCTGGCAATGGCTGGGACTGGTGCTCGGCTTTTTGGGTGTGCTGGTTGCCGTCGGCGCCCGAATATCCCAGGACACGAGCATCGGCATGTTCGCGTATCTCATTCCCTTCGGCTCGGTCGTGGCCATCACTATCGCCAGCCTGTTGCAACGCCGCCGCGAGCAACACAGCCTGGCGGCACCCCGCCTGGGTGACGATACCACGCTGTTTTATCAAAGCGCGGCCACGGCGCTGGCCCTGCTGCTGCCGGCCTGGCTGATCGAAGACTTTGCCACCGACTGGAGCCTGCCGTTTATTGCCACGATGAGCTGGTTGATCCTGGTGGTCTCGCTGGGTGCCTACTGGAGCATGTGGCGGCTCCTGGTTCGCCACGATGCGACCCGCGTGGCCAGCCTGTTCTATCTCAGCCCGCCGGTGACCATGCTGATGGCCTGGGCCTTTTTTGGCGACCGGCTGATTTTGACCGACGTGATCGGTCTGGTCGTGGCCGGTCTGGGCGTGATGCTGGTTTACCGGCTGGGCTTTCGCCGGCCCGCTATCCGGATGTTGCCGCCGAGGTGACGTCCTCCTGCCGCGGGCACGCGGCTATAACAGGTATGAACGACGAAACGATAACAATATCAGGGTTTCACGAAATCGGGCAGTGTCACCACGGCGAACAGCATGCCGGCGATGGCGCTCAGTGCCCGCAGTTGCGGTCAGATCACGACAATGCAGAGTACTCACTTTTTCTGTTATGACGTCATTCTATATATACTGAACAAATCCCGGGCCAGTAACAAAGTAATCGTCGCATCTGATTCTTCCCCGGGTCTTTTACACAGACAGAAAATTCCGGCGAATCCGCCGGCAAGGAGTCAGTTCTATGAACGACCTCATTAACACCGAACAATTTTCGATTTACACCGACAGGGGCATCGAGCTGCTGATGCTGTACGCTCCACAACTTGTGCTCGCCATTGTCGTCCTGATTGTCGGCCTGTGGATTATCAACCGACTGGTCAAGGTCATGGCCAAAGGGATGGACCGCAGCAGGATGGAACCGACCCTGGCCCGTTTTCTGCAAAGCCTGGTCGGCGTCGGTCTGAAGGCACTGTTGCTGATCAGTGTGGCCTCCATGGTGGGGATTGCAACGACCTCATTTATCGCGGTGCTCGGTGCCGCCGGCCTGGCCGTCGGCCTGGCCCTGCAGGGCAGCCTGGGTAACTTTGCCGGTGGCGCGCTGATTCTCATGTTCCGACCTTTCAAGGTCGGCGACTACATCACCGCCCAGGGGGTCAGTGGCACGGTGACGGAAATGCAGATCTTCAACACTATCCTGACCACCCCGGACAATGTGCGCATTATCGTCCCCAACGGTGCCATGTCCAACGGCATCATCACCAACTATTCCGCCGAGGCCACCCGTCGGCTGGATTTCGTATTTAATATCGGTTATGACGAAGACGTCAGCAAGGTACGCCAAATCATCATGTCCATCATGACGAGTGAAGATCGGATCTTCAATGACCCGGAGCCACAAGTGCTGGTGAGCAACCTGGGGGACAATTCGGTCGATCTGACGGTACGAACCTGGGTCAACGCCCCCGATTACTGGCCGCTCAAGTTCGAACTGACCGAAAAAGTGAAAGCGGCTTTTGATCGGGAAGGGATCAGTATTCCCTATCCGCAGCGGGATATACACCTCCATCAGACCGCCGGCTAAACGAGTCGTATTCCGGGCAGACCGACTTCATTTTGCAATACAGGGGAGTGGCGCCCGGGCCCTGGTCATAATAAACCGGGTAGAACACAACATTCTCTGAAATAGAGAAAGCTGTACGCTACCCCGGTTTGAGTCGCTTTCTAACGGCTTCCAGACGGGTGTCTCCGTTCCCGCTTCTGATAGCAGTCAAAGCCGCAATACCAGCGCACATAGTCAGCCCCTTCATCCGTAATCGCATCGATACGCGGAATTTCGCGCCGGCATACTGCGCATTTGACCGTCTCGGGTGGCGTCGTGATCGCCTCCGGTTCGCCGGGTGTATCAGACATCAGGCGCTCACTTCCTTGATTTGCATGGTCGACTGCATCAGTTCATGTGCCTTTTCGGTCTCACTCTTGTCGCTGGTGTGGACCATAAGAACCGGATAACCATTGTGCAGGGCATCTTCCACCACCGAGGTCAAGACATCCTCTTTGACATGCAGTCCATGCACCGCCCCTGCCAGTCCGCCAATAGTCGCGGCATAACCAATCACCATCAGTGGCGCGACCACCGGGGCACTGACATACAGTGCCGGCAATCCCAGTCCGATACCGGCGGCCCCGAGCGCACCACCCACACCGCCAATACCAGTGCCCATCGAAATATCACGGATAAACTCGTTGCGCACACCGCCGGATTCCGATTCAATTTTTTGCTCCTGCTCGCGCAACGTTTCTCCGGAGTGAATACGATTTACCTGATCCCCGGGGAAACCGGCCTCGCGAAACAGTTGCTCGGCCCGATCCAGGGAGGTGGTGTCGGGAAATATACCCGCCAGCTTGTGTGGATACTGTCGCATAATCCTGCCCCCTGAAAATCACTTTGCCCTTGTTATTAAAATCTAGTCGACGCTGGTGAACTTAACATTGAGATAAATCAATAGCCACACACCGGCCGGGGCCGCCACCTTTGCATAAAAGGATAACTCCTGCGGAATTTATGGCCTGTACGCATTGAGCTCTCGCCATGCATTTGTATACGTCGAAACTTCGACTAGACTTTTATGAGACAGGCCCGGCAGGAGAAAACAGCATGGAACAAAAAATGGTTGATGTGACACTGCATATCGATGAAAACACTACCCGGGATCAACGTGAAGGATTGCGTGATCAGTTACTGGAACTCGAAGGCGTGATGGCCGTGGATTACCATGACAACCAGCCTCACCTGATGATCATCGAATACAACCCCGACCATATTGATTCACACCGGCTGGTTGAAACAGCCGAGAAGCGTGGGTATCACGTCGAGCTGGTGGGCATGTAATCGGGGAAACGGGTAATAAACTAAAATTATCACGGCAACCTATAGTACGAGTGATTGTGTCATTTTAGAGCCTCGACTTCTTTTCTGCCCTGAAAAACCGGGCAATCACGCGACTTTGCCCGATACCGGCACAATAATCCACAATATCACTCTCCCTTCCCCGGCCTGCCTGATAAATAAAATCATTTAGTGCATGCCAGTATTACCCGCTAGAGTTAGTAATCCAAAGTGGCGAAATGGCTTACAACCGTGCAATGCACGAAGGAGGTTATCACCATGAAGATGACCATCGATATGCCCTTTGTTGATACCTGTACCGTCAACGAATGTAGCTATAACAAGGACGACAAGTGCCACGCCCGTGCTATCACCATCGGCGATGGGGTTCACCCCGGCTGTGACACGGCATTACTGGATGCGTCCCGGCATACCAGCGAAAACAACCTGGCCGGCGTGGGGGCCTGCAAAGTAACCGGTTGCGCCTTCAACGATGACCTGGAATGCCAGGCCGACAGTATTACTGTCAGCATGGAAAATAACAGTGTGCAGTGCATGACGTTTCAGGTCGGCTGAGCCCTGAATGCCGGATGCTCTGATCGAGTGCTCGCCGGATTAAACGAGCAGGTGACAACCCGGGATACATATCCATCCCGATTGTCACAGTACCTTTCATTCTGTGTCGTTTTATCCGGCAGTTGAAGGAGGATGGCTATGCCATGGCTGATTACAGGTTATGCGACATCCCATATAGTCGACAACTCGAAAAAAGGAAGCGATCCTGTCGGAGGCCGCTAACAGTCTCGTTGCCATGTATCACCACTTTGACAGATTAAAGCCCACTTGACGGAAGCAGAAAGGTGACAATCTTGCGCATCCGTGCAAATCATTATTCTATTTTTTCAATCCACCATTGAGATGGATAAACCTGCATGCGGCCCGGCTGTCCCCTTGCGAGCATACCAGGACCCGTAGCATAGCAAAATTGCAGGTTATTTCTGCGGATGTCGCCGGGGCGTCGCGACGAGAATTTCAGAATGGACCTGACCCCCGAAACAGCGAATACACCGGCCGGTACTGAATAACCCGGGAGTGAATCGTCGATCGATTCGGTGTGTACGGACGGTCACTGGAGACAGTCCCGGACTGTGTTTCTCGACATTCCCTTTCGTTGTATCATTTCGGTTCACAATCCCAACGCCCGCAACGAAAAGGTGGTTTTTAATGAGTGTTCAGGCTATCACAGTTATCGGCAGCGGCTTTGCCGCGCTGACAGCGGTGCGTGAACTGCGCAAACGCGACAAGGCATCCCGAATCACGGTGATATCACCGAAGCCGGAGTTTATCTATCTGCCCAGTCTCATCTGGATCCCGTCCGGCATCCGCAAGGGAGACGATCTGCGCATCCCGCTGGAGAAATTTTTCGCGCGTATGAAGGTCGAGCATGTGGCGGCCGAGGTAACCGGCCTCAGGGATGGCGGGCGGACTGTCGAGACCAGTGTGGGCGACATTAACAACGACGCCCTCATCATTGCCTCCGGCGGGCGCTTTATCAAAAAGCTGCCGGGCATTGAGCACGCCATCACCCCCTGTGAGGGGATTGCGGCCGCCGAGCGCATCCGCGACCGCCTGCAGGAAATGGACGGCGGCACTATTGCCATCGGTTTCGGCGGAAACCCCAAGGAACCCTCGGCCATGCGCGGCGGACCGATGTTCGAGTTTCTCTTCGGCATCGACACGCTGCTGCGCAAGCAGAAACGGCGCGACAACTTCAAACTCATCTTTTTCAGCCCGGCCCCCGAACCCGGCAAGCGTCTTGGCCCCGGGGCGGTGAAGGGCCTGCTCTCAAGCATGAAAAAGCGCGACATCGAAACCCGCCTCGGCCACAAGATGAAGGGCTTCGAATCGAGCAGGGTCCTCACCGAGGGCGGTGAATTCGCCGCCGATCTCATTCTCTTTATGCCCGGCATGACCGGTAACCAGTGGTTCGACAACAGTGACCTGCCACGCTCCGAGGGCGGCCTGGTCAAGGCGGACCAGTACTGCCGGGTTCCCGGTTTTGACAAGACCTATGTGGCCGGCGATTCCGGCAGTTTCCCCGGACCCGACTGGATGCCCAAACAGGCCCATATGGCCGATCTGCAGGCCAGCGCGGCGGCAACGAACCTGCTGGATGAACTGGCCGGCAGGGAACCCCGCGCAGGCTTCAAGGTGGAATTGATGTGCATTGTCGACAGCATGAACAGCGGGATGCTGGTGGCACGTACGCCAAAACGCAACATCATGCTCCCCTCCAACCGCCTCGCCCACTGGACGAAACGTCTTTTTGAGTGGTGGTATCTACGGCACTACCGTTGATTCGGCAACTGCTGGGAATTAAAACCCGCACATCCCGCTAAAGCTTATAACCGGGAACGGTTTCGGCCGGTCCCGGTATATCAACTATCCCGAATACCCGATCACGTTGTTTAGAAAATTGCTTCGCTTCGCTCGCAACGACAGTATTATTCTCGGTCATGGCAAGAACCAACGTGACGAATTCCGGTTTTACCCTCTGATTAACCGAAGCGATACTAAATAAGTGTTCCGAATACCAGTACACTTGTGGGGTCCGGCGCGCCTCCCAGGACACGCAGCGAGTACATCCCTGTATGCTCGACGGCCACATCCCTGTGGCCGACGGTCCTGGGAGGCGCGCCGGACCTCACGATGTCAAAGTGATCTGGTATTTGGAACTTCTATTTAGTCGGTAGTTGACGCTATCTATCCGGCGTGTTTGCCAGTAACCGACGGGTCATGTGCAGTCTGACTTCCGCTTCTTCGGTGAGGGCGTGAAACAGGTGATGCGGGCCGGTGGCAGCGTCGATCTTGTGGGCCAGATCGTCACGCACCTCGGCGTAGTAATCGAGCAAGCGGCGATCGAAACGGTGCAAGGCCTGTGTCAGGGGGTCCTTGCGCTGCCGGGCCGAGATGGTCTCCATACCGTCCCGGTACAGATCGCCCAGACAGATATGCACGGCATTGAACAGCGTCACCCAGCCGTTGAACCACAACATCATGTCGATATCGAACGACTCGCCCCGCGGCGGGCCTTCGCTGAGCACCTGCTGCAGCAGCTCCTTCTCCTTCACCGTTTCCCACTCTTCCAGCAGCGCGGCGCGCCCGTACCCGTCGATGGTGGAACTGGTCAGCAGCACCGGGCTGTGCGGATGTTTGTCGAGCACAAAGGTGGCGTCCTTCAATACCTGCTGTAACTGCTCCGGGGATTTGGGATTGCGTTTCAGGCGCGGCGAGGTCTTCACATCCTGTATCTGCAGCTGATGCCCCCGCTTGCCCAGCTCCTGCGCCAGGCGGGCGAACACGCCTTTTTGCAACACATCCTGCGAGAAGTTCATCGCCGTCTGCTTGTGCAACAGGGCCAGCTGGATTTGACTGGAATAGCGCGGATAGCACTCGACAATATTGGCGATCCTGGCCACGGGAATCCGTTCGGCCAGCAGGCCCTGCTTGTCGACGACGACCTCGTTATGAAACTCGTCAAAGCTGATCTGCAACAGAACTTTTGCCGTGGCCCATTTTTCGGGCCGCGCATCGATGGCCCCGGCCATCTTGCCCAGGACTTCACTGGTGATTTCCGGGCTGTCGGCAAAATCGCCATTGAGCAAAATGGCAAAGTTCTTGATGTGACGCATCCGGCGGATGGCCGCGTAAAAATGATCCAGTTGTCGGGTCAGATCGCCGCCGGTGAACAACACGCTGTCGGTATGCTGATCCACCAGATCGAACACCCTGTCCGGATCCTCGTTCTTGCCGCGCGGCGGACGCCAGGTGAACATGCAGTGGCGGCAGGTCTGCGGGCAGCCCATGGCGGGGATAATTCCCAGCTTGTCATAGCGCGGCGACACCCCCTGCAGATCATCGGCCAGGGCATCCACCAGGGCCAGCCGTTCCTCGTCTTCAGGGCCCAGCATGCCCGCATAACGTTCACGTTCCTCGCGGGCCACATTTTTAAACTCGACCATGTAGGTTCGGGTGAACAGTCCCAGCCCATTCCATATATCGAGGATGTCCTGAATCAGTTGCTCGACATTCCCCTCGCGGGCCGCCAGCAGGGTTTGAAACTCCTGCCACTGTTTCTGGCCCTCGGCCGGCTGCGCACACCAGTGGCGGGCATAACCGCGCACGAATTGCCCGGCGCTGTCGCACAACAGCAGATCCATGAGAAAACCGAAACGGGGGCCGCGAAAGGTCTCCAGCACCCGCGCGCGATAATCCTCGTGGACATTGTGGCGCAACCAGTGCCAGGCATAGAGATAGGCCATGGGAAAACCAAGTTCCGCGGCCTGGGGCTGGTCGGCCAGCATCCGGCGCATGGCGCCGCCGGTGGTGAGCCGGTTGACCTCGTCCTTGAAGCGCTGGCGCATCGTGGCCAGATAGATCGGCAGCAGCGCCGCCTGATCCGCCTCACGGGTGTCCCTGCCGCCCCCGCTGACCACGGCAACGCCTTCCACCCCCTTGTTTTCCACTGCACTGCCGCTGACTGACGCCATAGCTATCCTGTCGATTGACCAAACCGGAGATGTCCGAGTATACCTCACACACCCGGCGGCAGCCTTTTCCCGCACGGTTTATGATGTTTTGATTCTGACACGATTGCCCATGCCGCGGCGCCCGCTCCCGGGCAGGATCGGCCAATCAGGCTAAAGAGCTGGAAGATCAGGAGGAATGAACCGGGATCAGAACACGCCGGCACCCGCGAGGCGTGGCATTGCGTGTTCTGCCCGGTGGGGGGTTATTTCAAGTCTGTCTCAGGCGAGACCGCATTTGTCCTTGATGGCCGCGACCACATCCTCGCTGGAGGTGGCATTGATGCGCATCAGCATGCCTTCCTTCTCGTAGAAACCCGCCAGCGGCGCGGTCTTCTCGTTATAGGTATCCAGCCGGCTGGCAATCGCTTCCTCGGTTTCGTCGTCGCGCTGTACCACCGGGCCGCCGCACTCGTCGCACACCCCTTCGACCTTGGGCGGCTTGCTCTTGACGTTGTAGATGGCGTTGCACTGGGTGCAGGTGCGGCGCGTGGTCAGACGATCCATAATCACGTCGCGCGGCACAGCCAGATCGACCACGGCGTCCAGTTGCTCGCCCATCTCTTCGAGCATGGTCTTGAGCTGTTCCGCCTGGGGAATGGTGCGCGGGAACCCGTCCAGCAGGTAGCCGTTTTTGCAATCGTCTTCCTTCAGGCGCTCTTTCATGATGCCCATGATCAGCTCATCCGGCACCAGATCCCCGGCGTTCATGTAGCTCTGGGCCTGCTTGCCCAGTTCGGTACCTTCCTTGACCGCCGCGCGCAGAATGTCGCCGGTGGAAATCTGTACAGAGCCGTCAATATCACTCAGCATATTGGCCACAGTGCCCTTGCCCGCACCCGGTGCGCCTAACAGAATCAGTTTCACTACGTATCCCCTTGTCTCGAGTTAATGGTAAGTCAGAATCAGGGGAGCGTTATTTCATAAATTGGATTAAAGGTCCAAATAAATTTTTTTAGTATCCAATAAACTGATGTCTCGGGCTGTTTAACAAATCGGGTAAATAGCCAAATCACTTTGACATCGTGAGGTCCGGCGCGCCTCCCAGGACCGTCGGCCACAGGGATGTGGCCGTCGAGCATACAGGGATGTACTCGCTGCGTGTCCTGGGAGGCGCGCCGGACCCCACAAGTGTACTGGTATTCGGAACACTTATTTAGACTCCGTGCCGGTATAATACTCCGGCAGTACGTTGTACCGGCGTCCCGGTAACAACCGAATTCAGCTGAAACTGACCAGCGGGGAATACTATGTACAATGTCGCCACCCACGGTCCCTTCAGGGGATTGAATCCACGCGCCGCGCTGCTATCCATCGTCTGTGTGCTGACTATTACCCTGCTGGCCATCTTCCGTACCGCCGATATCGAATCGGCGGTGTTGCGTGGGCGAGCCTTTCTCTCCCCGATGCTGGAATGGTATTACGTGGTGGTCATGGCCTTCTTTCTGGTAATGGTCATCTGGCTGGGGGTTGGCCGTTATAAAAACGTGCGTCTCGGTCATGACGAGGAGGTGCCCGAATTCACCACGCTTTCCTGGCTGGCCATGCTGTTCGCCGCCGGTATGGGGGTGGGCCTGCTGTTCTGGGCTGTCGCCGAACCGCTCAGTCATTACACCGGCAATCCGTTTGTCACCGACCATCACAATCCCATTGCGGCGGACATGTCCATGGTCCTCACCTATTTCCACTGGGGGCTGAATGCCTGGGGTGTGTTTGCCCTGTTGGCGCTTATCCTGTCCTACTTCGCTTATCGCAAGGGCCAGCCACTGGCCCTGCGCTCCGCCCTCCATCCGTTGCTGGGCAAGCACACCCACGGCTGGAGCGGTGACATTGTCGATCTGCTGGCGATTCTCGCCACCATTTTCGGCATCGTCACCACGCTGGGACTGGGCGTACAGCAACTCGGCGCCGGTCTGCAACACACCACGGGGTTGAGCAGCGGCATCCAGACGGAGCTGTTTATTACCACCGCCCTGACGCTGATAGCCATTATCTCGGTGGTTACCGGCGTTCATGTTGGCGTGCAGCGCATCAGTCAGCTCAACCTGTGGCTCAGTCTTGCCCTGCTGGCTCTGTTGTTACTATGGGGACCGACCCAGTACCTGCTGGCGTTGATAGTGCAATCCACCGGCGCCTATTTGCAGAATCTGCTGGGACTTTCCTTTTATACCCACGCACACCAACCGGATGACTGGCATGCCAACTGGACCGTGTTCTACTGGGGCTGGTGGCTGGCCTGGGCGCCCTTTGTCGGGCTGTTCATCGCCCGCATCTCTCGCGGACGTACCCTGCGCGAATTTGTATTCGGCGTATTACTGATCCCGACCCTGATCACCTTTATCTGGCTGGGACTGCTTGGCGGAACCGCGTTGTATGCCGAAACTACCGGCCTGGCCGACATCGCCGAACTCGTGACCGAGGATCTCACCCGTGCCACCTTCGCGACCATGGAAACCCTGCAACCGCTCGCTGTTGCCCGGGTCGGTGCGATTTTAATCACCGTGCTCATTGCCACTTACCTGCTCACTTCCGCCAATGCCGGTATCGTCGTCATCAATACCCTGCTCGCCCACGGCGCGACCGAACATCGCCCGATACATCTGATTCTATGGGGATTGATCATCGGTCTGCTCACCGCCGTATTGCTGGTGGCCGGCGGGCTGGAAATCTTGCAGGGCGCCGTCATCATGGCGGCCCTGCCATTTTCACTCGTGATACTGGTGATGGCCGCCGGTTTACTACGCGGACTTGAAGACGAACGTTATGCGCCGCGACCTGGTGAGTACACTATCGTGCCAAGCGAACCGTGGCAGGTCCCGGATCGGTTACCCGAAATCTATGATGAAGAAGATGGCGCCCCACTGGCTGAAGAGACTGATGCCAAAGACGGAGCCGGCCATCAGGTGGGTTCCGGAACTGAAGAGCATTCGCGCCCCGAGTGAATCCACGGTTTTTTTACAACCTGAATTCACGTCTATACCCGGGTTCTGTATTATAAGGAACAGCGCGCCGAACACCATGGACTGAATGGCCCGCCAGTGAAGGCAACTGCAGGGGAAGGCGACAGTGCCGCCGCGATCGCGATACCCCCGCAGACCAACCCGGACAAGCGCTCCCTGTTATGTAATGATCGTTTCGCGGTAGGCGTGCCAGGTCGCATAACCGAGCACCGGCACGATGAGCACGAAGCCTATCAGTGCCGTCGCGAATCCTGCCGCCGTCAGTGCCAGAACCAGCATTGCCCAGAGCGCCAGCGCCGACTTGTTTCGCCACACTGCATGAAAGCTTGTTGATATCGCTGTCATGGCATCGGCATCCCGGTCCAGCATCATCGGCAAGGCGAATGAACTGGCACAAAACAGCAAGCCGCCGAAAATAACGGCAACGACGAGAAACCCTGTATCAGACAGCGGTACCGCCGCGAAAGCCCCCGACTGTTCGGATAGCGAAAAAATATTCATCACTATCGATATAAGAAGAAGCAGAAACATGAACAACAGGCTCAGCAACAGCGCCAGCATGAGCTCGTGCCCCATCTCATGCAAAGCCTTGCTGCGTTCGTGCCGAAAACTCGGCTCATGGTTTTGTTCGAGCTGGTGACTTATATCGTAGAGGCCGAATGCCAGCGCGGGCCCCACGACCAGCAGACAGATAAACAGCGCAACCAGTAAATAACTCTCATCAGTCCAGGACAAATAGACAAGCAGCCAGCCGATTGCCGTGAATATCGCACCGTAGACCAGGCTGTGCCAGGGCGCGCGCCGGAAATCTTGCCAGCCTTTCATCAACCACCCAAATGGCGCGTCAACCATGAGGTTGCGGCAAGGAACATAAAGTGGGGTGTCATTTCTGGCTGAATCTGCGTTTTTCATACTGCACCTCCTTATAATCAAGTGTAGTAGGCGCAAGGGCTTTTCACAGGCCGCCGGTGCGGCCCTGGGGGAATAAAAGGTGACATAAAAATCAGGGTTAGTGAGTCATAGCGAGCCAGGTGTGCGCATCCGGGTCAAAAAAATTGCACACAAACCATGTGACCAAAAACGTCCGGGCGCACCCCGGTGTGCTTCGAGGACGTTGCGACAAGATAGAGTTTTGATCCCTTGACGGAGCACACTGGGTGTTGGCTGTCGCAGTGAGAAAGTGCTATCACTAAAAAAGGTTTTGCGCCCTTAAATCGGATCCCAATACCACCAACCAGGCCATTGCAAATGATCAACGCGACTCAGGCAGACAGGTTGCCCGAACGGGTATTGATCACCGGTGGCACCGGGTTTATTGGCACGGCACTGGCCAGAGAATTGCTGGCTGCCGGGGTCGGCGTCTCGGTGCTGAGCCGCAATGCGGATCGGGCAGCCCGGCATTTTGAGCACCGGGTCACGGCGGTGGAATCCATGGCGCAGATCGATGCCGCCAATGCCCCCGGGGTCATCGTCAATCTGGCGGGCAAAAATCTGGGGGAACAACGCTGGAATCCCCGGGTAAAACAACAATTGGTCGACAGCCGGGTTGCTACCACGCAACAGGTGGTCGATTATATTGCCCACGCTGAAGTCAAACCTGTGTTACTGATTAGTGGTTCGGCCGTGGGCTACTACGGGGCACGGGGTGACGAAGCCCTGAACGAAGAGGCGGCCCCCGGGAATGAATTTCAGTCCGAGCTCTGTCGACGCTGGGAACAAACGGCCTTGCAGGCCGAGCAGTACGGCATTCGGGTCTGTATCAGTCGGACCGGGGTTGTCATGGGACGGGGCGGCGGTGCCCTGTCCGGTCTGGAGCCGCTGTTCCGCAAAGGCCTGGGCGCGGTAGCGGGTAATGGTAAACAATGGATTTCCTGGGTCCATATGCAGGATCTGATCGGAATGTTCCTTCGTTTTATGCTCGATGACGCCTTGTCTGGTGCGTTCAACAATACATCGCCCCATCCGGTAACCAATCGCCAGTTTGCCAAAACCATCGGCAACGTCCTGCAGCGGCCGGTGTTGTTACGCATGCCGGGCCGGGCCATGCGTTTGTTATATGGCGAAATGGCACACCTGTATGTCACCGGCCAGAAGGCTATTCCGACCCGACATCTGCAATCCGGATTTGACTATCAGTATCCTGATATTGAATCGGCCCTGCGCGACGCCCTGCAGCCGATAGCTTGAGACGGCCGCCTGCCGGTCAGAGTTACATGATCTCAACGCGGTCAGCGGCCGATATCCCTGCCTGGCCGGGGTATCTCTTATTGGCCTTGGTAGACGGGCACCAGTGATAGCCCTGCGCCTGATACCCGAAATGTTCATTCTAAATATCCCTGCTCACCAGGGCATCCGGCTGCCGTCAAAACGCAGAAAGCGGCCTGACTGCTCAAGCGTGAAATCATCGATGATTTGCCGCATCCCCTGCACGCTCTCGGCCGGGGTATGGGGCGCCGAATCGCCGCCCATACGGGTCCGCACCCAGCCGGGATGCAGTAACAGGACACCGACCTTGCGCGGCGCGAGCTCATGGGAGAGGCCGACCATTGCGGCATTCAGGGCGGCCTTGCTGGAACGATACGCATAATTATTACCACTGCCGATATCCGCGATACTGCCCATGTGACTGCTGATGGCCACCAGCAGACGGCGCCGGCTGCGGGCCACCGAATCCAGCAGGGCTTCACTGACCCGCATGGCGCCCAGCACGTTGACCGCAAAGGTCTGCTGCCAGTCGTCGTAATCGATGCTGCCGAATTTGTCCTTGCCCCAGCGTTCGAAGTAGACACCGGCATTGCTGACCAGAATGTCGATAGCGACATCGCTCAGTTCGCCGGCCAGCGCCCCGATCTGCTCGGGCCGGGTCACATCGAGCGGATGCAGGGAGAGAGTCGAATACTCGCTGGCCAGCCTGCGCAATTCATCGGCCTGTTCCGGAAAGCGGCACGTGGCGTAGACCCGCCAGCCCAGCCGGGCATACTGGCGCACCCACTCCAGACCGAGCCCGCGATTGCTGCCTGTTACCAGGATCGTGTGCGATTCCATAACGGATCTATAAGTGAAATCATGAACGCAGTAAACCCGGCGCAAAACGCCGGACAGGCTCGCCCACGCCCCCAATAACCACACTTCATCAACGACAACCCGGCCATATCAGGACCCGCTTTGCCCGGTCACACCAGGGCGGCAGCGATTGACAGCCCGGGGATAACGGCCCCGGCTTTCGATTCAGACCAGATTGCGGCAATCCTCAACCGCCGCCTGTGCCCGCGCTCCCATGGACGCTATTTATCCAAATTACCCTGAACAATATTGATGAATACCGGTCATAATCGAGACATGGCCTGACAGGCCGGCGATGCGTTAATATAGAATATCGTAAACACAACCGAATTAAACCGATGAGCGACGAGACAACGACAGCCCAGCCCACCCCGACGCATAAACCCCGGCCGATGGTCGACCTGCTGGTCAGCATCCTGATTCCCTCCCTGATCCTGATGAAACTCAGCAGCCCGGAGCACCTGGGCCCGGCCGGCGCCCTGGTCATCGCGCTGGCATTTCCGCTCGGCTGGGGCACGTTTGAATTATTCAAATACCGGAAATTCAATTTTATCGCGCTGCTTGGCCTGATCAGTGTCCTGCTCACCGGCGGCATCGGTCTTCTGGAACTCGCCCCCAAATGGCTGGCGGTCAAGGAAGCCGCGATCCCCGGGATCATCGGTATTGCTGTCCTCGTCTCGGCCTATACGCCCTATCCGCTGATCAGGACCTTGCTGTACAACCCGCGGGTGCTCAACATCGAGAAGATCGAGGCAGAACTCCATGAACGCGGTAACCGGCATTCATTCGACCGTCGATTACAGAATGCGACCTACCTGCTGAGCAGTACCTTTCTGTTCTCCGCCACCATGAACTACCTGCTTGCCACATGGATCGTCACCAGTCCGGCAGGGACCAGCGCGTTCAACGAAGAACTCGGCCAGATGACGTTACTGAGTTACCCGATGATCGCCATCCCCTCAACCGTGATGATGATAGCCATTCTGGTTTACCTGTGGCGCACCATTCGCCTGCTGACCGGGTTCAAACTGGAAGAAATCATCAACACAGTGACAACCGATTGAACCATAGTTCTAAATAAATGTGCCAAATACCCGATAACTTTGTTCAAAAACCTGCTTCGCCGCGCGCATAATGAGCGAAAACCGCATGGTCATTGCGATTAACAACGTAACCAGGCAATCTCTTCACGCGTGTATTCGGAACATTTATCAGTCAGGATTTATCAGACTCTACCCCTATGAATCGTCGTAACGCCTTTCCCGTTCCGGTTGTCCCGGCATTGCTGATCCTCAATGGCCTGCTGTTTCTGCTGGAGATGACCACCGGCGGTCGCCAGTTGATCGAGCTGTTTGCCCTGTGGCCGCCCGATTCCGGATCTGGCGCGGGCATGTTTGACGGCGCCGCACCCGGCTTTCAGATCTGGCAGCTGGTCACGTACTCGTTCCTGCACGGCGGAATGTTTCACTTGCTGGTCAACATGTACGGCCTGTGGCTGTTCGGCTCGCGCATGGAAATGGTGTGGGGCTCGAAGGCCTTTTTGATTTACTATTTTGTCTGTGTCATCGGCGCCGCGCTGGTGCAGTTGATCGTGGCCAGTCAGGGCAGCGGGCCCGCTTACCCTACCATCGGCGCCTCGGGCGGCGTGTTCGGCCTGCTGCTGGCCTTTGGCCTGACCTTCCCCAACGAAAGACTGATGCTGCTGTTTCCGCCGGTGGAAATGTCGGCCAAATGGTTCGTGTTGATCTATGGCGCCGTCGAACTCTATTTCGGTGTCACCGGCAGTATGGCGGGCGTGGCCCATTTCGCCCACCTGGGCGGCATGCTGTTCGGTTATGTGCTGATTCGCTACTGGCGTAGCCAACCGCCTGGCCTGCGTTAACCACACCCAGGTATGGTCAGGCAACACCTAAATACCAACCAACCTCTCACTTTTTCATATTACCAATGAAACGTATTTGTCACCGGGCCGATTTGACTTTATGATTATGCCATTATGAATCGCAAACCCGTTGACGACACGATCAGCGCCGTGCCAGGCACCTGGCGCTTCGACGAGGAGGTCTCCCGGGCCTTCGATGCCCACGTACGCAAGAGCGTGCCATTTTACGACGAACTGCAGCGCATGGTGATCGAACTCAGCGAATACTTCGTGCGCGACCAGAGCGTCATCTACGACCTGGGTTCATCCACCGGCACAACCCTGGCACAATTGAGCGAGGCCCACTCGGCCAAGGAAAACGCGCAGTTCATGGGCTTCGATCTGAGTGAATCCATGATCCAGGAGGCGCGCAAACTGGTCGATCGGCCTAATGTGCGCTTTTTTCACAAAAACATCCTGGACGTGGACTTCGCGCCCCCGGCCAACTTCATTATCAGCCTGTATACCCTGCAGTTTCTCACCCTCGCCGAGCGTCGCGAATTACTGACGCGCATCAACCACGGCCTGGTCGAGGGCGGGGGATTGTTGATCGTCGAAAAAACCCGTGCCGAGACCTCCTTCTTCGAAGATATCTGGATGGAGCTTTACTGGGACTTCAAGCGCCGCCAGGATCTGACACCGGAACAGATTCTGGAAAAGGCCAACAGTCTTCGCGGTGTCCTCAACCCGCTGACCACCGAAGAGAACCTGGATTTGCTCTACCAGACCGGCTTCAGCCGAATTGAGATATTCTTCAAGTGGTATAGCTGGACCGGTTTTCTGGCGGTCAAGAATCATTGCCTGAGCGAACAGGGCAAGGGTACCTTTCCCCACACCTCGGGCGAACACAATGCACCGACTCAGGGACAGAAACGGGAGTCCGGCACGAGCGAGCCCGATACCAATTAATAACAACAGGGAGGAGACGCTTATCTCTACCGCCGACGCAACACCCGCCAGCTCCAATACCAGAAACGACATCAAGCGCATCGTGGTCCGCAAGGACAAGACCAACCCGCGCCGCCTGGCCTATCTCACCCTCGTGCTGTTCGCCACTCCCCCGACATGGCCGCTGTTGGCGCTCGGCGCAGTGATGGTCCTGGCGGGTGTATTTTTGCATGGCTGGGCGGCGGGTTATCTGGCCCGCGCCGGCTACGCCGATCGTGAGAAGCTGCTCACCGCGCGCGGCCCCTACCGGCATAACCGCAATCCCTACTACCTGGCCCACATTGTGATGGATCTGGGTTTCTTCATCATGGCGGGGCTACCCTGGTTATGGTTAATCTACATCCCGGTCAGTTATTCGGTGTACCGGCGCTGGGTGATGAACGAAGAGCCTTTCCTGGAGAAAGAGTTCGGCGACGACTACCGCAAGTTCAAGCAGGACGTGCCGCGCTGGGGGTTTCGCCTCACCCCGGCGCAGGGGCGGGGCCATGAACAGAAATTCGAATGGGCCATGTACCTGCGCAACCGTGAGTTGCACCGAACCGTGTCTCATCTCATCATCCTGGCAGTATTTGTCGCCTATATGTTCTTTGGCAACCCGTTCGATACTATGAGCGTATTGGACAGGCTCACGCTCATCGGTGCGATGGCCGTGTGGCTCTGCCTGCATGATATATTCCTGCGCGAGGGATATCAGATCAGGCCCTTGTGGTTACTCCTGTCGATCATCCTGTTGATCGCACTGATCGTCTTTCTCAGCACCCTACCAGTGTGGCAATTCTGGGAGGGTACCAGTGCCTGGTTCGGACTCGCCCTTGGTACACTGCTGGGCGTGGTAGCTTCGGTATCCAGCGCGCCGGCGTTTACCCGGTCTACCGGCAAGAGCACATCAAATGTGTTCGACCGCCCTCTGAATCACTGGTACGTCATCGGCCTGGGGCTGGGCCTGCTAAGCGGCACCCTCGGCGGTGTATGGCTTGGCCTGGGTATTCCCCTGCTGATGTGGAGCTTTGGTATAGCCGGTGTGTTCCCCATGAAAAGCCTGCCACAAAGTTACGCCACCACCGGAATCCTGGTTGTCATCTTTGCCATCAGTCTGGTTGCGACTCTGCAACGGATGCTGGGGTGAAGCGCCCCGGGTTTCGCGGCGGTTGTCCGGTTATTCCTGAATAGCCTGGGAACCACTGATATTCAGGCCGCTCAGCTTGACCGAACGACAGCAAAAGGGCTTGTCTCCCCTTTAAGCCGGCGGCAAGCCCGCCTTCGCGACCTGCTGGCAGACCGATCCACTTCTTTCAATGCATGGGTCAGCGCCGAATCATGCAGGGTGATGATTGACTTGCCCAGCGCGGCGGCAAAGCCGGCATCGAATGCCGCATTCCATTGGCGATACTTGTCGCCGAACCGGACCACCACGGATATCCGCGTCAGATAACCGCGCCCTGTATTTCATCATCACTCAACAAAGGCGATCAAACGGCCGCAGACCAGGGCGCCGAGCCAGCACAGCGTCGACAGGCCGGCATGCACCCTGAGCCGTCGTTCAGTCGCGCCATGGAGTGACAGGCCATAGAACCAATGCAGCAATATTGCTGACAACGTGCCTGCCGCCACCAGA
>JBKGZJ010000006.1:0-37564 GCA_046545635.1 Thiohalophilus sp. | reverse complement strand
AGCCCGTCAGACCTGAATCCATCGCCGTGAAAATTTAATTTATCCCCTTCATGCCTTTATTACCGATTGTTCTGATCCTTTATCTGCTGATGCTGCCGGTCACGGGGATGGTGCCTGTGTTGCGCGAGCTGACACTGGGCCGCTATCCGGATCTGGGGGATTTCGAGCAGCATCTGTTCATGGCGGCGAATATGCTCGGGGCATTGCTGTTTGTTCCTGTTGCCGGTCTGCTCTCCGACTGGTGGCGACGGCGTAAGGCGATCATTGTCGCGGCCCTGGCAGTGAATGCGTTTTCCCTGTTGATGCTGACTCTGAGCTGGGATTATTCGATCTATTTGTTATGGCGTTTTGTCGAGGGCTGTGCCCATATCACCAGCCTGAGTCTGTTGATGGCGCTGGCGGTGGATCATGCCCGCCGGCAGGGTACCGGTGCAGCCATGGGCCTGGTCGGCGCCGCGCTGGGCCTGGGAGTGGCCAGCGGCGCGCCGCTGGGCGGTGTCATCGGCCAACAGTGGGGTGCCGAACAGGTATTGCAGGCGGGCTTCTGGCTGCTGACAGGAGTGACGCTGTTAGGCCTGCTGTTGTTGCGTGATCGGCCACCGCAACATGAACACCAGCGGCTCGGTGCCCTGCTGCGTGCGTTGCCGCAAAACCGCCGTTTGTTGCTGCCCTATACCTTTGCCTTTGTCGATCGACTCACGGTGGGTTTTATCGTCTCCACATTGTCGCTGTATCTGAGCAGCGTCATTGGTCTTGATGCGGCGGCGATCGGTATGGTGATGGCGCTGTTTCTGATTCCGTTTTCACTGCTCACTTATCCCGCCGGGTTGTTGTCGCAGCGCTGGAATCCGTTGCTGATGATGCTGGGTGGCAGCGCGGCCTACGGGCTCATGCTCATCGCCATCGGCCTGGCCCCCGGCAGCGCGATTCCCTGGTTGATGTTCGCCGGCGGGGTGACCGCTTCGCTGATGTACGCGCCCTCGCTGGTACTGGTCGCCGATCTCTCCGGACCGGAACACAAGGCGCTGGGGATGAGCGGTTTCAACTTTGCCGGCTCGCTCGGCTTTGTAGTGGGACCGCTCAGCGGCGGCGCCCTGCTTGCGCTGTTCAGCCACAGCAATCTGCCGGCCTACCCGATGGCGTTTGCGATCATCGGCGGCCTGGAAGTGCTTTGTGCCTTGTTGTTTTTGCCGCTGGCCCTGCGTTGGCGAAAGTAGGACGCTGCCACTGCATGCTGTTTAATTGTGTGGATACCGGATTCAATATTGCGCCATATGATTGGTGAGTGAATTAGAATATTTTCAAATTCTTGCTATGTTGCGTTACCATGCGGGCTGCCCGAGTGGCGCTGGTGAGTTATCAGGGAGGTAACTTGTTGTAAAAAAATAGAAAAAAGTGAGTCCTGTCATGAAATCTATCCAAAATACCCTGCGGCTCGTCGCGCTGGCGACTGCCACCTTCTCCGTTTCCGCCCATGCCACCAACGGTTACCAGTTGATTGGCGTCGGCGCCTACCAAAAGAGTCTCGGCGGCGCTGTGACCGCCAACCCCGGCAGTGCCATGACCGCGGTCTCCAATCCGGCCGGTATGGCGCGGGTTGGGGCCCGGGCCGATTTTTCCATGGAGGCCTTCATGCCGGATCGTTCGGTTGATTTTGCCGCCACAGGCGGGGATTCGTCGGACAGTGCGGTTGATATCTACGGCGTGCCGGCCATCGGCTGGACCGCGCCCACGTCGGAGGGCAGCGATGTCTATTTCGGCGGCGGCATGTACGGCACCTCCGGCATGGGCGTGGATTACGCGCCGACCGCTACCTCGGGTGGTGGTACCGATTGGGATGGTTACAGCAATGTCTCGTTCTGGCAGATGGCGCCCGGGTTTGCCTGGAACGTGAACGATCGCTACAGCGTGGGGGTGACCCTGAACATCGACTATCAATCGGTGGCTTTCATGCAGCGGGATTCAGCCCAGAATATCAATTTTGATCTGGCCCGCGGCGCCAGTGGTTTTGGCCTCGGTTTCGGCCTTGGGCTGCTGTACGACGTGAATGACCAGCTGACGGTTGGCCTTAACTACAAATCCAGGCAGCATTTCAGCCCGCTGGAATACCAGCTGGCCGATGGGGACATCAGTTCCGGAAGCAATAACTTTGCCGCCGGCACCTACAAGCTGGATCTCGACTTTCCGCAACAGGCGGCCGTTGGTCTGGCATATCAAGCCAACGACAATCTGACTGTGTCGGCGGATATCAAGTGGATCAACTGGTCCGACACCATGGACAAACTGTCGGTGACCGGACCGGGCGGTGAATTCCCGATGGATCCTGGCTGGAAGGATCAGACCGTCTACGCACTGGGTGTCGCCTACGATGCCAGTGAACGAGTGACGCTGCGTGCCGGCTACAATTATGCCGAGGCGCCCTTCGATGAAGACAAGGTCAGCAGCAATCTGCTACTGCCGGCCATCGTCGAGACCCATTACACCGTGGGCATGAACGTGGCACTCAACAACCATTGGGATCTGGGCTGGCACTACATGCTGGTACCTGAAAAGACAATGACCGCCTCTGATAACGGTGCGAAGATTAGCCTCTCGGAGCAATCGATGGGATTCAATATCGGTTACCGTTTCTAAATACGTGATCCGAATACCAGTACACTCGTGGGGACCCCTGCGCCTCCCGGGACCGTCGGCCACAGGGAGGTACTCACCGGTTGTCCCGGGGGACGCAGGAGGCCTCGCAACATCATAGTGATCGGGTATTCGGAACGTCTATTTAGGCCGGACGGAGTCAGGGTTGGCGGAATAATTTAATACACGCTATTAGAAAGCGGTTTTACTATTATTAATTCCTGATTCAGAAATCAGACCATTGCAAGGCTATGCTCACATGGATGTGAAAAGCTTTATTCCGCCCGATTTAATCCTGTTGCATTTCCTGCCACTTTCCGCATGGGTGACGGCAAATAAGAGTCATTTTTTGCAATGGTATATAGCTTTATTGATCCGGGCTCGTTGCTGGTATGCAATCTGAACAGAATAAACTATCCTGAATTACTGCCGATATCCCGGTATTAAGCCCGCTGTACACCGAGTTTATGAAACCGTTGACAGGCCATGAGCTTACTGCTTCGTCAGGGTAGTGAATCCTGCATTTAACATAACAGACACGTGTTACGGATGGTATAAAATGAAAAAAATCATTCTCAGCCTTGTAGCCCTGGTGGTGATCGCTGTTATTGCGGGGATTATTTATCTGTTCACCAACCTTGATGCAATTGTCAAAGCGGCTATTGAAAAATACGGTTCGCAGGCAACACAAACCGCTGTGCAGGTGGACAGGGTGCGGATCAAACCCGGCGAGGGCGATGGCGCCATCTTCGGTCTCACCGTGGCCAGCCCGGAAGGCTTTGAAATGCGCCATGCTATATCTTTGGGCGAGACGGGACTCGGGATTGATCTCAAGTCGGTCAGGGAAGAACCGTATGTAATTAACCATATTACTGTACGCGAACCCAGGGTGTTCTTCGAAGTCAACGCAAATAAAAAGTCCAATCTTAATGAGTTAAAGAAAAACCTGACTGCCAGCCAACCATCAGGCAGGGGGGAGGCGAAAGCCGAAAAATCAGGTGTCCAACCCAGGTTAATTATCCGGCGTATTACTTTCGAGCAGGGTCGGATTGACGCCAGGGTCACGCCGCTGGACAAGGATTATGAACTCAAACTTCCCAATATCAATATGACCAACCTTGGTGGCAGTCAGGGTGCAACACCGACCGAATTGGCAAAAGAAATATTGCAGCGACTGATCGACGCCGCCCGGGTGGAGGTAAAAAAGAAAGGAATCGATGCTGAACTGGACAAGCTCAAGGCCGGCGCAAAAGCGCGTGTTGAGGAAGAAAAAAAGCAACTGAGGGATAAGGCGGACAGCAAGATCGAAGAAGAAAAACAGAAAACAGAAGACAAACTCAGGAATCTGCTACGCTAATATCGAAAACGTCCTGCTGGATATGGACATCAAGCTTGTCACTGATCCTCGCACCGGGATACGTTTGCACCAGGGTTATTCGCAAACGGCGAAGCAAATTTACCGGCAATTAAAATCACGCCTGAATCCCGACTATGCCATTCGTGCAACGGGACATAGTCTGGGAGGCGCCGTGGCGCTGGCGGTGTATCTGGATCTGCAATACCACCAGATGTCGCTGTATTTGTCCCTGCTGAAAGCAAAGATCCCCGCCGCCAGGCGGGTTCCGTTTGAAAACGATTTCAACCTGTTTAACCTGTTCGGTAACAAACCGACGCAAAGCACAGATAATGAATAGATGTATTGCATATATGTATTGTCTATATGGTTATCATTGCGCATGAATACTGTTAACAGATTTGTTTGTTTTTCATCTGCCATGTCTCTCCTGACGGTCTATACTTTAAATCCTTTCTCCCAGCGCTTGCTCAAGGAGGTCACCTATGAGGCATATACCACGAATTCTGAATTGTGCCGCAGTCAAACGGTTTGCTGTGCTGGACGGCGCTTGTGAACGATCGTCAACCGGGGTATACCATCAGGCTGGCCAGGGTCCCGATGATATCACCCAACTGGCGATCTGCCAGCAAAACGATGGAAGCGGATTTGCGCTGTATTACTGTAATGATGACTGGAAAACCCTGCGCAGCCGGTATTTCGCCAATCTGGATGAGGCTGTGCGGCATGCCAATGCGGAATATCCTTTCGTGTCTGTCAGGTGGTTGACGCCGCAGGAGGCAGCCAGACGCCACGCAGAGTACACCAGAGATCCCCGTTGTGCCTTTTGTGGCAAGCTATTTCCCGGTTATGAAAAGCTGATTGCCGGTGACGGTGCCTGTATTTGTCATGATTGTATTGACTACTACCATGAATGTTATGTTATCCGGCCTCATGTCAGGGAGAACACACCGACCCGGCGCACTGCAAGTTAAGGCAGTGATTTAAAAGGGTGATTTTCAGGCTGTTAAAGCATCATCTGCTGCCGTGTCTTACTTCAATCGCCCCGCCCGGCGGCAGCAGAAGGTTGTCGGCACAGGTGGTCGGATAGCCATAGAAATCGCGGATATAGCAGTACAGGCTCCTGCCTTCTTCAAATAAGCTGTTCTCCGCCACCGGTATAAAACAAGACAGGGGCAGGAGAGACCATCCCTCACACTGTCGATAGGTTTACGACGGGTATAACCGGTGTTGGCGTTACGGGGAGCCAGGCATTAACCGGGGGGCGCATCAAGCAGTTCGACACTGACCTGCATGTCACTGAAGGTCGCCGGCGGGCCGAACTGGGTGTAGATCGCCACATCGGCCGCATCGCGGCCGTAGGCCACGGCCAGTCGACCGCCGCGCAGGGTACTTTCGGTTGGATCGAAAGTGTACCAGTGGTTGTCCACATAGGCCTCGAACCAGGCGTGCATATCCATCGGTTCCAGCGCGTGCAGATAACCGACCACCAGCCGCGCGGGAATACTCAGCGCGCGGCATAGCGTGATACCCAGATGGGAGAGATCCCGGCAGACGCCTTCACCCTGCAGGTTGACTTCGACCGCCGAAAGGGGAAAGGCGCTGGTGCCCGGGGCATAGCGAATCGACTCGCGCAGCCAGCGGGTGATTTGTGCTACCTGGTCGTAGCCCAGCGGCAGCCCGTCGACGATCTCCCGCGCCATGTTGCCGAACCTGTCCGACTCGCAGTAACGGCTGGGCAGCAGGTACATGAGCACGTTGTCGGGCAGATCCGGGATATCGACAAAGCCGCCACCCGGGGCCTCTTCGAGGCTGTCGCGGGTGATCACATCGGCGGAGGTGCGTACATAAAACTCCCCGGCCGGCGCGAGCAGACGCTGGCAGAGGTTGCCGAAGATATCCGTGTACTCCTGTACCGGCACAATGGGGGCAATGGTATAGCTTTCCCGGGCGATCCACTGCCGCAGGCCGCTGCGCGCGCGAAGCATGAGAATCAGCGGCGTCGGACAGGCCAGTTGGAACTCGAGATTGCAGCTTGTTCGCATCCACATGCGGGCGCCTCGATCGGGTTGGCGCGGGCCTGAATCACCCGCTATGGAGCAGCGTAACAGGGACAGTATAGAAGGCATAGTGTTCGTTAACCGCGCGTTTTAACTCGCTTTATTCTGCGGCGGCTGCTCTGGCCCGGGGGCTGCGCCTGGGCTTGCCCGGGGAAAACCATGCGGTACTTGAATGATCGCTCAATAACAGCTACAGTGAAATTAGTTATTGAGCGTTCGTTCATTTTTTGATTCAAAAAGCCTGAGGGCGGGAGGTTAACCATGAGTGATGAAAAGAAACTGGCGATTATCGCCACCAAGGGCACGCTGGACTGGGCCTATCCGCCGTTTATTCTGGCCTCCACCGCCGCGGCGCTGGGGTATCAGGTGCAGATCTTCTTTACCTTCTATGGTCTGCAGCTGCTGCGCCGGAATCTGGATTTGAAGGTTTCGCCGCTGGGCAATCCCGGCATGCCGATGCCGCTGGGCATGGACAAATGGTTCCCGGTACTGGGGGCCGCGATTCCTGGCATGCAGTCCATCATGACCTCGATGATGAAAAGCAAACTCAAGAGCAAGGGCGTGGCCAGTGTCGAGGATTTGCGGGAGCTGTGTCTTGAGTCGGATGTCAAAATGATCGCCTGCCAGATGACCGTGGACCTGTTCGACATGGAACAGAGCAGCTTCATCGACGGGATTGAGTATGGCGGCGCGGCGATGTTTTTCGAGTTCGCCGGCGAATCCGATATCTGTCTGTTCACCTGATACAGGCTCTGGTACAGGTACTGCTCATCGATCAGGGGCAGTACAGATAGATACGCTTTGACGTGAAAAAGGACCTGCCATGCATATGATATCTCAAGTGACACTGCCGGTTTTGCTGTTTATGGCCCTGGCGATACCGCCGGCGGCGATCGCGGAGCAAGCCGTTCCCAGCTACGAACAGGCGCGGGAACAGTTTGAGGCCGAACGCCGCAAGAAATCGAAGGGACCGAAGCTGAGCCCGGAAGATCGGCAGATCATGCAACAGGCCGGCGAGGATCTGGCTACCAGCATGCCGGATCCGGGGCTTGACGTGGGTGAGACCGCGCCGGACTTCAGCTTGCCAAATGCCTTTGGCAAGTCAGTCAGCCTGTACGAGCAGCTGGAAAAAGGGCCGGTGGTGCTGGTCTTTTATCGCGGCGCCTGGTGTCCCTATTGCAATCTCCAGCTGCATACCCTGCGGGAAAGCCTGCCGTCTATCGAGGGCGAGGGCGCGCAGTTGATTACCGTCACGCCACAGAAGCCGGACAAGTCACTGGAACAGGTGAAAGAAGACGACTATCCCTTCGAGATCCTGAGCGATCTGGATAGCTCGGCGATGAAAGCCTACAACCTCTATTTTGAGGTGCCGATTGAACTGGCCGATGTCTACCGGCGCAACTTTGGTCTCGATCTGGCCGACTATAATGGTGATGGCCGCTATGTGCTGCCGGTGCCGGCGACCTATATTATTGACCGCGAGGGCGTGATCCGGGCGGGTGCCGCCGACGTGGATTACAAGGAACGCATGGAGCCGGCGGCGATAGTCGAGGCCCTGAAGCGGCTGTAACTGCCGGGCCTCGGCTCAATGCCGGGTCGGGCCTCCCAGGGCATAAAACAGGTTGTCGATAATTTCATGCAGCTTTTCGGCGTCGGGGCGGGTCTTGTGATAGACCCGCAGGCCGTAGATGCCGGCCACCAGCAGGCGCGCCAGGGCCTGCGGATCCCGGTCGGGGTCCAGCTCGCCGCGGGATTGCGCCTCCTGCAAGACACGGCCAAATTCGGTTTCCACCTCGGCAAACATGTCGCTCACACGCCGGTTGATTTCGGCGTCCTCGGCCGGCGTCTCCAGCAGGGTGTTGACCAGCAGGCAGCCTTTATTCTCCGGATCGCACACCATCTCTTCGACCAGCATATCGAAAAACGCGCGCAGCCGTTGCAGCGGTGAATCGTCATTGTGCAGACAGGAGCGGATGCGCTCGCGAATACCGCTGAAGTAGGCATCCAGCGCGGCGATAAACAGGCTGCGTTTGTTCCGGAAGGTGCCATACAAACTGCCCGGTTGCAGATGCGTCGCGGCGGTCAGATCCTTGACCGAGGTGGCGTGATAGCCCTGGCGCCAGAAAACGCTCATGGCGCGGCGCAAAGCTTCATCGCGATCGAATTCAATGGGACGTGGCATTGTTCTGTTTACCCTGTAACGTGCTGTTTGCCTGGAAGCGGGTCGTATCCGACGTTTGCCCCGGCCCCGCTGTGGCCAGTGAAGTTCCCCGAAGGTCATGCCCGGCCGATTCGGCCAACGCGCGGGCAGGATCACCTCGTGACTTCACCATACTATAACAAACAATAGCAATACTTGAACAATCATTCAAGTATTGCCATACTGATTGATATTGAACATTCACTCAAAATCAATCGGGAGGCTCTCCAATGACCCAGTTTACCTTTCATGATGAAAATTCCGCCCCTCAAGACGCACTGCCGACTATGGAACAGGCCAGGCAAGCCTTCGGCTTTGTCCCCAATCTGATCAGCGGTATGGTCAATTCACCCGCCCTGGCCGAGGGCTATCTGACGCTTTCCGGTCTCTATGCCAACAGCAGCCTGACCCCGCAGGAGCAGCAGGTCGCCCTGCTGGCGGTCAGTCGCTATAACGGCTGCGATTATTGTGTCTCTGCCCACTCCATGCTTGCGGATATGGCTCAGGTCCCGGCCGAGGCGATCGCGGCGCTGCGCGAGGGTCGGTCCATCGACGATCCCAGACTTGAAGCCCTGCGTACCTTTACCGCCAAAATGGTGGACAAGCGCGGCTGGCTGAATGAGTCGGATATTCGCGAATTTCTCGACGCCGGTTTCGAGATGCAGCAGGTGGGTGATGTTATTCTGGCCGTCGGTATGAAAACCCTGAGCAACTACTTCAATCACATTGCGCAAACGCCGCTCGATGAGGCGATGAGTGAATTTGCCTGGGAACGCCCCGCCACGTAAATTGGGGCTGAGCCGAGACCACAACTCTTGACCGAAAAAGGAGATGTTAATGTCTGCCAATCTGTTTGACCCGACGAAAATCGGGGATCTGACCCTGGCCAACCGTATGGTGATGGCGCCGATGACCCGTAACCGGGCGGTTGAGGACAACGTGCCCAACCCGCTGGCAGTGACCTATTATCAACAACGCGCCGCCGCGGGATTGATCATTACCGAGGCCTCGCAGGTCTCCCCCGAGGGGGTGGGTTATCCGGCCACACCGGGGATTCACAGCGAGGCGCAGGTTGACGGCTGGCGGCGCATCGTCGATGCCGTGCATGACGCCGGCGGCCGGATCTTTATCCAGTTATGGTATTGCGGGCGCATCTCCCATCCGGATCTGTTGCCGGACCATGCCACGCCGGTGGCGCCTTCCGCGATTCGCCCCGAGGGCGACGCCTTTACCTACGAGGGCCCCAAACCGTTTATTCAACCACGGGCGCTGGAGACCGACGAGATTCCGGGGATTGTCGCGCAATATCAACATTCCGCGAACATGGCCCGCCAGGCGGGTTTCGACGGCGTCGAGGTGCATGGTGCCAACGGTTATCTGATCGACCAGTTCCTGCGCGACGGCACCAACCGGCGCGAGGATGCGTATGGCGGCAGTGTCGAGAACCGTATGCGCCTGTTAAACGACGTACTCGATGCCGTATGCACGGTATGGCCGGCAAACCGGGTCGGGGTGCGGCTGACGCCGGAGAACAGCTTCAATGATATGTCCGACTCGGATCCGCAACATCATTTCGGCTATTTCATCCGCCGGTTGAGTTCACGCGGTCTGGCCTATCTGCATCTGCTTGAGGGCGACATGATAAACAAAAGTCGCACACTGGACTATCGGGCGTTGCGCGATCAGTTCGACGGCCCGTACATGGCCAACAACGGTTATGACAAGACACGGGCTCAGGCCGCGATTGAACAGGGCGATGCGGATCTGATCGCGTTTGGTGTGCCGTTTCTGGCCAATCCGGATCTGGTGCGGCGTTTCAAGGAAGACCTGCCCCTGAATGAACCGGATCAATCGACATTTTATGGTGGCGATGAAAAAGGCTACACCGATTATCCTTTTTATGAGGAGGCCCGGCAGTCAGACGTAGTCTGACTCTGTTGCTCCGGTACCCGGCGGTGATTTTTGAGTCTGGACACGACTTGTTTGGCACATTACCCTTGATGACCAGGTTTGTTCATGACGAGATAGAAGGGGTGGCAATTCGTGAGTCGAGATCGATCAGTCTCCCACGAGGACAAGTCCGGCTCTGTTTACACCAAAATTGCCCGTCTGCGACAATGGCTGAATCAATACGGGCAAAAAGCATCGCCGGATTTATCCGCCGGAAGCAAAGCCGCCAATGTTCCCCCCGTTCCCAAATCCATCCTGGCCGATCTCGAAGAAGCCTTTTCTCACTACACGACACAGCAAATGGAATGGGTCCAGGCCTTCGATGCGGTCCCCGATCCCATGTTTTTTCACGATCGGGATTTCCGAATATTGCATGCCAACCGGGCCTATACCGATTGTGCCGGGCATAAGCTCGAAGATCTTGTCGGCCGGGTGTACTGGGAAGTTTTCCCGAAGCGCGATGGTCCCCTGTCAGGCTGTGCCAATGCGCAGGAGCCGGGGGGAGTCAGTGACGAACTGTTTACCACGGCCGACGGTGCTGTGTTCCGCTCCCGCGGGTTTGTGGTCTCCGGCCGGGATGGTGAGTACCGTTTTTCTGTTCATGTTCTGGAAAATGTGACCGCGGCCGAACGGGCTCGTGAAATTCTGGAGGCCCGGGCATGCGTTGATCAGCGGCATCGGGGTGCTTGTCCCCGCTGTTGAGGTGCCCTTTGGCGTCCTGGAGGTTCTCTCCGCCAATGCAAGAGTGTTCAGCGACGATGAAGTCAATTTCGTGCAGAGTGTCGCCCATCTTCTCGCCACGGCTATCCGCCGTACCCGCTATGAACAACAACTGAAGAGCAATAACCAGCTGCTCGAAACCATGTTCGAAGCCATCGACATCAGGGTCGCTTAAGTAACAGGCGAAATGCTTCAGAACTGTCGAATATGCGCAATTTTAATATTTCCGTGGTGGTCCTGGTACAGGATTTCCGGTGACTGATTCGTTGCCAGTCGGTTAATGTTAGCTTAAGTTCGGTAGTTATTGAATCGGCGCGACAGGAGCGGTATGCACCCGACTCATAAAGGCCTGTGGGCTGTTCATTCAGCAGTCTTTTTATTTGGACTGACGGCACTGTTTTCCAAAGTTATTGCGTTGACGGCACTGGAGATCACGCTGTTGCGCAGTCTGTTTGCCGTGCTGGCATTGTGGGCCGTGCTGCGCTGGCAGCGGGTGCCGTTGGGGCTGCAGACACGCCATGACTATTTCGTCGTCCTGTTGTTAGGCATCCTGCTTGCCGGCCATTGGGTAACCTATTTTCATGCCATGCAGGTGTCTTCCATCGCCGTGGGGGTGATCGCACTTTATACCTTCCCGGTGATGACGGTATTTATCGAGCCCCTGTTCCATGGTGAGCGAGCTCACTTTTTTGATATCCTGAGTGCCCTGGCGGTGCTGTTCGGAATCTATTTGCTGGTACCCGAATTCAGCCTGGATGACACCACCACACAGGGTGTGATGTGGGGCATGTTATCGGCCTTGCTGTTTTCTCTGCGCAATATTATCCAGGGCCGCCATTTCTCCGCCTATTCGGCCAAGCATGCGTTGTTTTACCAGATACTGATTACCATCGTCGTCCTCTTGCCGTTCGGTGTGCAGGTGGTTCCCGAAGTCAATATGGCGCAATGGGGCCAGCTCCTGTTGCTTGGCGTCGTATTTACCGCTCTGCCGCATACCTTGTTCGCATTCAGTCTTCGGAACTTCAAGGCCAAAACAGCCAGCCTGGTTGCCTGTCTGCAGGTTGTTTATGCAACACTGTTTGCTGCACTGTTGTTAGATGAGCTGCCCGCCATGTCTACGGTAACAGGTGGACTGATCGTGGTTGGCGCTGCGGTATTCGAAACGTATATCACTGGGCGTCGACATTAAGACAAATAAAACAGATGCTGCACTTTTAAATGTGTGGTTCTGACCTCTGCTAAACAGAAGCACCGAATATTCGATCACAATGATGTTGAAAGGCCCCTGCGCCTCCCGGAGACGCAGCGTAGAGATCGTTAATGACAACAGATTGTTCATGCTGATTCGGGCAAGTGGTAGTCATTGTTGACTTGTTGTCTTTGATCCCGCCATGCACTGTCTCGCTCTGCTGGTTATTATATCTGTCCCGGCCGTGGGGCATGGAAGGCCTGTCGATCACATGTTGAACCTTCGTGCCGTGATCGGCGTCTCAATCCGCTTGTGTTGAGGCAGGCCATATCCGTTCCCGAATCCTGCATTGCGGGATATTGCCGGGCCGGGCTCTGGCGGATCTTCAGTATGCTGGGAGAGAATCACACACACGCATGGCAATTTCCCCCCGTTATCACACACAATTTGACAAGCTTCAGGGTGATTACCTAGTCCATTGCGGGTTTGTCCGAGGGGATTTGTGTCGTATGTGGCAAAAACCGTCCATGTTAATTTGTGTAAAACAGAATATAGTATTAGTAGATATATACCATGAAATGATGTGTTATGGATTGCAGGGTTTTTACCGACGAACTTGCCGACCTCTCCCTGTTGCAGGGGGTTAATCAGGCCGATCTGAAATGGCTGTTGCACCACTGTGATGTGGTTCACATGGAAAAGGATCAGGTTTTGCTTTCCCCGGATGAGGATAACGAAACTATTTATATTCTCATGGATGGCCGGTTAACTGTTCAGTTTGATCGGCAACGCGGGGGGATGTGGACGTATGTCGACAAGGGTGGATGGGTCGGCGAGATGTCGGTAATCGATAATATGCGCCCTTCCGCCACTGTTATGACGGATACAAAAGTTCGGTTGTTGGCTATACATGCCAGTGTGTGGTGGGAATTGATCGAGCGTTCTCATGTTGCGGCACGAAATTTTCTTCGTGCTGTTTCGTTTCGGCTTCGTCAGGATAACAAGTTGATTGCTGAAGGTATGCAGAAGCAACTTATTTTTTCCGAAAAGGCGCAGACAGACTCGTTGACAGGACTGCGCAATCGACATTGGCTGGAAGAGAAGTTACCTGAGATCCTTGGGGCGCAGGATGCTGGTCTCGCACCATGCAGTGTTGTGATGATGGATATCGATCACTTCAAGGACTTCAATGATCGGTATGGCCATCTTGCAGGCGACAGTGTCCTTCAGAATGTTTCGACAGTTGTTCGGGATAACCTGCGCGAAAATGATGCGGCAGTCCGCTATGGGGGTGAAGAGATAATCCTGGTGCTTCCGGAAACAAATACCGATAATGCCAGACTGATTGCCCAACGATTGGGCAGGTTGATTCGTGAAAACAAGGTGGAAACCTACGATGGTGGAATTTTGCCGGCAGTTACCGTCTCTATCGGTGTTTACACCATACTTGACGGTGATACCCCTGAAACGGTTATAAGTCGAGTCGATTCAGCATTGTACCAGGCAAAAAAAACCGGTCGAGATAGAGTAGTTGTTTGGGAGGATGGATAATTCACCGGCTATTATCGTTTTTTGTATAAAAGCCGCCGCCGGGGATATTCTCCGGCAAGAGCGAACTACTATTAGCATGCTGTTTCACTCTGAAACCCGCACAGCTGTAAGCGTTCTGGTTCTCTTTAGTTGATGAACCGGCAGTTGATCCTGCGGCTGAAGACCATATGGCGGCAGCAGATTGCTTTGTTATACGGCAAACTATTCTGCTGGCCGGGCCTGGCCGTGTGATCGATGATGGCTGTGCGCTGCAATTTGCCGGGCGTTGGCTATGATCGTCGGTTTATATCTTGCCGATGATCTCCAGACACTTCTGCTTCAACTCCGCAGAGCGGCCTTCATCGATAGTCAGATCCACCATTTTCTTGCAGCGCAGGATGGCCGCTTCAAGTCCATCAGGCGTATCCGGGGCCTCATGCAGCATTTTGGTGATTTTTTCGGCGTCATTACCCAGCACGAGAATCGCTGCGTCAACCAGCCTGGCTTTGACGGCCCGGGCGTTGAATGAACCATCATTCTCCAGTTCATCGGTCTGTTCCGATATAGCCTCCACAGGTTGCCAGGCCTTGTTGTTGGCCTCGATAAAACCGTCCAGTGCGAGGCGTTCCAGGGCCTGCTCCAGACCGTCGAACCCCGCGGCTTTGTTGTGCAATTGATTGATGTCCGACTGACCATCCACCAGGATCAGAACCATGCGAAGTTTCCGATCGAGATTCGCGCTTCGCGTTGCGATCGCTTGCTCGCCAAACCGGGTTTTTGAGAAGACAAGAGTTGTATCCATAAAGGAACCTCCCGCGGGTTACTCGCTGAGCGCAAGAATAATACGCTTGATGAGTGAAATGGTAACCACGACATAGACCGCCCCGAACAGGAAAATCACCGCGACCACGATGTGCAGGGTCTCCGGTGGTAATTTCCCCATGAACGGCATGCCTATATAACCCAGGGCAAACAACACCACCAGTGAGGCCAGGATTTTCCAGCGTCGGCCGACCATCCCGCCCTGGATGTGTTGTTTTAATGCGAAGACCTGCCATAACGCATATAACATGATGGCGACAGCCAGTAGGGTAATGATCAAGCTGATGTTTTCCATGGATGGGGGCCCTCCGGAAAAACAGGATTTGCTAATTCCGGCCGGTGCGGCCGTTAACAGTTTCCCTGACCGCGCGGCGGGGAATTAGCGGGATTGTTACCTTGAATAATAGTACGCATAGAATGTGTTACAAGTCACAGGATGGTTTTGTTGCTTCGTCAAGTTCATCAAGATAAAGCAGGTTAAACATATTTTTAAGAATATGATTAAATAATAATATACCTTGCTCTTCAGTCCGGGTAAGGCGTATGTCATGGGAGAGTCTTTTCAGCACATATACCTGAACAAACAGGGTCAGCTGGCGCCGAACCATCACAGTGATAGCACCCTGCCGATGCTGACGGGCAGTTACGAGGATTTTGCCAGCAAGGTGATACCGCTGATGATCAGCAGGATGCCGATGGCGCGTTGAAACCGGCGCCGGGTAATCGAGGGTATGAATATGCCCCCCGGTGAACCGGCGGTAATGGACCAGCGGACACTGCATTGATGTTTCAGTGTCGGCCCGACAAGACTGTAGAGGGCAAATAGCAAGACAAATATACCCAGGGCATTGGCCAGTATCGAGGTGTCCAGACTCTTCAGCAAATACAACGCCAGAACAACGCCGAGTATGGTGAACGGCAAGACTGTCAATACCTCATCCCATGCAGTGTGACGGCGGTGACGCCAGCCGTGTACCAGGGATGCTGTCACATCCACGAAACTGATGCAGGGCACCACGAAAGTCAAAGGCATGAACCGCAAGCCTGAACCAAAGCCGGTGATTCCACGAAAGATCTAGGCAGTGAGTAAAATGGCGCAGGACGCCAGCAGCAGCTCAGGAGGGAACGAGGGGGACATGGGCAGGCAGTTTGCCATCCCCGGGCAGGAGTGCCTATTCTGCGCGGGGATGGTTTGCCTGGTAACGCGACAGGGTTACCGGGAGTGCGCAAAAAACTGGTAAAATGCAGCTGCTGCGGGCCACAGGGCCGGGCGGGTGCAGTCTGTCACTGACAACAGGCTGTTGTGTCGGTCAATATCGTTTGAGTCTGTAAATACCATGGTAGAAGTTATTCTCCGGGATCTGGATCCCGCCTCATTACGTGCCCGTGCCGGGCGCTGGATTGAATCGCCGCGTATCCAGCACGCGATTGTTGCATTGATTATTATTAATGCGGTGATCCTCGGGCTGGAGACCTCCGCTACTGTAATGGCGCATATGGGGCCGCTCTTAATCGCGGCCGACAGAGTTATCCTGGCTGTGTTTGTGCTGGAGATTGCGATCAAGCTATTCGCCTACCGGTTGTACTTTTTCCGCGTGGCCTGGAATGTGTTTGATTTTGTCGTCGTGGCCATTGCCCTGATCCCCGCCAGTGGACCGTTGGCGGTACTACGTGCTTTACGTGTGTTGCGTGTCCTGCGTTTGATCTCTATGGTGCCCAAGCTGCGCTTTATCGTCGAGGCACTGTTGCATGCCGTGCCGGGAATTGCCTCCATCGCCGGTTTAATGCTGTTGCTGTTTTATGTCTTTGCAGTGATGGCGACCGGCCTTTTCGGTGAATCCTTTCCCGAATGGTTTGGTTCAATTGGTGCATCGATGTACACCCTGTTCCAGATCATGACGCTGGAGAGCTGGTCGATGGGGATTGTTCGTCCGGTAATGGAGCAGTATCCGCATGCCTGGCTGTTCTTCGTGCCATTTATTCTGATCGCCACCTTTACCATGCTCAATCTGTTTATCGGTATTATTGTCGATACCATGCAAACCATGCATGAGGCGGAGCATGCCCGGGATCGTGGCGAGATTGAAGACACCATCCACCAGGAAGGCGGGGCGATCGAGCAGGAGCTCCGCGCCCTGCGTGAAGAGATCCGGGCCCTGCATACGGCCGTGGCCAGTGAGCGCGTCAACCAGGACCCCGGTCGCGCCGATTAGCCGGCTGTTTTCAGCAGTAGACAGGTTTATCCCGGTTACAATTGATCCCGATCAAGGCGTCGTCGTGACGTTTGACCGACAAAGGAAAGTCACCTCAGCCGATGGCTGGCATACTTCAGGCGTCAATAATCAAACCGGGGTATCAAAACAGTATGTCCCTATCACGACGTCAGCACTGGGAACAGGTTTATCGGGACAAGGGTACCCGGGAAGTGAGCTGGTATCAGCCCCGTCCCGAGATATCGCTGGAGCTTATCCGGCGCGCCGATTGTGGTCGGGATCTCCCGTTGATCGATATCGGCGGCGGCGCCTCTACCCTGGTGGATTGGCTGCTGGAAGCCGGTTACAGGGATCTGAGTGTGCTGGATATTGCCGAACCGGCATTGCAGGCGGCGCAACAACGGCTGGGCGCCCGGGCTGCGGACGTGGACTGGATCCGGGCCGATATCACCGAATTTGCGCCCACGCGTCAATACTGCCTCTGGCACGACCGGGCAGTGTTTCACTTTTTGACCGGGGCTGCGGAGCAGGCGGCGTATGTGAGCGCCTTGCACGCGGGGCTGCAGGTGGGCGGTTATCTGGTGATCGGCGCCTTTTCGTTTGACGGCCCGCAGATGTGCAGTGGCCTGCCGGTGCGGCGCTATGATGCCGGCCTGATGAGCCAGACGTTGGGCGACGGATTCGAGTTGCTTGGCAGTCGCGAGGAGGAGCATAGGACCCCGGCAGGCAAGAAGCAGCAATTCTGCTTCTATTTATATGCCTATAGGGGTGGCGCCGGATAAATTCGTAAAAAACGGAATTTTACTGACTTTCGTCAATTTCTTTTTCGGTTTTCTATGCCACTATTAAAATACATTGCATAAGAGGATAAAGGGGGTTTGCTGTGTCACATATTGTGATTCTGGGTGCCGGCATTGGCGGGGTTCCCGCCGCTTACGAGATGCGCGAGGCGTTGGGCAAGGCGCATGATATTACCGTGGTCAACGCCACTGATTATTTTCAGTTTGTCCCCTCCAATCCCTGGCTGGCGGTCGGCTGGCGCACCCGGCCAAAGATCACCGTGCCGATCGGCCGTTATCTCGAGAAGCGTAATATCAATTTTATTGCCAAACGGGTCGATGCCATTGATGCCGACAACAATACGCTCAACCTCGAGGGCGGCGAAACAGTCAATTACGACTACCTGGTGATTACTACCGGCGCGAAGCTGGCTTTTGAGGAAGTGGAAGGGACCGGCCCCGATGGCGGCTATACCCAGTCGGTCTGCACGGTCGATCACGCAGAAAAATCCTATGCCGATTTCCAGAAGCTGCTGGAAGATCCCGGCCCGGTCATTGTCGGTGCCGCGCCTTTCGCCAGTTGTTTCGGGCCGGCCTATGAATACGCCGCGATTCTTCATCACGCGCTCAAGAAACACAACATCCGCGACAAGGTGCCGATCACGTTTGTCACCAGCGAACCTTATATCGGGCATCTTGGCCTGGGTGGCGTCGGCGACTCCAAAGGGATGCTGGAACACGAGTTTCGGGACCGCCATATCAACTGGATCACCAACGCCAGGACTACCCGGGTCGAGAATGGCAAGATGTATGTCGATGAGGTGAACGAGGATGGCGAGGTTAAAAAGCAGCATGAGCTGGAATTCAAGCACGCTATGATGCTGCCGGCCTTCAAGGGGGTTGATGCGGTCGCCAACGTGCCGGATCTGTGCAATCCTCGCGGTTTCGTTATGGTCGACGAGCATCAGCGCAGCAAGAAATATTCGAATATCTTCTCGGCAGGTGTCTGTATCGCCATTCCCCCGGTGGAGGCGACCCCGGTGCCGACCGGCGCGCCGAAGACCGGTTACATGATCGAGTCCATGGTGACGGCGATTGTTAATAATATTAAAGCCGAGCTGGAGGGTAAGCCGGTTGAATCCAAAGGGACCTGGAATGCCTTCTGTCTGGCCGACCTGGGTGACACAGGTGCCGCGTTTGTTGCCATTCCGCAGATTCCACCGCGAAATGTTACCTGGTTCAAAAAAGGCAAATGGGTCCACTGGGCCAAGATTGTCTTTGAGAAATACTTCCTGTACAAGGTTAAACGGGGCGTTTCCGAGCCGATGTTTGAAAAAATGGCATTAAAGATGATGGGAATCGTCCGGCTGAAAAAGTAGACGGAACAATTCAGATAAGGAGGAGCAATGCGGGAAGAGAACACCGATAACTGGCTGGTACATGATCATCGCCGTTTCGAGGAGACCGTCAAGCAATGCGAAGTTGCTGCCGGCGCCGAAGACTGGAAAACGGCTGTGCAGCTGTTCAATAGTGTGTCTGATGATCTTAAACTGCATATACAAATGGAAGATGAGGTGATCTATCCGTTTTTTAAACAGCAAGTGGCGGACCCGGACGATGATCTCGGGGATCTGATGTATGAACATGATAATCTCGAACGCTTGCTGAACGATCTGGCAAAAGTGATCAAAAACCGGAATTTTGATCACTTTGAATCCTCACTGGAGCCGCTTTACCAGGCTATGGTCGAGCATAATGCTCACGAGGAAGAGGTCTTGAAACGGATGAGTGATGAACCCCTGTTGGAAAATCGCGATAAAATCGTTCAGCAACTGGAGTCCATCAAACCGGGCGTTACCCGTAACTGGGAGTTTTGAGTATCACCCGCGGAGAGTGTTCCGAATCAGGCGATGGTCACCGCCGGGTCCAGATAGACATCCTGAATCGCATTCAACAGAGCAACACCTTCCTGCATGGGCTTTTGAAATGCCTTGCGGCCGCTGATCAGGCCCATGCCGCCGGCCCGTTTGTTGATTACCGCGGTGCGTACGGCCTGTTGCAAATCGTTTTCACCGGAGGCGCCGCCGGAGTTGATCATGCCGACCCGGCCCATATAGCAATTGGCTACCTGGTAACGAACCAGATCGATCGGATGTTCGCTGCTCAGTTTGTCATACATTCCGGGGTGCGTTTTGCCAAAACCGACGGCGTTAAAGCCGCCGTTGAGCGTGGCCTGTTTTTGCTTGATGATATCTGCATCGATGGTGGCCGCGAGGTGGTTGGCCTGGCCGGTCAGATCCGCCGCCGTATGATAATCATGTTCCTGTTGTTTGAAATCGCTGTTGCGCAAGTAGGCCCACAGAACCGTCACCAGCCCCAGTGAATGGGCGTGTTCGAAGGCCTCGCTGATTTCCATGATCTGGCGCCGTGATTCGGGTGAGCCGTAATAGACCGTCGCGCCGACAGCCACGGCACCCATGTCAAAGGCCTGGCCGACGCCGGCAAACAGGGTTTGATCATACTGTTTGGGATAACTCAGCAACTCGTTATGGTTGATCTTGAGGATCATGGGAATTTTGTGGGCATAGTCCCGGGCCACCGATTGCAGTACTCCCAGAGTGGAGGCGATGGCATTGCAGCCTCCCTCGATCGCCAGCTCAAACAGGCTGGCAGGATCAAAATAGGCGGGATTGGGCGCGAAGGAGGCACCGGCGGTATGCTCGACACCCTGATCCACCGGCAGAATCGAGACATAACCGGTACCGGCCAGTCGGCCATGCCGGAAAATGGTGTTGAGGTTGCGCAACACGGCCGGTTTGCGGTTCTTGCGCGCCACGACCCGTTCCAGGTAATCGGGGCCGGGTAGATGGAGGTCCGTGTCAGAGAGGGTGGTGCAGCGATGGTTTAACAGGTCGTCGGCTTCGTGGCCAAGTAAAGTCGTAATGTCGGTCATGGTGTCACCTGAATGTATTTCCGGTTTGGTGAGTCAGGGAAGCAAGCAATGCGGCGCAAGTTAAGGCGGTACTCGAACATATCAAGGTTCTCTGCAAGCATAGTCAATTTGTTGTCATTGTCACGGCCTGGTGATGAAGAAGTTGCAGTGACGACTGAGTATTATTCTCAATTGATTGTTATTCTCAGTCAACGGGGCGGTATTAGCCTATACATTTTGACGATGCGCTAGCGAATTGGATAGTATCGCCATCAGGCGACTTGAGGAGTAATGAGTGAAACTGCGCCACAGTATGGCCGTTCGCATGCAGCAAGATCAAACACAATACAACCAGGAGTCAGTAATGAAAAAACGTTATTTATTCGCCGGATGGACGCTCTTTTTTGCCCTGCCCGGAATGGGACAGGCGGTCGAATTGAACGGTGATCAACTTGAGCTTTACGGCAAGGTGCATGTTTCGCTCGACTACAGTGACCCGGACGTCGCCACAGAGGACAGTCAGTTCAGTGTGTCGAACAACTCCACCCGCATCGGTTTCAGGGGCGAGCATACGATCAATTCGGGCATGACTCTGATGTGGCAGTATGAACAGAATGTGGATATTGCCGAAAGCGGCGGCGTATTCGGTTCGCGCAACAGTTTTCTGGGCATGAAGGGGGGCTTCGGCGAAGTGCTTGCCGGTCATTACGACACCCCGTCCAAGTCGCTGGGATCCGCCTGGGCAATGTTCAGCGACACCATCGGCGATCGGCGCGCCATTCTGGGGGCCTACAGCGACGGCAACGGACCTGCTAGTGATGATTATGGCAATGTGCTCAATGACCGGGCCGAGAACGCCGTGATGTATCGTAATCAATTCGATGCGCTGGAATTGCGTGCCATGTATTCTGCAGATCCTTCTTCTGATGATGTCACTGGCGGGCTGGATAACAACGACCGTGATCTGATCAGTATGTCGCTGACTTACAACATGGATCAGCTCACTGTCGGGGCTGCTCTGGAACAGTGGTCGCTGGATCCGGCAAACAACGCCGAAGAAGTCGATAATCTGCGCCTGATGGCCATCTACACACTGGATCGGCTGCAGCTTGGTGCCATCTACGAGTCCACTGACAGCGACGATCCCATCTATGATCGTGATGCCTACGGGGTGAATGCCAAATTCCGCCTGGACGATGCCATGGATATGCGCGTGCAGTATCTGCTGGCCGACGATCACGGCGCTCAGTCCGATTCCGGCGCACAACATCTGGCCCTGGGCGTGTTTAACCAGCTGGATGCGGCAACCCGGATCTATGCGGCCTATACAATGACCGACAACGATGCCAATGCCAGTTACCAGGGGATCAACGGCGGCCACGGCGACAAGCTGGCAACCACCGCCGGCGGCAGTCCCTCTTCCATCTCTGTGGGGGCGGTTTACAAGTTCTGAACAACAGTGCTGTTGGCCCGATACCGCCGAGTTTATGCCCGCAGGGTGCTGAATCGGGCCTGTACCTTTCGCTGAACCCCTCAATCTATCGGTGATTCAATTCCCTGTTTTTCAGCGCGGGGCGGTGTGTTCGATATTTCAGTGGTAATCCCTGTTTGGGGCCGGGCTGTAGTCTGAGAAAAAAACGCTTCTCTCGCAGAGACGCCACGGCGCAGAGTAACTGAGCGTGATGATTCTCGGGTGCCTGGCGTCTCTGCGAGAGCATTCCTGCCGGCGAGAATATCCTGGGTACCACTATCTCGACCAGGATAAGGTGCGTGGCACGCAGCCTGTTTCTGACCTGGCCCCTCCGGGGGCTTTTACCATAACTACCCGCTTCGCAGGTGATATTGATTGTGATACCACTGCGGATCTGTCAGCCGGTGACCGATCCGCTTTTCCGCTTTTATTGAAATGCCATTGCGCTGAATGCAGTTTTTGCCTGGCCAGTCAGTCAATAAACTGAAATTATCAAGCAGCCATAATCCTGCATTTTTTGTAACAGCTTATTCCCCGTCACTTTTTGTTGGCTTGTAAGCGGCCGTCTCACGCCGTTTTCAGGCGCTTTTATACTGCACTTTGAGTGATACTTTCCACTGCCGCCTGCGGGTATAAACAATATTTTTTAGCCGCGAGCGGCTTTGTGCGCTAGTTTTAAGAGCAGTAAATTTCTGCGCAACCGGCCCGGATACCGATGGGCGACGGGACAGTGAATGAACATCAAATAACTACAGGAGGTCGCACAATGGATCACGCTGCACTGAAACAGACCGCCCGGGCCATGGTGGCGCCCGGGCAGGGCATTCTGGCGATGGATGAAAGCAACCCGACCTGCGGCAAGCGCCTGCAGGCCGTCGGCGTCGACAATACCGAGCCCAACCGGATTGCCTACCGGGATTTACTGCTCGGTACCCCGGGATTGGGAGAGTATATCAGCGGTGCCATTTTGTACGATGAGACCATCCGCCAGAAAAATCCGGAGGGACGCGCCTTTACGGAATTGATGCAAGAACAGGACATTATTCCGGGCATCAAGGTCGATACCGGGGCCAAGGATCTGGCCCTGCATCCGGGGGAGAAGGTGACTGAAGGGCTGGACGGCCTGCGCGAACGGCTGGAAGAGTATCGGGGCTTCGGCGCGCGGTTTTGCAAATGGCGCGCGGTAATTACTATCGATATGAACAAAGGCTTGCCGAGCCGTGCCTGTATGGAAGCCAATGCCCATGCGCTGGCCCGTTATGCGGCGCTCTGCCAGGAGGCCGGGCTGGTGCCGATCGTCGAGCCCGAAGTATTGCTCGACGGCGATCACTCCATTGAGGACAGTTTTGCCATCACCCGGGAAACCCAGCACACGGTCTTCGAGCAGCTCTACCGGCAGGATATTTTCTTCGAAGGCATGGTCCTGAAACCGAGCATGGTGATCAGCGGCAAGGAGAATGTCAAACAGGCGGGAGTCCGGGAAGTTGCCGAACGGACCGTCGAGTGCCTGCGACAGACAGTGCCTGCAGCCGTACCCGGTATTGCCTTTCTCTCCGGCGGTCAGAGTGACGAGCAGGCCACGCAACATCTCAATACCATGAACCGGCTGGCAGCGGAGTTGGCCTTGCCCTGGCGGCTGACCTTCTCCTATGCCCGTGCTCTGCAGCATCAGGCACTGACAACCTGGAAGGGCGATCCCGCCCAGGTTGATGCCGCCCGCAAGGCATTACTGCATCGGGCCAAACTGAATTCGCTGGCAAGTCAAGGCGAATACAGGGATGAAATGGAACGGCAGGAAGCTGCCTGAACGGGACCGATAATCGTGTCTCAGGGCCTGGCCGGACGGTGATGACGCCACCGTCCGGCCTTTTTGATTCGATCGGCTAATTATTTAGTTGACGGGAGAGTCGGGTGTTTCCCCTGTGAGGCAGAAAACGGGATGTCGACCGGAGCAGCAGCGGCATCCGGGCTAACTTTGAGCTGGTACTTCCCTATGCTTAGTACATCACCGGGTTGCAGTACCTGCATGTGTATCCTTTTGTCTTTGAAATAGGTTCCATTGGTGCTGCCGAGGTCCTCAACATGCGTGGCGCTGAAGTAGGTAACGAGCCGGGCGTGATGTTTGCTGACGGTTTTATCATTGAGTCGAATGGCGTTATCTGCTGCGCGGCCGATGGTGAGTGTGCCGGCGGAAAGCTCAAACACATTGATCTCTTCACTGTTATATAACACTGTGATTCTGGCCATGGGTATTACCCCGTTCCCTTTCTATATAATTTGGATCGTTCGGTTCTGGGAGACTGATGACAGCCTGTTACCTTCCCATTATCCGCTTTTGTCTGAAAAATAAAATCAGGGTAACTACTTAATGGATAAGGGGGATGCCTGTTCAGGGAATCCGGGGCGGGTTGAGCAGTTTTCGAACGCCCGGCCGGCGAGTCGCCCGGCATTGTGATGGCCGACGGGGCTTGTAAATTCTGACAAAAACCCTACAAAATAAATTATCGTATTGACGAGATGACGGCCGGGTACGATACGGTGAATTTAATTTAGTGTTTTTATAGGGTATTTCGATGAATCAGCATCACGATGATGCGCCTGCAGCGCAGGCATCCGGGTCCGTGGAATCAGAAAATTGGCCGCGGACTCTGCATACCCGGCTTGTGCAGGAACTTCTTGCCGTCATTGAACAAAGTAATGAGGATCGGGAGGATCAACCCGAGGATCAACCCGAGGAGCTGCCACTGGAGGCGGAAGCCCTGTTACTCGATGCCATGCGGGAACGGGCCACGGATATCCATATCGATGCCGGTTCCGGCGGTATCCTGGTGCGCTTGCGGGTGGATGGCCGGATACTGGATGGCGCATTGCTGCAAGAGAATACCGGACTGCGTCTGATCAATCAGTTCAAGGCGATGGCCCGACTCAACATCGAGCGCCGTTTTACACCCGAGGAGAGTCGCATTACCTACGCACTGCAGGACCAGGCCATCGATATGCGCCTGACCTACGCCCCCACACTCCACGGCCACAAGCTCAGTATCCGGATATTTCAACCGCTGGGCGGTGTGCTGTATCTGCAGGAACTCGGGCTGCATGAACAGGGACTGGAACAGATTCAGGACTGGATTGATAACATCAGTGGAATGTTGCTGGTTGCAGGCCCAACCGGCAGTGGCAAGACTACAACACTCTATAGTCTTCTACACAAACTCAAGGTGCAGCAACGTAATGTCGTGACTATCGAGGATCCGGTCGAATACGAAATTGACGGGATTAACCACATACAGGTGGATCTGCGACATGGGCTGGATTTTGCCGCGGGTGTGAAGGCCATGTTACGTCTGGATCCCGATTATCTGATGCTGGGGGAAATTCGTGAAGCGGCCTCGGCCCGTGCGGCAATCACCGCGGCAACCAGCGGCCGGGCCCTGATGGGGACGTTACACAGCCGCGATGCGGTCGGGGTGATCGATACTTTGCGTAATTATGATCTGAGTGGTCAGGATATCTCCTCCACACTGGTATTGGTTATTGCCCAGCGCCTGGTCCGAAAACTGTGCCCGCATTGCAAAGTACAGGGTGAGCCCGGTGAGACCGAGCAGAAGTGGCTGAAAAAACTGGATCGACAACCGCCTTCCGTGGTTTGGCAGGCTGAAGGGTGTGAGCATTGTCATCACACGGGATATCACGGGCGTACCGGCATTTTCGAACTCTGGCGAATTAATCCACAGGAGTATCAATTGCTGCTCGACGGTGCCGACCGTCGCACACTCTATCGCCATCTCAACGAGCGTCATCACCGTTTTCTTATTGATGACGGTCTGGAGAAAGTTTCCGAAGGGGTGACCAGTCTGGCCGAGTTGCAGGCGATGGGAGGACTCAGCACTCTTCCCCACATCGACATGTTGTAAGACAAGAAACCAATGAACATAATTGCTGTCCTTGCGATCGAAAACACGCGATATTGATAAATGAAATCATTTTTACTGCCATAAGACGATTCCCGGTATGATTTCGCAGCCCGTATATTTCGGTCAACCGCTCCCTGAAATCAGGGATCAGGGATCAGCTGCCCCTGCAGGTGGAGTATTATGATGATGGTGATATACGATATCGCTGGCGGGATTAACCCTGAAGCCGGGTGAAACCGGTCTTGGCGGGGTAGCTGGCGAAAAAGTTGTTTATTTCTGGCAGTTATTATTCGGGTTGCTTAAAATGACAACTCTTCGACATCAATGCCGTACTCGCCATCGGCGAGCGTTTTGACAATTCTCACCGGCGTATTGTTGTGGCTGTAATTATCCAGATTGATTAAGGCAAAATTGCCATAAGGCTGTTTGTCCGGATCAAGCAGCAAGATGACATCCGGCCTGAGATTATGACCGGATTTCTGGGCTTTGACGATACCGACCTCACCGGAGCTCAGCTCAACCAGCGATCCGGTCGGATAGGTGCTCAGGGTCTGGATAAAGTATTCCACCAGCATTTCATCGAACAACCGTCCTCTCTGGTTATAGAGCATCTCTTCGGCTTTGGAGGGCGAGATGGTCTGTGCATACGGCCTGGGGCTGGTCACGGCAACATACTGGTCGACGATGCCGGCAATCTGTCCAAACAGGGGAATGTGAGCGCCTTTGAGGCCATCCGGATAGCCGCAGCCATCAAGCCGTTCATGATGAGTCCGGACAATATCCAGGACGCTTGAAGGATAACTGGTATTGTCCTGGATGTGCTTCATACCAAGATCAACATGGCTTTTCATCTGCTCCCACTCTTCATTGGTGAGACGTTCAGATTTATGCAGCAGTTCTGTCGGCAAGCCGAGTTTGCCGATATCCATCAGCATGCAGCCAATCGCCAGATTCTGGAGTTGTTCCTCCATTATGCCCAGCTTTCTGCCCAGAGCAGTTGCCCATACAGCCGAGGTAAGCGCGTCCTTGTACAGGAAAGAGTCGAATTTTTTAAGGCGCGTCAGCCAGATATAGGCATCAGGGGTTTTGGTGACGCTTTGCACCAGATTCTCTGCAGGTTGTTTGAAAAGTTCAAACGGTAAGGTCCCCCCCGAGCGAATGAGTGACTCGACCTCGGTGAAAACTTCGGAGAAGATCTGGTGAGAATTCCGGATTTTTTTAATCTCATCATCGACGTTTGCCTTATCGATATAGCTTGTCTGATGAAGAATGTCCGTCTCAGCTGAGAGCTCTGCTGGTTCGGACTCTTTCCTGGTGAGTTCTATCTCTTCATCGGGGACGATCACGTAAACATGCCGGGTGTGGCGACGCAGCTCATCAATATCGTCCTGATTGTTAACGACGAAACCCTGAAACATGAAAGGCGTCTCCACCCAGGGGCGATCGAGACTGGAGACATACATGCCGATCTCGACGTGATCTGACGGGATTTTTTTAATTGGCATGCGCTTACTCTGTGGGGAAGTTTTACACAAATCAATGAATTATGGAGCTTATTCTAGGTGATAGTAACGGCAGGTAACAAGTCAGGGTTGCCGGAGAACCCGCTCGGGAGGAAGGCGGCCAAAAGTGACAAGTCAGGTTGTGTCGAGCTGCTGCATAGCGACCCGGAGGAGGGCAAGCCGGCGGGTGAATGCCGCTGATGCCGAATATTCCCGATATTTCAAAGGGTTATTAGCCGCGGCTGCCGGAGATCGGGCTGGCAGAGGGTAATGCTGGCAGGCCGGGCAATCTGCATCTATCTTTAATTTATAAGCAGATGATGGCACTTATAAGAAGCATGTCAAAGCCGATAATTCAATCTGAGCGCCATGCGGATTGATGGCAGCGAGTTGATACTACCCAAATTTGCCGTAAGGAAATCGAGATGAAAACACGCGAGGAACAGATTCGTGAGCTTGAACAGGAGTGGGCGCAAAATCCCCGTTGGACGGATGTAAAACGGGGCTATACAGCCGCCGATGTGGTGCGCCTGCGCGGCTCAATACAGCCGGAGTATACCTATGCACGACAGGGCGCCGATAAACTCTGGCGCCGGATACATGGCGAGGCGAAAAAAGGCTACGTCAATTGCATGGGGGCGATTACCGCCGGACAGGCTATGCAGCAGGCCAAGGCCGGCATCGAGGCCATCTATTTGTCCGGCTGGCAGGTGGCGGCCGATGGCAATACCTCGGAAACCATGTATCCGGATCAGTCGCTCTATGCCTACGATTCGGTGCCGACCATGGTTCGGCGTATCAACAATACCTTTAAACGGGCCGACGAAATCCAGTGGGCGAAAGGCGTTGGGCCGGGAGATGCGGATTATATTGACTACTTTCTGCCGATCGTTGCCGATGCCGAGGCCGGTTTCGGGGGAGTCCTCAATGCTTTTGAACTGATGAAAAACATGATTGCCGCTGGCGCCGCCGGGGTGCATTACGAGGATCAGCTGGCTGCGGTCAAAAAATGCGGTCATATGGGCGGCAAGGTCCTGGTGCCCACCCAGGAGGCCATTCACAAACTCATTGCCGCGCGTCTGGCTGCCGATGTCTGCAATGTCCCGACTGTAGTGCTGGCGCGGACCGATGCCGAGGCGGCCAACTTGCTGACCTCCGATATCGACCCGCATGATCAGCCATTTTTGAGCGGTGAACGTACCGCCGAGGGTTTTTATCGGGTCAAAAACGGACTCGAACAGGCGATCTCTCGTGGCGTCTCCTATGCCCCTTACGCCGATATGGTGTGGTGCGAGACCGGCACCCCGGATCTCGGCTTTGCACGCGAGTTCGCCGAGGCGGTCCTGGCGGAAAGTCCCAACAAGCTGCTGGCGTATAACTGTTCACCCTCATTTAACTGGCGCAAGAACCTCGACGAGAAAACAATCGCCCGTTTCCAGGATGATCTGGCCGAACTGGGCTACAAATATCAGTTTATCACCCTGGCCGGAATACATAGTATGTGGTTTAACATGTTTGATCTGGCTTATGACTATGCTCGTGGTGAGGGCATGAAACATTATGTCGACAAAGTACAGCAGCCGGAGTTTGCCGCTCGTGAGAAGGGCTATACATTCGTTTCACATCAGCAGGAAGTGGGTGCGGGATATTTCGATGATGTTACCAGCACAATCCAGGGTGGATTTTCATCGGTTACAGCATTGACAGGATCAACTGAAGAGGAACAGTTCGACGACTCGAAAAACACCAAATCCTGAGGGCGTGAACAGCAAGCCAGACAACGGGAACCGGCGTCTGCATTCCGTGCCGACATATGGTACAGGCAAGCCGCTGGTGAGAGAAATTGCCGGAACAATTCTGGAAGGATTTAACCGGCATTTTGTTATTTTCCGTGACATGACTCGTGAAGCGCGGGATAACTTCATCCGCGGTGACTGGATGGCGAGCCGACATGCGGCAATCCGCCGTATTAATCTGTATGACAGTCGCGTTCGTGAGGCGATCAGGGAGCTGCGTCAACAATTTGATGTTGATGTGCTCAATGCCGAATTATGGCAGGAGATCAAGTTCCATTATATGGGACTGCTTTACGGCCATCGCCAACCGGAGCTTGCTGAAACATTTTACAATTCCGTTTTTGTCGGGCTTTTCGAACGGCATTATTACAATAATGATTTTATATTTGTTCGTCCCTCGGTCTCCACAGAGCGCCTCGACAGTGATGACCCGGTTTATCACAGTTTCTACCCCTTGCGGGAAGGCTGGCGGGCGACATTACTGAAAATTCTACAGCAGACTGATGTAGGTTTGCCTTTTGACGATCTGCAGGCGGATCTGCGTCAGATAGCCAGGGATATCCGTCAACACACCAGTCTGCCGCGGAAGTTGGCGCGGCATTTTCAGGTTCAGATGTTGCATCAGCCGTTTTATCGCAATCGCACGGCCTATCTGGTAGGGCGAGTTATTAATGGACCGGACCGCTTGCCATTTATTCTGCGTATCCGACGCAGTACGAACGGCACGGCATATGTCGAGAGGTTGGTCTGTGACCACGATGAGGTAGCCAGTATGTTCACTTCGGCACGGGCCTACTTTCTGGTCGATACCGAGGTGCCTTCCGCACTTATCCGGTTTTTGCTTGGGTTTTTACCGGAGAAGACCGCCGCCGATCTGTATACCCAGATCGGGTTTCACAAGCAGGGCAAGGCGGAGTTCTATCGTGATTTTCTCGATCATCTGCAACGCTCGTCGGATCCGATCGAGACTGCGCCGGGCAGCAGAGGGATGGTCATGGTGGTATTCACCCTGCCATCCTATCCCTATGTTTTCAAACTGATTCGTGATCAGTTTCGACCACCGAAGGATACCACGCGCCAGAAGGTTATAGACCGCTATCATATGGTTAAACAGCATGATCGCGTCGGACGACTTTCCGATGCCTGGGAATTCTCCTATACGGCTTTGCCATTGCAACGGTTTACTCCCGAGCTACTGGAAGAACTGTATGCCGAGGCGCCATCGCAAATCTCGGAAGAGGATAATCAGCTGGTTGTAAAACATCTGTTTATTGAACGCCGTCTCGAGCCGTTTAATCTGTACCTTAAACGTGTCAATGGTGAGGCATTACGCCATGCGCTACAGGATTATGGCGACGCCATCCGCGACATTGCCGCGGCCGGTATCTTTCCAGGCGATCTGCTGCCTAAAAACTTTGGTGTCACCAGCTATGGTCGGGTGATTTTTTACGATTATGACGAAATCCAGCCGCTACTTGAATGCAATTTCCGCAAGATTCCACCTCCCCGTTACCCCGAGGATGAACTTGCCTCCGAGCCATGGTATTCTGTCGGTCCGAATGACGTTTTTCCGGAAGAATTTGCGACTTTCCTGTTCCCTGATCCTGTACAGCGAGAATTATTTGAACAACTGCATCCGGAGCTGCTTGATGCCCAGTACTGGAAAAAACTCCAGCATTACGTCGCTGAAGAACGTTTTCCCGAATAATAACGGGTGTCATCCAGATTAAGGGTATATTTGTGCGAAAGAAAACCGCCACCAATCCAAAAAAAATGCTGGCCAGACATGATAAACTTGTGCATTCAGAGGATGTCAAGGTTGTCTCGCATGTGCAGCGCGAAGAAGGCGAATGGATAATCAACACAGTAATGATTGAGGGAGTTGATGTTCCGTTTCGTTACAAGCGAAAAAAGAAATACAAGGATCTGACAGGGGGAAGAATCAATCTCACCTATTATCCTGATAAAGTGAGTGTTGGTGGGATAGAGATGGAGGTAATGACTGTTGTCAGAGTCAGGGTGTCATAGTTACAAATTATTCTGATCAACAAGTATCTGGTCTTTTCGTCGCTTAACTCATATGTATATTATGCATAGACCAGAGTCTGATTGCGCCCTGCTTTCTTGGCGCGATACAGTGCAGTATCGGCTTGTTGTATGATTTCAGTCGGATTTATTTTTTTATCAGGAAAAAACGGCCTGGTAATGCCCGCTGTCAGTGTATGCGAGATGGCTTTACTGTCATAAAACGTGGGTGTCTCAGAGAATTCTTTACGAATTCGTTCGGCAAGATCAATGGCTATGTCTACACTCTTCGTCCTGAGAAGGATAGCAAATTCTTCGCCACCATATCGAATGCAAATATCCTCCGGTCGAGTTGTACGTTGCAGAATTTTCGCCATATTGATTAATATTTGATCGCCGGCGTTGTGTCCATGTTTGTCGTTTATCTCCTTGAAGTTATCAAGGTCGATTATAATAAGAAAGGCAGGATGTCCTGTAGTCGGAGGTATGTACCGTAACCTGTCAAAAGCTTCCTCAAGCGCGCGTCGATTACCGAGTCCGGTAAGTGGATCCTGATTCGCGATTTTTAGTGCATGCAGGCGATCTCTGTCCCACATAACGAGTCGTTCACCCAATGCGATTAAAAGAAAGATTGCTTCCAGAACACCGCCGATCTGTGTGTATATTAGCGGCGTCATTCCCCAGTTCAGCAGGCCGGTACCTGCGCTGATAACACTGAATACAAGGCTGACACCATAAAACAGCCAGGCAATACTGTACCAGCGGGCATAGCGCATACCATGCTGATAGGCCAGGTATCCCGGCCAGGGCAATAACACCAGTAAGGACAGGGCCGCGAATGAAATGTAAAGCACAGGTGTGTATAAGCCGGCAAAGCGTAAAAGTATCGCGGCGATCATAATCCACTGGAACACACGGATGATCTTGTCGATGTGTTCGCAGCAGCGGCTGGTCTGGAGAAAATGTCGGGAGAACTGCAGGGCGGTAATCGCTGTCAGCAGGAAGAAAATATGGAATCCTTCATTATGCCAGTATATGGATTCCGGCCATAGATACTGGAATGCGAAACCGTTTAATAACGCCCACATCAGTATGCTGGACGCAAGAAATGCGGCGTAATAGAGGTAAACCCGCTGGCGCATTAGCGCGGAAAATACCAGGGCGATAATAAGTAACGAACCCATTACACCGTAATAGATTCCATATAGATGATATTCAGAACGTGTCCTGTTATAGAAGAGGTCGGCGCGACTGAGGTTGACGTTCAGCGACATGGAGTCGGCCTTTACATAGCGTAGCCTCAGGTAGATATCTGTATAGCTGTTTTCCGGTGTGGTGTGCTCGAACGCCAGGGTACGATAGTCCAGGGGCCTTGAAGAGAAAGGTTCTCTGTCGCTGAGAACAAGTTTATTAAGATTGGCGCTGTTATCGGCATAGTAGACCGTCATTTCGTCGAGGTAACTGGTTTCATGGTTGAGTACCCAGCGTTGTGGCCGGGGGTTGCCCGCATTGGACAGACGAATCCGGATCCAGTAGGTGTCGTCGGTAATACCTCGGTTCACCTCCCTGTCAGTGAGCGGGCGAAACTGTTGCAGTGGCAGGGCGGCGATATCTGTATCCTCCTTGTCGACCCAGAACCGGGCCGGTTCGCGTAACAACGTGGAGGTCAACTCCTGAATCGGGATTACCGGGACGCCATTTTCCCCGTTCTGCGGCATGCTGTTAGCGGGGACCGGGACGAGCGACAGCAGTACAAGCCAGATACCGGCAGGGATCCCGGGCAGGTGCATAAGCTGCCGCCACGGCTTGAAACCGGTAGGTGAATGCTTATGGCGCAACTCTGTGTCCTTTTGCGGATGGAAAGCCATTTCCGGAAAATTGATCGCCAGCCGGTAGTGCAGCCTGCAAATACGGCCGTTTCAGGCGGGTGATCCGTCTCCGGCGCTATGGCTTAATTTGAGTGTTATTGCACGCTACAGGCGTCGACTCGATAAAATATCGGTAACACGTTCCGGGACTTTAAATTAATTTAGCCAGCCCAGTTGCTGGACCAGCCAGACCAGTCCGGCAATAACGCCAAAGCAGAGCAGGCAGGCGAACAGAATTTTGCCGAGCTTGACCATATATAATGGTGTTTCCGTAATTGCTTCCTCCAGGTTACTTAGCATATTTCCCGTTGTGATTAAAAAAAGCATTTTTTTTAGGGTTTAACCCACAAGCCGTCACGGGCTGACTCAGGGCCACCGCCAGGCTGTCCCCGGCAATCAATGGATTTGGGGGCATCGCCGGTCCCACAGGAGCCCGGGCCAGGGAAAAGTTGTTGTTGCATATCTAAATGCGAATCATTACTATTACGATGTAATGGCAGGTACTCCGGTCACCTGCCCCATAAATGCCGTTTGAGTAGCTACCCGTCGGCACGCTGCACGGCCTTGAGGCATGGCAAAGGCCCATGCCTTGTGGAATGTGACGATTGCTGAGGGGAGTGACTCATGCGTTATCAAAAAAGATTGATTGTGGCGATTTGTGTCGCTGCAGGTACGGTGCTGGCCGAGGAACAGGAAGAGTCGGGCAATTCAGAAAGTTCCCAGGTCATGACCACGGTGGAAGTGACGGGCAGATTCGATGATGCGGCTACCGAAGGGAGCGGTCGTTATGCCACAGGCAGTACAAGCACGGCAACCGGGCTGACGCTGTCGCCGCGGGAGACGCCACAGTCCGTCTCGGTGATTACGGCTACCCAGCTGGAAGATTTCAAGTTGACCAGCGTCAACGAAGCGCTGGAATCGTCGCCCGGGATTACCGTGGAACGTGTTGAAACTGATCGGACTTACTACACCGCGCGCGGTTTTGATATTACCAATTTCCAATATGACGGAATTGCCGGCGCACCCATGCCTTACGGGGTCATTGACGGTGATCTGGATACAGCCATTTATGATCGTGTCGAGGTCGTGCGTGGTGCCACCGGATTGATGACCGGTGCGGGTCAGCCATCGGCGGCGATCAATTTTGTTCGCAAGAGACCCACTCTGAAACCGCAGGGCAGTGCGGCACTGACAGTCGGTTCGTGGAATGACTACCGGCTTGACCTTGATACAGCCGGTCCGATTTCCGACAGTACTCGTGGCCGGGTGGTTGTGGCCCTGCAGGATCGGGATTCTTACCTCGATCGCTACGCGCACCAGAAAGCCGTTTTCTATGGGGCGGTTGAAACCGACCTTGGTGATAATGCGCTGCTTACTGTTGGACATGCCATGCAGGACAATCGCAATAACAGTCCGTTGTGGGGTGCACTGCCACTTTACTACGCCGATGGTTCGCCTACTGACTATGATGTATCCACCAGCACCGCGGCAGACTGGTCATACTGGAACGGGGAGCATCAGCGCAGTTTTGCTGAACTGAGTCGCTGGTTTGATAACGAGTGGGAAGCGAAAGCGATTGTCACGCGTCGGGAGTTTTCCGAACGGAGCAAATTGTTTTACGTGTATGGCACACCTGATCGCTCCACTTCGGGTTCGGATCTTTATGCTTATCCAAGCCGCTATGACGCCGATAATGAACAACTGATATTTGATGTTAATGCCTCCGGACCGTACAACGCCTGGGGACGCCGCCATGAACTGATGCTGGGTGCAAGCTGGGCCCAGATGAAAATGTTTGATGTCTCGAACTATGGTCAGGGCATCGGGACCGAGATTCCGCATCTGGAGACCTGGGACGGGGACTATCCCGAACCGAGCTTCGACGCGGGTACGGAGGGCAGTCAATGGGAGGATGAGTTCTTCAGTGCTTACAGTTCCACCCGGCTCAATCTTGCCGATAACCTGTCATCCGTTATCGGTGCCAGACTTACCAGCGTGGATAGCGAGGGAAGTTCATACGGGGTCAGCAAGGAGACCGAGTACGACACTGTCATAACACCGTATGCCGGTATGGTGCATGATCTTGACGATCATTATTCGCTGTACGGCAGCTATACGGAGATCTTCTCGCCCCAGACGGAAACTGACATCAATCGCGAACGCCTCGATCCGATTGAGGGCAGGAGTTATGAACTTGGTCTCAAGGGCGAGTGGGCCGACGGGCGTTTGCAGGCAGGGCTCGCGCTGTTTCGCACAGTACAGGACAACGTCGCTGAAGCAGCGGGCACGATTCCCGGAAGCGCGGATACGTATTATCGGCCGGTCGAGGGGCTCACTAGCGAAGGGTTTGAAATCGACCTTGCAGGCGAGATAGCCAGGGGCGTGGAGATAATGGCCGGCCTGACACACATGCAGATCCGCGAGGCGGATGGCGAAAAGGCACGTACCTATATTCCACGCAATATGTTGCGCCTGTCATCGACCTATCAAGTGCGGCAGATCGAGGGTCTTAAACTTGGCGCAAGTCTGCGCTGGCAGGATGATATTTACTATGACCACGGTGGCGGCATTCGTACCGAGGAAGACGCCTATGCCCTCGTCGATCTGATGGCAGCCTGGAAGCTGGCCGACAATCTCAAACTGGATGTCAATATCAAGAATGTGACTAACGAAAAGCATTACGCCAGTCTGTACTGGGCAGCCGATGGACAGGCTTTCTATGGTGCCCCACGCAGTATCAGTGCCGGTATTCAATGGAAATATTAATGCTGTCACATGGTTTTGAGCATGCAGGATTGCCTGGCCCGTCACGGGCCAGGCAGACGGAGCTGGAGCTATGAAGAAGGCGACAATGAAATCCTGGTCTGCCGTTCACAAATGGAGCAGCCTGGTATGCACGGTGTTCATTCTCATGTTGTGTATCACGGGGTTGCCGCTGATCTTCTCGCACGAGATCGATCATGCCCTGGGCTATGCTGTGGAGGCGCCGTCCATTGAACACGATGGCGAACGGGCCAGTCCGGACAGGATAATCAGCGATGCGGCCGAAAGGCAGCCGGGCAATGCCGTGCAGTTTCTGGTAGGTGATCCTGATGAACCGAATTTATGGTTTGTTCGCCTTGGTGAGGAGGTCAATGCCGCCGATCCTTCCGGATTCTTCACTTATGATGCCCGCAGTGGAGAGTTTTTGAGTGAATATCCGGTAGAGACGGGGATTACCAGTATTTTGCTCAGCCTGCATATCGATATGTTTGCGGGGCTGCCCGGGATGCTGTTTCTTGGTTTTATGGGGTTCCTGTTGCTTGTCTCACTGGTTTCCGGCGCATATCTGTATGGGCCTTTTATGCGCAATTTACGTTTTGGTGAGGTACGACGCGAGCGACCGGGTCGAATCAAATGGCTCGATCTTCACAATGCCCTGGGTATAGTCACCCTGGTCTGGTTTTTCGTGGTCACTGCGACAGGTGTCATCAATACGCTGGTGTTCCCTATTTTCGAGCAATGGCAGACGACCGAACTGGCCGAGTTAACCGAGCCTTATCGCGATTTGCCTCCGGTCAAAGACCCTGTATCGGTTGATCGTGTGCTGGCCTCGGCCCGCGAGGTGGCACCCGATATGGCGTTAAGCTTCATGGCGTTCCCGGGTAATGACTTTGCAACGCCGCATCACTTTATTGCCTACATGCAGGGGACAACGCCGTTGACATCCTCACTGCTCGAGTTTGTGCTGATCGAGGCTGACACAGGCAAGGCGGTAACACGCAGTGAGTTGCCCTGGTATGTGGAAACCTTGCTGGTGTCGCAACCGCTGCACTTTGGTGATTACGGCGGCATGCCGTTGAAGCTGGTGTGGGCACTGCTTGATATCCTTACGATCGTGGTGCTTGGCAGCGGGCTGTATCTGTGGCTCAAACGTGGCCGTGCCGGAGCGCAGACTGAGCCTGCCAGGACCGATGCGGCGCTGCCGCAAACACGGGGATACAACGCATGACTTCCCGATTCAGGAATATCTGGTGGATTCCCCTTTGGCTCGGCATTGTCAGTGTTCTGGGGATGGTGGCGGCGTTGATGACCGATGGAGCAGGCGATGTGATTGGCTGGATAGCGCTCGGGTTGCCAGCGTTACTGGGCTACTGGATCTGGTTCTGGCCCTGGCGCCCATCGGGCTGAGGCGATGGGCAAAAGTTTGTTTGTATGTAATTGACAACGATTCTCATTACCATTACTATTACCGCTCTGTAGGGATCCAGTGGAGGCCCTGTACTAACTAACTGATTGATTTTACTGGAGGCCAGAGCGGATGGGGACAGCAGGCAACGGTCGCGGGTTGATCGGCTGTCGCGACAGGCTGCTGTGTCCCTCGCTAAAAGTGGCGCTGCTGCTGGTCAGTCTGGCGGCCCATGGCGGGGTGCTGGTGTGGATGACCCACGTCAATGAACCACAGGTGCCCCGGGTCAGTGCCCAGCGCACGATTCAGGTGAGCATGGTGGAGCGCAAGGCGGAGCCGGAACCGGAGCCCGAACCCGAACCGGAGCCCGAACCCGAACCGGAGCCCGAGCCCGAACCGGAGCCCGAACCGGAGCCCGAGCCCGAGCCGGAACCCGAGCC
>JBKGZJ010000005.1:0-40252 GCA_046545635.1 Thiohalophilus sp. | reverse complement strand
CTAGTCACTAGATCACTAGGAACTCGCCCCTGTATTTCGTCCCTGTATGGTTGGCAGGTGGCTTCCAGACCGTGGGAGGCGATTCCATCGGCGACCTGCCTGAATTCAACAAGTCGCGGCTACAAGCCCCTCCTACAACTTGCCACACGTCCCTCGTACCTCGTCCCTGTCTCTTTGGCAGGTTTCTTCCAGACCGATTTGCAATGTCGGGTAAAGTAACTCAACACCGAGCTCCTCGCGCAGGCGTGAGGTATCCATGCGCCGCGATTCGCCCAGGTAGGAGAGCATGCCCTCGCTCAGGGTCTGCTGTGCTTCGTTCATGTCGATTAACGGCGGGCGTGGCAGGCCCAGAAAGTCGGCGACGGTATTGAAATAGGCGGTCATATTGCTCTCATCGCCGTCGCTGACGTTATAAACAGTATCCGCCCGCCCGCGCAGGGCGGCGGCCACGCAGATGGCGGCCAGGTCGGCGGCGTGAATACGGTTGGTCAGGGGGGCCAGGGTTTCGTGGACCATCGGTACCTGCTCGCGGATCCGCTTGATGGGCAGGCGCCCGGGGCCGTAGATACCGCCGACCCGCAGGATGATGACAGGGACATTGCGTTCGCGACCCCACTGGCGCAGGGTCTGCTCGGCATGATAGCGCCGCCGGGCGCGATCCACCCGGGGGTTGGCGGGGGTGGCCTCGCTGACAAGCCCGCCGCCCTGATCGCCGTATACCCCGGAGGTGCTGATGTAGACCACCCGCTGCGGCCGCGCGCCCTGTTGATCCAGGGCCTGCAGGAAGTGTTGCATGCGGGGATCCTGATCGCCGCGCGGGGGAGGCGGCGCAAAATAGCAGATCAGCGCCCCGTCAGCCGGCAGTGCACCGAGGCTGGCGGGATCGTCGAGATCCGCCGCCCGGGCGGGGATCCCCGCGTCGTTCAGGGGCTGGACATGGCGGGCCAGTCCGGTGACCGCAACGTTTTGCGCCTGCCACAGCCGGGCAACACGGCGGCCGATATCGCCACAGCCGACGATGAATACCTGTTCAGGGGGTTTTACTGCCGGGTTCATTAGGAGATAATTCCGCGCTTTGTGATGTGAAGTTGAGCAATTTTATGAGTTTTTCCGTTAAAGTCGAGCCCGGTGACCACACCTTTCCTGTTGAAGAGGATGAACCGGTGCTGGATGCGGCCTTGCGCCATGGTTTGACGCTGCCCTACGGCTGTCGCAACGGGACTTGCGGATCCTGCATGGGCAAGGTGGTCGAAGGCAAGATCGCCTATCCCGATGACGAGTTGCCGCCGGCACTGACGGAAGAACAGGCGACCGCCGGCATGGCGCTGTTTTGCCAGGCCCGGGCGCTCGGGGACCTGGTCATTGAAACCCGCGAAGTGGCCGAGGGCCAGGATATCCCGATTAAAAAACTGCCTGCCCGCATCGCCGAAATGTCGCGACTCAATCACGATGTCATGCTGCTGAAACTCAGGCTGCCCGCCAGTGAGCGGTTGCAGTTTCTGGCTGGCCAGTATGTGGATTTTGTGCTCAAGGACGGTCGCCGGCGCAGCTTCTCCCTGGCCAACGCCCCGCATGATGATGACTATCTGGTATTGCACATTCGTCATGTCGAAGGGGGCCGTTTTACCGGCGAAGTGTTCGACAAGATGAAGGTCAGGGATATCCTGCGTATCGAAGGCCCGTTCGGCGGCTTTTATCTGCGCGAGGCGTCGGCGCGGCCGATTATCTTCATGGCCGGGGGCACCGGCTTTGCCCCCATCAAGGGGATGATCGAGCACGCCTTTGCCTCGGGGATCGAGCAGCCGATGCATCTTTACTGGGGCGCGCGCGCGGCGCGCGATCTGTATATGGAATCACTCCCCCGGAAATGGTGTGATGAGCACCCGAACTTTAAATACACCCCGGTATTGTCCGAGCCCATGGACGAAGATCACTGGCAGGGCCGCACCGGGTACGTTCACGACGCGATCATTGAAGATTACCCCGGGCTGGCCGGCTACGATATCTATGCCTCCGGGCCGCCACCGATGGTCTATGCCGGGCAGGAGGCGTTTCCCGCTCACGGACTGGATCTGGACCACTATTATTCCGATGCCTTTGAATACAACAGGGACTGATTCGCCGCTTCGCAAATTCCCGTCGATCTGCTAAGTTTATTTTCAGGACAGCCGCGGGCTGCAAGACGGGATGACACGAGTGACGGATTCAATTGGAGAAAAAGGCAGCCGCCTGCTGGATGAGGCGGCCCATCTATGCGACATGTTGCGCATGGCCCATTCGACGGCGCATCGTATGCAAAAAGAGTTGCACGGCCAGAGTTACGACAAGGTCAGCGAAATCGCCGACGGCTTGCGGGATTTGCGGGTGGCATGTAACAGCCTGTTTGACGAGGTGGCCCGGGAGGTCGAAGAGATGGAATCCGGCGAGTTTGATGCCGGTGCCTCCTCAGACACCCAAGAGTAATCCCTTGCGATAATACTCCGCGGCCTGTTCCCGTTCATTGAGTTTATCCAGCAACTGTCCCAGCTCGCGACAGGTTTCCGCCAGTTCGTGATTGCCCAGGCTGGCTTCCAGATAACTGCGTGCCTTGCCCCACAACCCGCAACGCCGTGCCAGGCGCCCCAGCGTGAGCAGCAGATTGGCGTTGTTTTCCCGGCCCTTGAGCCAGTGTTCCGCCTGTTGTAACTGGCGCTCCGGTGTGGTCGACTCCGCCAGTCCATAGAGATGCACCAGCTCACTGTTATAGTCACGTTTGATCGCATCGCGCAGAATCGCTTCGGCGGTGTCGTGTTGAGCCAGATCGATCAGGTGTCGGGCGTACTCCTCGATCAACGCAGGATCATGGCGCAGATCGCGCGGCATCTGTTGCCAGATGTTATTGAGGCTCTCGGCCTTGTGCTGGTTCATCTGCAGCAGATTGAGATATACCTTCCTGCTGAGCTGATCGTGCTCGGTCTCGCCGAGTACCTTGTACTTGTCCAGCCGGGGCAACAATGCCTGCAGATCGCCCCAGCTGTGCAGTTGTTCGTACAGTTGCATCAGCAGATACAGCACATGCGGATGGTGCGGGGCCAGCGATTGCAGATGCATCAGGCTGGCCAGCGACTGTTCCAGCTGGCCGTGGGCCAGTTGCAGTTCCGCCTGGGTCAACTCGACCGCAATGTCGGCGCCGGGGGCGCTGTTGTGCGCCAGTGACAGATAGTGATCGCGGCGTTCGTGGGCATGCTGTTTTTGTGCGGCCCGTGCGGCGGACAGATAATTGAGCAGCGGGGTGTCGCTCTCCCTGACGTGTTTGATCAGGGCCCGCTCGGCGCGGCGCCAGTTGCCTTCCGCCAGCTCGATCAGGCCGCGGTTGGAAGACTGGCGTGCCTTGCGCCGACGGCGCAGTTTTCGCCAGCGGCGCAGGCGTGCCGGAAGGTGCCAGCTGCGCACGACCGTCCGGATCAACATATAGAGCACGATAAAACCGATGACGATGGCACTGACAAACAGTGACAGGGTCATTTCCACGGTGCGCTGTCCGCGGCTGATCAGCACATAGCCGGGATCCTGATAGGCGAGCAACCCGAGCAGCACGCCACCGAGCAAAATCAAAAAGGCATAGAACAACCATTTCATGATGACGGGCTGTCCTGTTGATCACTGTCGTTATTTGATTCCGGTTCGCCCGGCCGGCGCTGCTGACGAAGTTCCTGCAAGGCCTGATGCGTATCACTGATATCCGGCAGTTGCGGATGGATCTTCTGTTCGGCCAGGTCGCGCAGCTGTTCGATCGCCTGGCGGGTGGCGTTATGTTTGGTATCGAAATAGGTTTCCAGCCACTGACGGGCCTGTTGCAGGCGCTCCTGATAGACCCGGGTCTGGCCGCTGAGCAGCGCCAGACGGGCCTGTTCGAGCTGCAGTTGCAGGTTCTGGGTCAAAAAGAAGCGCTGTTCGGGTGCCAGCAGCGGTTGTATCGGCTCATCATGCTGACGAATCACCACCAGTGACCTGATATCGCGCCAGATCGCCGCCGGCAATTCCTGCCGGGTGTCGACCTTGTCGGCGGCCGGCTGTTCACCCTGGCGGTTCTTGCTTTGCGGATCGGGGGTGGCCAGCGGCAAACGGCTGACATCTCCGGACAGGCTGCTCAGGTTGAAGGAGAGACCGGCGAGATCCGGCTGGGGCACGCTGCGCAGATCACTGATGTCGGCGGCAATGCGCTTGCGGATCGTCAGCAGGCCGGGATCGGCCACTTCGCGCAGCCGGGCATCGGCCGATTGCAGGGCAACAATGGCGGTCTCGACATCCCGCTCGAGTAACAGCCGATGATTGGCCAGTTTGAGCAGGTATTCGGCCTCGGTCAGCAGCCAGTCGTTGCGCAGATGACTGCGACTGGCGAGCAGCTTTTCCAGTGCGTTGTCCAGGTTGCTCTGGCGCTCACGCAAAGCCGTGAGTTGTTCACCCTGCTGTTCGTTATTTGCACTGAGTTCTTGCTGGAGGCTGGCAAGGTTATCCTGCAGGCGGCTGATCCGCTGTTCCCGCTCGGCGGCCAACTGTTGCTGCTCCTGCCAGAGATAATAGCCACCACCGGCCAGGGCGATCACCGCAAGCAGACTGAGCAGCGCAAAAAACAGCGCGACTCCGCCCGCACGTGCCGGTTTCTTCGGCGCGGGCGGGGTTGTTTGCGACTCGTCGAGACTGGCGTCCTGTTCAGTCGCCCCGGGCGTCGCGTCTGAGCTGTCGGATTGCGTGTTATTGGCTTCGTTGTCTTTATCGTTCATCGCGTTGGTACTCACCGTGGCGCCAGCGGCGCAGTGTCTCGAGCAACCCGTCGTCACCCGGCTGGTCACAGACCCGTAGCGGGCCGTGAAAGCCGCGCCGCCGGGCGGCGTCGGCAATCCGTTGATGAAACACTACCAGCGGGGTGCGTTGCAATGTCTCCAGCTCGGGCGCGCCGAATTCGATCAGGTTCTCCAGCGCCTCGCTGCTGGTGACAGTGATAATATCGATCTCACCCTGTCGCAACGGGGCGAGCAGGCGCTCGGGATCATTGTCGGGTTTGACCCGCCGATAGACCTCAGCATACCCCACCTGCGCGCCTCTGGCACGCAGGGTCTCGGCCAGTTGTTCGCGCCCTCCCTGGCCGCGAAAGATCACCACCCGCTGACCGTCGACCTGTTGCAGGGCCGGCAGGGCCAGCAGCGCTTCGCTGTCGTATCCTCCGGCAGGCAGGAGATCGGGCGAGCGTCCGGCCAGCTGTTCCAGCGCCCGGGCGGTTCCCTCGCCGACACAGGCCAGGCGGCCGCCCGGCGGCAGGCCGCCATAAGCGGCCACTTGCCGGAGGCCGTAGTGCACGGCATTGGGGCTGACAAAGATCAGCAAATCGGTTTCCGGCAGTTGCTCGAGAAGGGGGCGAAGAGCCCCGGGATCGGCCGGGTCGGCGATGGCCAGCAGGGGGAACAGTAGCGGCCGGCCGCCGGCCTGTTTGATGCGCTCCACCAGGGCGGCGGCCTGTCGGGCCGGGCGGGTGATGACGACCCGCAGACCGGCCAGATCATTCCCCATACAACTCCTCCAGGATCACATCGGCACCGCGGGCCAGCAGATCTTCGGCCAGCACCAGGCCGAGCTCGGCGGCGTCCTCCGGCGGGCCGGCGATCTCGCCGCGGATGATTTCGCTGCCGTCGGTGCGCCCGACCAGGCCGCGGATCAGGATCACGCCATGGGACACCTCGGCGTAGCCGGCGATCGGTACCTGGCAGCCGCCGTTGAGACGGTGGTTCATGGCCCGTTCGGCGCGGACCCGGGTGGCGGTGGTGGCATGGTTCAGCGGGGCGATCAGGCGGTTGATGCGCTCATCGTCGCGGCGACATTCGATGCCGACAGCCCCCTGGCCGATGGCCGGCAGGCTGATCTCCGGACCCAGGAACTGGGTGATACGCTCCTCGAAGCCGAGCCGCTTGAGCCCGGCGGCGGCGAGGATGATGGCGTCATACTGGCCGTCATCCAGTTTTTGCAGCCGGGTATTGACGTTGCCGCGCAGATCGAGAATCTGCAGATCCGGCCGCAACTCGGCGATCTGGCACTGGCGGCGCAGGCTCGACGTGCCCAGCCGGGCGCCCCGGGGCAGCTGTTCCAGCGCGCTGTAAGTCTTGGAGACAAAGGCATCGCGCGGATCCTCGCGCGGGCAGATGACCGGCAGGTGCAGCCCGTCGGGCAACTCCACCGGCACGTCTTTCATCGAGTGGACGGCGATATCGGCGTCACCGCTGAGCAGGCCGTTTTCCAGCTCCTTGACGAACAGTCCTTTGCCGCCCACCTTGGCCAGCGGGGTATCGAGGATCTTGTCCCCCTGGGTGGTCATTTTCACCAGCTCGACCCGCAGATCGGGATGGAGGGCTTCCAGCGCGGCTTTGACATATTCGGCCTGCCAGAGGGCCAGCTGACTTTTGCGTGTCGCAATACGGAGGATTTCGCTCATGCCTTGCTCTTGATTAAAAATTTAATGGGGATATAAAAAGAGATTATAAAACTTATGCGGAGAAAATCGCACAAACCCTTATAATACACCAAATCCCTGCTGCACCGATGCACCTGATGTTAAGACGTTTGCTTGCCATATTGTCGCTCCCCCTGTTGCTGACCCTGCCGCTGAGCGCGACGAGTCAGGCCGCACCCGCCTACGAGGTACCGCGTACCACGGATCTGCGCGCCGACGGGCGCCTGGCGCGGGAGAAGAATCTGCCGATCCTGATCATGTTTTCGCAGGATGGTTGCAGCTATTGTGAGCAGGTGCGCGAACAGTTTCTCGAACCCATGCGCAAAAGCGGTGAGTATGCCGACAAGGTGATCATGCGCATGATCAAGGTCGACCGGTTTGCGGATATCCGGGATTTCGACGGCCGGAAGCGTGAACCTTCCGATATCGCCGCGCGATACCGGGCCAGTGTTACGCCGACGGTGATCTTTGTCGATTATCGCGGCAACGAACTGGCCGAACGGGTGCTGGGGATCACCACCCCGGCGTTTTACGGCGGCGAACTGGATGATGCCATTGAGGTTTCGTTGCAGCATCTGCGGCCGATGAATGTTTCATTGCAGTAACGCCGGTTTCAGTCCCCGGCGATCGCCATCGATCGAATCAGTTGACGGATTTGTGGCAGGTGTCGGCGACTGACTTCCAGGGTTTTATCGCCATGCTGCAAACAGACTAATACCCGCCCCTGGGTATCCTTGCGCAGTTCCTTGATATAACGGCGTGCCGCCAGGGCATTGCGATGCACGCGGATGAACTGGTCGGCAAACTTGCGTTCCAGGGATTTGAGCGACTCCTCGACCAACACCTCCCCGCCCCGGTAACAAACCGTCACATATTTGTCCTCGGCGAGGAAACAGAGCACCTCGTTGACCGGAATCAGTCGCACGCCGCCCTGTACACGGGCACTGATATTCTGCGGTGTGGCAGCGTGTTCCTCCTGCAGTTGAGCCAGTGACTGCAACTGGGCGCGGGACAGCCGGGTGGCGGCCTGCAGGGCGTGTTGCAGTTGCTGTTGTTTGATCGGCTTGAGCAGGTAATCCACCGCGTGGCTTTTGAATGCCTGCAGGGCGTACTGATCGTAGGCGGTGGTAAAAATAATCGCCGGCGGATTGGCCAGCTTGTTCAGGTGAGTGGCAGCCTCCATGCCGTCCATCCCGGGCATGCGTATATCCAGCAACACCACATCCGGCTGATGCTGTTGCACCAGCTCCAGTGCCTGCCGGCCGTTACGGGCTTCGCCGACGACAGTGAGATCGGGCAGCGTCTCCAGCAGATTTTGCAAACGACTGCGGGCCAGCGGTTCGTCGTCAACGATCAGAATTTTCATGCCAGGGCTCATAGGGAAAGCTCAAACAGACTTTATAACGCCGATCATCCCCGTCAAGTGACAGCTGTGTGGGGCCATCGAAGCCGGCGGCCAGTCGATCACGAATGTTTTGCAGGGCCAGCTGATTACCCGGGCGAAACGGCCGGGATGAATTGCTCTCGGGCAGCGGATTGCGAATAATAACCTGCAGTTGTTGCCTGTCCGTAACGCCCTCCACCTCGATCGTGCCGCCTTCGGTGCGCGGCTCGATCCCGTGATAAATGGCGTTTTCGACCAGCGGTTGCAGCAACAGGGCGGGGACCTGCGCATCATCCGGCAGTTCATCGACCTGCCAGTGCACCTTCAGTCGATCGCCCAGGCGCAACTGTTCGATCTGTAAATATCGTTCACACAGTTCCAGTTCTTCGGCCAGCGTCACGCGTTGGCGGGCATCGCTGATCGAGGCACGAAACAGATCGGCGAGATTTTCCACCACCTGTTCGGCCTGCCCCGGATTTTGCCGGATCAAACTGACGATAGTGTTCATGCTGTTGAACAGAAAATGCGGTCGTATACGGGATTGCAGGGCCTGCAGGCGGGATTCCGATTCGGCGCGGACCTGACGCCGCCACTGGTGCTGGATATAGAAGTAGCGCAGCAGCGGGCCGGTGATGATCAGGCCGATGAGCAGGTTACGCGCCAGAAACTTGCTGTGCCAGAGGCCATCCATCCCGCCCGGATAATGGATCAGCCAGTAGGCGCCTTCGCTGACCAGGGCAATGATCAGCAGAATCAGCAGATAACTGTAAAGACTGGCCTTCCAGATGGGCAGCCGACCCAGGTGCCGGCGCAACAGGCACAAGACGGCACAGCTGGTCAGGGCGCACCACTGTACAAACAGGGAAATCAGCCCAAGCCGTGTCCAGCGCTCGGTCAGTGAGGTCTCCAGCGGCGCCAGGGCGATCACGATCGCGGCGAGCTCGGCAATAATGACTATCAGAAACACCATGCGGATGCCGCAAAAGTCCGGCAGAAACAGGTTGTCCTGTTCCATGGTCGGGCTGGTTAAACGGGATTTGTCCGCAGTGACCGGCATCGTCTGCTCCGGAGTGGGCGTGTGCAGCCATCTTAACTGAACCCCGTTATTGCGCAAAGCAGACAAATGCGGAAGAAAGCAGCACGGGTGACTGGCAAGCGTGAGTCCGGGCAATAACGGGGTGAAGTAAAGCACAAATTGCGCGATCTCATGCGCAACCAGAGTGAAACCGTTATAATCGAAGCAGTTGAATAAATGGATGAATTGTCATGAGTGATGCCAGTCAGACCGATAAACCCTGGGCCGGGCGCTTTACCGCCCCCACCGACGCCTTTGTCGAGGTGTTTACCGCGTCTGTCGGCTTTGACAAGCGCCTGTATAAACACGATATCGCCGGTTCCATCGCGCATGCCCGCATGCTGGCGCATGTCGGGGTGTTGAGTGACGCCGAGCGGGACACAATCGTCGACGGTTTGCAGGCAATCGAGCAGGATATCGAGCGGGGCGAGTTTGCCTGGTCGACGAGCCTGGAAGATGTACATATGAACATCGAGGCGCGCCTTACCGATCGTATCGGCGACATCGGCAAGAAGCTGCACACCGGCCGTTCGCGCAACGATCAGGTGGCAACCGATATCCGGCTGTATCTGCGCGATGAGATGCGCACGCTGCAGGCCGAAGTCACGCGTTTGATCGAGGGGTTGCTGGGACTGGCCGAGGCGGAGGCCGGGACTATCATGCCCGGCTTTACTCACCTGCAAACCGCGCAGCCGGTGACCTTCGGTCATCATATGCTGGCCTGGGTGGAGATGCTGCTGCGGGATCTGGCGCGGCTGCGGGACGCGTATCAACGGGTCAATGTCATGCCGCTGGGCGCGGCGGCGCTGGCCGGCACTACCTATCCCATTGATCGCGCCTTTACCGCGCGGGAACTGGGTTTTGACGCCGTGGCGGAAAACTCCCTGGACGCGGTCAGCGATCGGGATTTTGCCATCGAGCTGGTGTCGGTGGCGTCGGTATTGATGATGCATTTGTCGCGTTTTTCCGAGGAGCTGATCCTCTGGTCCTCGGCGCAATTTGATTTCGTCGATCTGGGCGACAGCTTCTGTACCGGTTCGAGTATCATGCCGCAGAAGAAAAACCCCGATGTGCCCGAACTGGTGCGCGGCAAGACCGGGCGCATCTACGGCCACCTGATGTCGCTGCTGACCCTGATGAAGGCCCAGCCGCTGGCCTATAACAAGGACAATCAGGAAGACAAGGAGCCGTTGTTTGACACCATCGATAATGTCAAAGGTTGTCTGAAGCTGTATGCCGACATGATGCCGCAGATCCGGGTCAAGCGGGACAACATGTACGATGCGGCCCGGCGCGGCTTCTCCACCGCCACCGATCTGGCCGATTACCTGGTCCGCAAGGGCGTGGCGTTTCGTGACGCACACGAGATCGTCGGCAAGGCGGTGCGTTACGGCGTGGACAATGACAGGGATCTGTCCGAGATGCGGCTCGAGGAGTTACAGCAGTTTTCCGGGACGATTGAAGCGGATGTATTTGAGGTATTGACTCTGGAGGGCTCGGTCGCCGCGCGCAACCATATCGGCGGCACCGCCCCGGAACAGGTCCGCGCCGCCATCGGCCGGGTCCGTCAACGACTGGAACAGCTCGCGTTCTAAAAAAGGGACGAGTTACGAGGGACGAGGAAAATATTCACCACGAAGGCGCGAAGACACGAAGAATGAATCTAACTGTTTCGTGGTTTCATATTAAAATTGGTAATAAATAAGGAATATTGTTCTGCCGGTGTTACTCGTCACTAGCCCCTGGCCCCTGGCCCCTGTTCTCGGGCCGGTGATCGGAATCGTCGTCGAGCATCTGGCGGGCACGCATCAGCAACAGCCCCATGTCATCCCCCTTGCGCCATTCGGCCACCCCGAATCGGGCGGTGATCGCAAAATCGGCGGGTTCCAGATCGGGAATGGTCAGTGCATCGATCAGCTTGCGCAGGTTGTTCACGACCTTGCCGGCGTCCTCGGCGTGAGTTTCCGGCAGTACCAGCAAAAAGTCGTTTTCCGACAGGCGTCCGGCGAGATCCGCCCAGCGCAGTTGATCGCTGAGCAGACGGCTGACGGTGGTCAATAGCGGCAGGGCGTCGTCACGCTGATAACGCTCTTTGAAGTGTTCCAGGCAATCGAGCCGCAAAATGATAACAGACAGGGGGCGATCATAACGGCGGCTGCGCGAAAGTTGCGGTTCGAGACTGTAGTAGAGCCCCTTGCGGTTGCGCATGCCGGTTTCATTGTCGATCATGATGATATCGTCGAGTTCATCCCTGAGTTGATCGCGCTCCTGCATCAACCCGTGCCACGGCGTAATATCGATAAAATAGCGAACCGTGCCCTTCTCATCAGGCAGGGTTTGTTGCTGGGCGATCAACCAGCGATCCTCGCCGGCCTCGTCACCCGGCAGATGCAGGGTCGTGTTCAGCTTGAGCAGGTCTGACAGGGAGGCCGGGAGTTCGTCGGCGCGTTGGTTGAGCAGTTGCGCCCGGCGTGCTTCGCCCAGCATTTGTGCCAGGGCATCGTTGACCCAGCTGATCCGCCCGTGGCTGTCCTGCAGCAGAATGCCGATGGGGCAGGCGCTGATAATCTGCTGCAAGTGGGGCGTGTCGAGTTTGTCCAGCATGATTAGGTAGTCCGTTAGCCGTGCCGTGATGACGGGAAACCTAAGCTACCCCCCCGGCAGCCGATGTGCAAGTACCGGCAGGGCCAGGAGCCCGGGGCGGTCCACCCGGGGGACAGGAAAGTGACCGGGTTGCCCCCGGCTGATGCTGCGGCTTAACAAGCGAGTGTCTACTCGCTACTGCGCATCTCGGCGAGCACGGCTTCCAGATCAGCGGCCCAGTTTTTCAGCACGCGGTTGAGCTCCGGCTCGTCGGTTTCCAGCAGTTGCAGGGGACTGAAGGAGACCATCAGCGTGTCTTCCTCCTCGGCGAAGATCGCAATCTTCAACGGCAGATACGGAATCAGCTGCGGATACTCGCGGCTCATACGGCGGATCTCTTCCGGCTTGCCGAAGAAAACCACACGGTACTTGTCAGTCTCGTAGCCGAACTCGGTCAGACCGATATCGACCCGTTGCACCCGGCTGATGGTATAGCCGTGTTCTTTGATGGTTTCCTGCAGCTTCAACATCGCCTCGGGAAAGGCCTGTTCGGTACGGGCCATCAGCAGGCGGTCGTCGCTATAGGCCGGTGCCAGAACGATTAATAGGCTGAATAATAGAGCAAGTCGTTTCATCATCAGAATGTCGCTTCTTCGATAATCATATTGTAGGTTTTCGCCATTTCGTCGCAGAGTCGGTTCAGCTCGGCATTGTTAAACAGATAGGCCAGGCGTTTGGGATTGATGGCAATGACCTCGACCGTGCCTTCACGCTCCACCACCGTGACCCGACAGGGTAAAAACAGCCCGACACGCGGGTCGATGGCCAGGGCACGATTGAGAAAATCAAAATTACAGAAGTGGACAATCACCTGATCGGGATTTTGCTCGTCCTGGGCAAAAAACCCGTCCTCGAGCCGCTGGGTCCGGATAATACGAAAGTTTCTGCCCACGGCGGCCCGCTTCAGGGCGTCAACGGTCTCCTCGACGGAATAGGGCGATTCGTAGCTGATGGTCAGCGGTTCATCATCCGCACTGCCCACGGCATTGGGATCCGGTTGTTGTTCGAAGCTGCGGACATAACTGACGATATCGTCAATCTGTTGTTCGCCGAGGCCCTGTTTGCGAAATGATTGCATCGGGGTGCCTTCACGGCCGTTCATCAGCGCGGCCTTGATCAATTCGTCCGAGGCGGCGGCCAGAAAGCCGCTGTTGTTGAGCGCCGGGGCGATAATGGGTTGATCGCGTGGCCGGGAGAATGTCACGCCGGTGCCTTCGCCCCCCTCGCCCCGGCTGCCATGGCAGCTGACACAATGTTCCTCGTAGAGTGCCTTGCCGCGCCGGGGATCGCCCTCGATAGTGGCATGCGTCGGCATCAGCGGTTTGCCGGGTGCCCAGCTGCGCAGATGCCTGACCAGCGCGTCCACTTCCGCCTCACTGAGTTCGGTGAAGGCCGGCATGACCCGGCCCGGACGGCCATGACGAATCGTCTCTTTTAAAAATCGATCGCTCACCCCATACTGGAAATCGGGAAGATTCAACGGTACGCCCACCCCGCCGTCACCCTTATCGCCGTGACAGGCGGCACAGTATTGCGTGTACAGCCTGGCACCGTCGGGGCGTGACGCCGCCTTGTCTGCCGACGACGGGCCCTCCTGGCAACCGGTCAGCAGGATTGCCAACAGGCCGAATAACAACGTGATGCGCATGCCCACTCCCCTATCGCTTGATAACCCGGTAATTAATATAATACTAATATAAACATTTAGTATTGATACATATCAAATATTGATGCATATCCAACGCACGGCAAGTGCCCAACCGAAACGAGTCCTGTCTGATGAAACCTTTTGCCGAAGCCTGTGAGGAGAACAAGCAGCCGATCCTGGCGGTGTTGCAGCGGCAGTTTACCGACTGCCGAACGATTCTGGAGATCGGCAGCGGCACCGGCCAGCATGCGGTGTTTTTTGCCGAGCAAATGCCGCACCTGCACTGGCAGCCCAGCGATGTGGCGGAGAACCTGCCGGGGATCCGTCTCTGGCAGGCGGAGTCGCAACGCGACGATCTTGCGCCGCCTTTTGTGCTGGATCTGCGCAAACCCGTCTGGCCTCAAACGAGCTACGACGGTGTATTCAGTGCCAACACCGTGCACATCATGGGCTGGCCCGCGGTGGAGACCTTGTTCGAGGGTGTGGGGCGTGTGCTGGCCAGCGGCGGTCGCTTCTGTCTTTACGGGCCGTTCAAATATAACGGCGTGCATACCAGTGAAAGCAATGCGCGGTTTGATGTGGGCTTGCGCCAGCGCAATCCCGTCAGCGGTGTGCGCGATGTCGCCGATCTGCAACAGCTCGCCGAAGCGGCAGGCCTGTCGCTGATAGAGGATATCGAAATGCCGGTCAACAACCGCACGCTGGTATGGCAGAAGAATCGCCAGGCTTAATTATCCGGGATAGTTTGTCGGTGACCGAAGGGCTTCCAGGCCGGGGAGATCACGTTCGGCATGTCGGCACGGTTCAGTAATCGCGCCGGGGCCAGGGTGAACTCCCCGTAGCGCCGGTTGACGGCATCCATCACCTGATTACTGGCCCGTTGCTGGACGGGTTCGGCCTCGAACAGTTGCAGTTGCCGTTCGCCATTGCGGGGATCCAGCGCGGTGATCTGGACCTGATGGATGCCCTCGCCCTGCCAGTGATCACGCAATACCTGACGACATAACCGGTAGATCGCCCCGCCGTCGTCGGTCGGCAGGCGGGTCGGGGACCTGGCGCCGAGCCAGCCCCGGGAGCAACGCAGGCCGACAAAAAAATGCTGTGCCTGCAGATTATGTCGACGCAGGCGCTCGCCCACTTTCTCGCTCATGTGCAACAGGAAGGTCAGCAGTACCTCCCGGTTGCGCGTATCGGGCGGGACGACCTTGCCGTGGCCGACGGTTTTCGGCGGAGCCACATTGATGTGGACCGGATCGGGATCCTCGCCCCGGGCCATGTACCAGATGCGCCGCCCGGGATTGCCGAACCGCTGCGCCAGCACCCCGATGGGCAGTCTGGCCATGTCGCCGCAGACATGCACGCCGCGGGCGGCCAGAAACTCGCCGATGCCGCGATTGATGCCGCACAGTTCGGTGACCGGCACATCGGCCAGAGTCTGTCTGGCCTCATCCGGCGGGATCACTGTGAGGCCGTCGGGCTTGTTGAGCTTGGCGGCATACTTGGCCGTGGTCTTGTCGCCGCTGACGCCGACCGAGCAGCGCAGGCCGGAAACCTCGAAGACGATCTGTTTGGCGCGTTGCGCGATATCGGCCGGATGACCCAGCAGCGTCTGGCAACGGGTGATGTCGAGAAAGGCTTCATCCACCGAGAAGATTTCCATGTCGGGGCTGATCGTCGCCTGCAGCGCTTCCATGATCGCGCTGGAGACGGCGGCATAGCGTTGCGGCCGGGCCGGGATCTGAATCAGATTGGGGCACAACTGGCGCGCCTCTTTGAGGCGCATGCCGGTGTGCACGGCGTGACGACGGGCTTCATAGGAGCAGGTGATGATGCAGGTGCCCTGCCGGCCGTTGGTAATGGCCACCGGCCGATCGCGCAACTCGGGGTGATCCCGTTGTTCCACCGAGGCGAAAAAGGCGTTCATGTCCACCAGCAAGATGGCGTGCGGCCAGGCCTTGAAGGCAGGCGTGGCGACGGAGGGGGAAGGGGATCGATCCGGCATGATCCACCGGAATGCTTATTGATAAGTGCGCAGCTGGCCGACCAGGATGCCCTGGATGCGGACCCGGCGCGGATCGAAGACCATGGGTTGCAGATCCGGGTTTTCCGGGCTCAGCTCCACGCGGCCGTCGGCATAGCGTTTGTAACGTTTGAGGGTGGCTTCCTGTTCGTCGATCAGCGCCACCACGATATCGCCGTACTCGGCGCGATCCCGGGGTTCGATAATGACCAGATCGCCGTCGAGAATGCCGACCCCGATCATGGAGTCGCCCTTCACCTGCAGGGCGTAGCGATCGCGTCCGACGAACATGTCGCTGAGATTCAGTTCTTCCTGGCCGGGAATGGCCTCGATAGGGTGGCCTGCGGCAATCCGACCCACCAGCGGGAGGGTTGTGGATCGAGTGGGAGTGGGACTGGCAAGTCGGATGCCGCGCCATCCACGTTGAACATGCTCCAGCTCGCCCTTCTCGATCAGCGACTGCACATACCGGTGGACCGTGCCCCTGGAGCTGATCTCCAGGGCCTGGCCGATCTCGTTCAGGGTCGGTGCGTGCTCATGGTCACCGATATAGTCCCGAATGAAATCCAGTATGCGCTGTTCGAGTTGAGTGAGCATATGTTCTCCTAACGTTCTCTAACTGTAGAGAACTTTTGGAGAACGATCAAGCCCGCCGGGCAAATAAATTTTCAGTCGCTTAAGCTCATGAAAAATCGGTAAAATAATCACCACCCGGCACAGGCCGTCGGCGCCACCAAAGAGAAAACATCGATGAATCCGTGGCAGTCACCGGAACTTTGTTCACCCGAACGTGACCAAACCCGTAACCCTGTCCGGCAAGCCCGGGAATGACGCAAAACAGTATCGGTCGCGGGCCGTGCGCCTGGCGCTGAAGGAGTTGAACAAGTGAAAGAGAGCGCCCGTTACGCCAAAATCGTCGAATGGTCACCGGAGGATCAATGCTATATCGGCAGTGCACCGGGATTACTCCTGGGCGGCTGTCATGGCGAGGATGAAAGGCAGGTCTTCGATGAGCTGTGCCGGATTGTGGAAGAAACCATCGAGCTCTACCACCAGGATGGCAAAAGCCTGCCATCCGCCACTGCCGGACATGATCTGGCAAACCGGATGCAGAATGTGGCCTGATCCGGCATACCCTTGTGTATCAAAGAAAGCGAGTCAGATCGGTCCTTCTCCGGCAGGTATTCGGCCCCGTAATGTTGCCTGTTATTGATTAATAGCGTGCCTCGATCCCGCCCATGACCTGGTGGCGGGCATAGTCGTACGCCGTGATATTGGAATCGTTGTCGATATAGCGATAGTCGACAAACAGTGCCGTTTTGTCGGCCAGCCGTTGCTGGGCCCGGATACCGACCAGATAGCGGTGATCCTCGCGGGTCACTTCTTCGGTGGTGCCATTGCTGATCCGGTAGGGATCGGCGTAATCGCTGTAGCGGTATTCCCCGCGCAGGGTGTAGCGCCAGTGGCCGGATCCGGGAAGGGAGAGGCGGGTGAACAGGGTGTGGCGGGTCGGCGAGTAGCTGAAGAACTCGCCGTTTTGTTCGAGATCGTCCCGATCATTGAGTTCCAGCTGATAACCGACACGTAACCAGCCCGCCCCGGTCGGCAGCAGGCTGTCGATGCCGAGCCGCTGTTCCCGGCCGTCAAGATAGGCATAACGGGCGCCGGCGTCGATCAGCCCGGCCTGATAATACAGGCGCAGATCGCGGCCGCCGCCGAGCGAGCGGCGGGCATGGGCGGCGACATTCAGCGATTGTTCAAAACGGTCCGAGTCGACATGGATGCTGTCCAGATAGGCACGCAGATCCAGTTGCCAGCGCCGCAGGATCTGCTCCTGATTGAAGCCCAGGCGCAGGCTCTGCTGATCGAATTCGCTGAGATCGGTGTACTGGCGCAGATGCAGCCCGCCAAACAGATAACGGGCGCGGGTATTGTCGCCGCTGAGGCGGTGATTGATCACCGCGCCGGCGTCGATGAACAGATCGCTGTTGTCGCTCAGGTTGACGGTCTCGGCATCGGGCGCCAGCGCCACGTTACTGTCGTAACCGGCGGCGAGCGTGGCGGACAGCGTGGTGCCGGCATCGGCGTCGGTGCCGGGCAGCCGATCCAGGGCGGTGGCGGCCAGCGTGCGCAGGCGGGCGTTATCACTGCGTCGATAGGCCTGTTCGAAATGATCCGCGGCCCGGTCGGGCTGATCCAGACGCCGGGCCACCAGCCCCAGGTTGTAATGGGCCAGCGCGGTCCATTGTGGATCGCGGGTCAGTTGCTCGAACTGTTGCGCCGCTTTGGCGTAGTTTCCGAGCCGGAAGTAACTGACCCCCAGATTGTAATGCAGGGCGGGTTTATCGAAGCCGGCCTGTTGCGCCTGCAGATAGGCCTGAATCGCCTGTTGATGGTCCCCGCGTTGCGAGGCCGCCACCCCCCGTTCGAACTCGGCCTGAGCGGCCGGGGCGGCAAATGCGCCGGACAGAGCGCTGAACAGGAGCAGGCATAGCGACAGTGAGTGGCGGACGGTCCGTCCCGATGGCATTACAGCATCCTCGATATATCGTATACATATAATAAAACAAACCACCCCGGTAAAATACCGACGTGGTTTGCGTGGGGGGTTGTTGTTGCGGTGTTAGTTACTTACGGACGACCATCCGGGGCCTGAATATTCTGGTTCCGCTCCTCGGCCCGCTCCCGGGCACGCTCGGAGACACCCTCGCCGAAGTCCTCGTTCATCTCCTCGCGCAGGCGGCGCGCCTTGTTGGCCGTGTCGATGCCGAACGCGGCGTTGTCGTGCGCCTCGGACGCGGCGTCCTCGGGCAACCGGATATCATTGATCGCCGCGTCGGCGGAACTGTCGGCCGGGACCGCTTCGAGGGTGACTTCGAGATCGTCACGCTCCTGGGCCTGGGCACCGAGCGGCAGCAGCAGTGCTGCCATCAAGGTCAGAAGATAAGGTTTCAGTGTTTTCATCGTCGTGCTCCTGTCGGGTGGGGGTTACAGTGTCTGTTTCGGGGTGCCTGTGTTGGCAGGCGAGTTAACACGGGCCTGGATACGAAACTCCCGTTGTCCATTGGCGTGTTCGAGCCGGGCGATCAGCTCGCCGCGCTGCCAGTTGTTGTCGCGAACGATCAGCGGCAGTTGCAGGCGGTTGCTGCCCTGGGCCAGATCGGTCCGCCAGCTCAGCTCGCGCTGGCCGGGATAGCCGTCGATCTCGATCTGTTCGGGCAACTGCAGGGTCAGCCGGACATCTTCCAGCGCCTGTTTGCTGTGAAATGCCAGCTGGACCGTCCGGGTCTGTTGCGGGGCCAGGGTGATGGCAATCGCCTCATGGTTGTCGGCCTCGCCGGAAAGGTTGCCCGCCAGATAGCCGGCAAACAGCGCGGTTATCAGTGCCCCGGCGGCCACCGCACCCTTGAGCCAGCTGGCCGGCGCTGTTCGGGGCGCGGAGCCGGCCTGTCGGTGCGCGCGAGCGAGTACCCGGGACGCGAAGCCGGGCGACGGCGCGGGGACAGGCAGCTGGCGCAGGGCGGCCTGCAGCGCCAGGGCCCGTTCATACTGTTGACGGCAGACCGGGCAGCTTTGCCGGTGCTGCTGCAGGGCAGCCTGCTCGGCGGCGGGCAATCCGCCGTCGAGCAGGTCGTCAAGCTGTCGTTGAAACGTGGTGCATTGCATAATTTTATCGCTCCTGCCCGGTAACACGATCAGATTGCCCGGCAGGTTCCCTGTCGGGACCAAAAAATTCACGCAATTGCCGGCGAGCCCGGTGTAAACGGGATTTGAGTGTCCCCACCGGGGTATCCAGCGCCTTTTGCAGCTCCTGCAGGGTAAAGCCCTCCACGTCATGCAACAGGATGACGGTGCGCTGCTCCGCGTTAAGCGAGTCAATCGCCCGGCCGAGATCACGTTGCAAGCGGCTTTGTTCAACAGCATGTTCCGGCGTATCCCGGGGTTGATGCTGGTTGGCGAGAAAATCGTCGCCATGCTCGTCACCGAGCAGAGTCGGGGTGCGGCGCGCTTTGCGCTGCCAGTCGATGAACTGGCGATACAGCACCTTGAGCAGCCAGGTCTGCGGCTTGTCCAGGGAGTCGGGAACGGCCTGCTTTTCATAGAGCCGGATCAGCAAATCCTGGATCAGATCCTCGGCGTCGTCGCGAGAACCGCACAGACGATAGGCGTAGCGATACAGCGCCGGCAGGTGGGGGCGAATCTTGCGGTCAAATTGCCGTTCGCGGCGAGCGCTGGGAAGAGAAATAATGGCCATATCGAATTACACGATAAAAATAACAAAAAGGTTGCGACAAAATTCGTAAAAACCTGATTTTGTCGATCACACGTCGCACGAGATACCTTTTGTCCGGATCGGCTTTGAAGGCATCGGGGGCGCTCATTGAACAGGACGCCAAACTGGTCGAAGATATCGACAAGGACTTCAACGTCACCCTGCCGCTGCAACTCAATAGCGGCGCCGTTGCCATTGTCGGCTGACAGGGTATTGTGCCCGCGCCGCGGCGGCCAGACCCGGCCGAACACCCAAACACCCAAACAGAGAGTCAACAACATGGAGCAACGCATCGAACAGCTGGAAACCCGGGTCGCTTTTCAGGACGAAACATTGAACCGGCTCAGCGATATTATCGCCGGCCAGCGCAGGGAACTGGATCGGTTGCAACAGGAAATGGCCGAGTTGAAAGACCGCTTTCGGGAAATCCGGATCGTCGGCGCCAATCCGCAGGAGTCGGAAATCCCGCCGCACTATTAAGCAGCAGCCGTCCCGTCAAAAGGGGTGCCGGCGCGGACTTGCCTCCGGGTGGGTTACATCTGTGATTGCAGATAGTTCTGCAGGCCGACCTTGTCGTTGAGTTTCTCCAGCCCCCGGTTTTTGTACCTGCGCGCATGCAGAAAATACTGGTTGATGGCGGTCAGCTCGTTTTTCAGGGCTTTGTTAAGATACTCGATGACTTTGTTGTCGCCGTTCGGCTTCTTGTTGGTGTATGGCGCCGCGTCGCCCGACAGGGACGGGAAAGTAAAGCAAAAGTAGCGAGCCGGGACGCGGGTTGCAACCCGGCAAAGGTGGGTAATCAGGCCACCTGGCAGGCGTCGTCGAGGCAGGCTATCTCTTGCTTCGTTTGCCTGATGACCTGGCGGGCGCACCTGGCGCAGCAGCCGCAGTTGCTGGCCACGCCGAGATCCCGGCGCACGTCGGCGAGGGAGTCGGCGCCGTCGATGACCGCGTCGCGGATCTGGGTGTCGGTAACGCCTTTGCAGAGACAAACGTACATCGTGCGATTCCTGTGTGGGTGGTGAGTCTGGAGTATTACTATATCTAAATGAGAATCATTGTCAATACTATTTTTTGTATGCTGTCGCCCGGCGGCACGGCAGCGAATGTTGGCGCATTTCTCGCCAGCGGCGTACAATGGCGCCCCCTTATACCCAGGCATCATCAAGGCCCAGGCCCATGTTTTATCAGGATAAATTCGAGGTGATCGTGGTCGGCGGCGGCCACGCCGGCACCGAGGCGGCGCTGGCCGCGGCCCGGGCCGGCGTGCGCACGTTATTGCTGACCCACAACATCGAAACCCTGGGCCAGATGAGCTGCAATCCGGCCATCGGCGGCATCGGCAAGGGGCATCTGGTGAAGGAAGTGGACGCACTGGGCGGGCTGATGGCCCGCGCCACGGATCGGGCCGGGATCCAGTTTCGCACCCTCAACGCCAGCAAGGGGCCGGCGGTGCGCGCCACCCGCGCCCAGGCCGACCGCGCCCTGTACAAGCAGGCGGTACGTCTGGAACTGGAGAACACCCCCCACCTGACGTTGTTCCAGCAGGCGGTGGAGGATCTGATCGTCGAGGGCGATCGGGTGGTCGGGGTCGAGACCCAGATGGGGCTGAAGTTCGCTGCCCGGGCGGTGGTGCTGACGGTCGGCACGTTCCTGGGCGGGCGCATTCATATCGGCGAGTCCAATTACGAGGGCGGGCGCGCCGGCGATCCGCCGGCCAATGCGCTCTCCCGGCGCCTGCGCGAGCGGCCGTTCACCGTCGATCGGCTCAAGACCGGCACCCCGCCGCGGCTGGACGGCAAGAGCATCGATTTTTCCCGACTGGAAGCCCAGCATGGCGATGAGCCGGTACCGGTCTTCTCGTATATGGGCCGCGCTGACGAACACCCCGCGCAGGTGCCCTGCCATATCACCTGCACCAGCGAGCGGACCCACGCGATCATTCGCGGCGGCCTGGATCGCTCGCCCATGTACAGCGGTGAGATCGAGGGGGTCGGGCCGCGTTATTGCCCGTCGATCGAGGACAAGGTGGTGCGCTTCGCGGACAAAAATGCCCACCAGGTGTTTGTCGAGCCCGAAGGCCTGAGCACCCACGAAGTCTATCCCAACGGCATCTCCACCAGCCTGCCCTTCGACGTGCAGCTGGCGCTGGTGCGCTCCATTGTCGGTTTTGAACACGCCCACATTACCCGCCCCGGCTACGCCATCGAATACGACTATTTCGATCCGCGCGATCTGAAATCATCCCTGGAAACCAAACATATGCCGGGGCTGTTCTTCGCCGGCCAGATCAACGGCACCACCGGTTACGAAGAGGCCGCCGCGCAGGGCTTGCTGGCCGGGATCAACGCGGCGTTGCAGGTGCAGGACAAAGACGCCTGGTGCCCGGCACGCGATGAAGCCTATCTGGGGGTGCTGGTGGACGATCTGATCACCGCCGGCACCCAGGAGCCCTATCGCATGTTCACCAGTCGTGCCGAGTATCGGCTGATGCTGCGCGAGGACAACGCTGATCTGCGCCTGACCGAAACAGGCCGCAAGCTGGGGCTGATCGATGACGCGCGCTGGGCCGCCTTCGAGCAAAAACGCGAGGCAATCGAAAAAGAGCTGCAGCGACTGCGGTCGACCTGGGTGCATCCGGAGAAGATCCCGGCCGAAAAACAGCAACAGTTACTGGGCAAGAAACTCGCGCGCGAGGCGACCCTGCACGATCTGTTGCGCCGCCCCGAAGTACGTTATGCCGATCTGGCCTTGTTGACGGGTGACAGCGAAGCGGCTCTGGATCCGGTGGTTACCGAGCAGGTGGCGATCCAGGCCAAGTACGCCGGCTATATCGAACGTCAAAAAGATGAGATTGCCCGTCAGCGAGATCACGAGGAGACGACCCTGCCCGATGATATCGATTATCATGCGGTCAAGGGGCTGTCAGCCGAGGTGTGTGAAAAGCTCAACCGTATTCGCCCCGCGACCCTGGGCCAGGCGGCGCGCATTTCCGGGATGACGCCGGCGGGCGTCTCCCTGCTGCTGGTCTATCTGAAAAAGCGGAGCAACAGCACGACCACCATTAAACAGGATGTGGGCTGAACGCCGGCGTGCTCAGGCCAGGGCCTCAAGCACCAGGGGCTTGAGTTCGTTCAGATCGACCGGCTTGTTCAAAAATCCCGAGGCCCCCTGACGTATTGCCCAGATGTTGTCGGAAACCTGTTCTTTGGTGGTGACGATCAGAATCGGAATATGCGCGGTTTGCTCCGCGCGCGCAATCTCGCGAGTGGCGCGAAACCCGTTCATTCCGGGCATAACCACGTCCATCAGAACCAGATCCGGCAACAGTTCCGTCGTCATCTGGACTCCTTCGGCGCCATCGGTGGCAACGCTGATATCAAATTCACCAATCTGCCCGAGCAGTTCCTTCAGTGCCTGCACATCGGTGGGGGAGTCATCCACAATGAGAATATGTTGACTGGCCATAGTTTACCTCGTTTGCGTGTGGCCGGTGGCTTCACTCACCCCGCGCCCTTGATTTATTGCATAAGCCGGTCCTGAAATTGGCCGGGGTGAACCCCGCCGCCTGTCGGCAGGCGCTGCGTCACCGGGTTACAGGTTGTATCGGCCGATTCACGGAAACTTTAGAGGGGATTACCGGCCGGGTGGGGCAACCGCGTTCGCGGAAGCGGTGACAGTGCCGGATTTTTGTATCAGATTACAGCGATAGGAATTGCCTGCCGGGCGCTTTACAATGGTTGCAGCAGACCGGGAGAGAGTCTGCGGCGAAGCCCGGTTATCTCTGGCGCCCCCCGCCACATTCGGCTTTGCCATAACAACAATCAATCTGGAGGAGGAAATTCCATGAAACGTCTGCCTGTCTTTATTCTGGGTCTTTGTCTGCTGCCGGCTGCCTGGGCCGCTGAGGTACCGGGACTGGTGGTCAAGCCAAGTCCGCATAGCGCGGCAGAAACCCTCGATCGGCTGGAGAAGGTCCTGAAGAAAAAAGGCATCAGCATCGTTACCCGCTGGAACCATGCCGAAAAAGCCGCCGGGGTCGATATTTCGCTGCGCGACACCGAACTGTTGCTGTTTGGCAACCCGGCCCTGGGCAGCCATATGTTCACCAGCGAGCAGACCTCGGGCATCGACCTGCCGATGAAGGCGCTGGCCTGGAAGGATGCCGACGGCCAGGTCTGGCTGGGCTATAACGATCCGCAGTACATCGCCGATCGGCACGACATTCGGGATCGCGCTGAAGTGATCAAGAAGATGCAGGGCGCGCTCGACAAGCTGAGCGACGCGGCAATCGCCCGCTAGTGCCCGGAACGCCGCACAGTGAATAACACACTGTCGGATCAGCTGGCGCGACGCACGGGGGAACTCCCCTTCTCTCTGCCGCCGCAGGCTGAACAAAAACTGCTGGATTTCATTGCCTTGCTGGAAAAATGGAACCACGCCTACAATCTGACGGCGGTGCGCCAGCCGGCGCAGATGATCCCCCGCCACCTGATGGATTCACTGGTGGTCGTGCCCTATCTGCGCGGCCGGCAGATTCTCGACGTGGGCAGCGGCCCCGGCCTGCCGGGTATTCCCCTGGCGCTGGCCTGCCCCGAGTGGCAATTTACCCTGCTCGACAGTAACGGCAAAAAAGTCCGGTTTATGCGCCAGGCGCTGGCGGAACTGGGGCTGGAAAATGTTTCTGTGGTACATTCGCGGGTGGAGCAGTTCCAATCCTCACCGGGCTTCGATACTATCATTGCCCGCGCGTATGCGACCCTGGGGGAACTGATCCGGGGGGCGCGGCATTTGTGCCGGCCACACGGCCAGTTTCTCGTCATGAAGGGCGTCTATCCGGTCGCGGAGATCGATGATCTGCCGGATGATTTCGAGCTGGAAACGAGCCACCGACTGACAGTGCCCGGGCTGGATGCGGAGCGCCATCTGTTAGTGGTCCGGCATGTCGCCGGCCAATGACGCCGGGATACAGGGGAGTCAGATCATGGGCAGAACTATCGCGATTGCCAATCAAAAAGGCGGGGTCGGCAAGACCACTACCTGTATCAACCTGGCCGCCTCCCTGGCTGCGACCAGGCGCCGGGTCTTGCTGGTGGACCTGGATCCCCAGGGCAATGCCACCATGGGTAGCGGCGTTGACAAAAACGATCTGTCCCTGACGACCTGCGACCTGTTGCTGGGCGAGGCCGGGGTCGAGCAGATTCTGCGGCGCCCCGACGGTATTAACTATGACGTGCTGCCGGCCAACAGCGATCTGACGGCCGCCGAAATTTCCCTGATGGGCGCTCCCGATCGCGAGCGCAAGTTGCGCGACAGCCTGCAAGGTGTCCGCGATCAGTACGATTATATTCTGGTCGATTGCCCCCCTTCGCTGAACATGCTGACCCTCAATGCGCTGGTGGCGGCCGAATCGGTAATGATTCCCATGCAGTGTGAATACTATGCGCTGGAAGGGCTGACAGCGTTGCTCAATACCATCGAACGGATCCGTACCAGCGTCAATCCGCAGCTCAAGGTCGAAGGGCTGCTGCGCACCATGTTCGATCCGCGTAACAATCTGGCCAATGATGTCTCGGGCCAGCTGCTGGTGCATTTTCCCAAGCAGGTCTATCGCACGGTGATCCCGCGTAACGTTCGCCTGGCCGAGGCGCCGAGCCACGGTTTGCCGGTCATCACTTATGATAAAACTTCGCGCGGGGCGCTGGCCTATCTGGCGCTGGCCGGGGAGATCCTGCGCAAGGATCAGGACATGCAGGCTGCCCGGCAGGCCAACCTGATGGGCGCCGGAGGAGCGATTTAACGATGGCGGGTAAAAAACGCGGACTGGGTCGCGGGCTGGACGCGCTACTGGGCGCGGCCGCTTCGCCGCCGGTGCAAACGACCGCCGAAGAAGGGGAAGTGGCCCTGCCCGAGCCCGATCAGCACCCCCAGGGCGATCACCTGCGCATGCTGCCGGTGGATGTGATCCACAAGAGCCGTTATCAGCCCCGCCACGATTTTCCCGAGGACGCCCTGCAGGAGCTGGCCGACTCCATCAAAGCCCAGGGCGTGGTCCAGCCCATCGTGGTGCGGCCCCACACCCAGGCCGGTCACTTCGAGCTGATCGCCGGCGAACGCCGCTGGCGCGCCTCGCAGCTGGCCGGGCTGCACGAGATCCCGGCGGTGGTGCGCGATGTTCCGGATCAGGCCGCCATGGCCATGGGCCTGATCGAGAACATCCAGCGCGAGGAGCTCAATCCGGTCGAGGAGGCGATGGCGCTGCAACGCCTGATCGAGGAGTTCGGCCTGACCCATCAGGAGACGGCCGATGCGGTGGGCCGCTCGCGGGCCGCGGTCTCCAATCTGTTGCGGCTGCTGAGTCTGGAACCGGCGGTCAAGGCGTTGCTGGAGTCCGAACAGATGGAGATGGGCCATGCCCGCGCACTGCTGGGATTGCAGGGCGGGGCCCAGATCGAGGCGGCGCAGCAGGTGGCCCGGCGCGGCCTGTCGGTGCGCGAAACCGAGAACCTGGTGCGCAAACTCTCGCAGCCGGCCAAACCGAAAAAGTCGGCGCAAGGCAAGGATCCCGACATTCGTCGGTTCGAAGCAGACCTGTCGGAAAAGCTGGGGGCGAAGGTCCAGATCCAGTCCGACAACAAGGGCAAGGGCAAGCTGGTGATCCAGTACAACAGCCTGGATGAGCTGGACGGGATCCTGGCCCACATTAAATAATTCTAATTAAGTAATATACAGGCCTTTTGCCAGAAACGGACCGCGAAAGGCGGATAAATTCCAGTGATACACCCATCATTGACCCTGTCGGGGCGACCCCATATACTACGCGCCCCTGATACCTGAGGTCCCGTTCGGAGGGCAGGCGCAAGTGACCCACTTCGGCATGCCCAATGCGGCGAAGATTGCCTTCCGACGCACACTCCTGAGGTTGATCCTGATTCAGGTGGCGCTGGCTGTAGCGGCCGCAATCGTGATTTTTCTGAAGAAGGGGACGGATTTTGGCCTGGCAACGCTGTATGGCGGTGCCGTGGGAATCGCCGGCGCCCTGGCAGGTGCCTGGCGCATCAGTCTGGCGACAGAAAGCGATAACGACGCGACGGATAACGTGTTGCGTATGGCCGAGTTCTACAAGGCCACGCTGTTTCGTCTGATCACCATTGTTGCCTTGCTGGCGCTGGGCATGGTGGTCCTGAAGATCGAAGCCGCGGGAATCTTGATCGGCTTTATCGCTGCCCAGTTCGGCTACTTTTTTGCCCGCCCGTTACGCGCCCGTTAGGCGCGACGGCGGAGACCGGTTTCTCGTAATAAAAATCTGGGTTTAAACACAACCATGGCAAGCGAAACGACGACTTCAAAAGAGTATATACAGCATCACTTGCAAAACTGGACTTATGGCCAGCATCCCGACGGGAGCTGGGGTTTTGCGCATACGGCGCAGGAAGCCAGCGAAATGGGTTTCTGGGCCATTCATGTGGATACCATGCTCTGGTCGATTGTGCTGGGGGCGCTGTTTTTATGGCTGTTCCGCAAGGCGGCCAGGACCGCCAGCGCCGATACCCCGAGCGGCTGGCAGAACTTCGTCGAATGGATTGCCGAGTTTATCGACACCAGCGTGCGCGGTTCGTTCAGCGGCAAGAATAATCTGGTCGCGCCGCTGGCGCTGACCATTTTCATCTGGATCTTTTTGATGAACCTGATGGATCTGGTGCCGGTTGACTGGCTGCCCTCGCTGGCCGGCTGGATCGGCTCCAGCGTATTTGGTGCCGATCCGCACCATGTCTATTTCAAGGTGGTCTCCACCACCGATCCGAACGCCACCTTCGGCATGGCCTTCGCGGTGTTCTATCTGATTTTGCACTACAGCATCAAGAACAAGGGCGTGGGCGGTTTCATGGGCGAGCTGACCATGATGCCGTTTCAGGCCAAAAACCCGGTCGTGCAGGCACTGTTTATTCCGGTCAACTTTATTCTGGAATTCGTGTCCCTGATTTCCAAGCCGATTTCACTGGCCCTGCGACTGTTCGGCAACATGTACGCGGGTGAGATGATCTTTATTCTGATCGCGCTGATGTACGGCGGCGGTCTGGCGATGGGCATTTTTGGCGGCTTCCTGCAACTGGGTTGGGCCATTTTCCATATCCTGATTATCACGCTGCAGGCGTTCATCTTCATGACCCTGACCATCGTATATCTGGATATGGCGCAGTCGGAACACTGACGTAAACAGTTTTTATTTTTTGTTATTTAACGTTTAAAGCTACAGGAGAAGACAATGGAACAAGCTCTGTTATACATCGCAGGTTCTCTGATGTTGGGTCTGGGTGCACTGGGTGCCGCGGTTGGTATCGGTGTCCTTGGCGGTCGTTTTCTTGAAGGCGCTGCCCGTCAGCCGGAATTGATTCCGATGCTGCGTACCCAGTTCTTCATCGTCATGGGTCTGACCGACGCGGTTCCGATGATCGCCGTGGGTATCGCCCTGTATATTCTGTTCGCCGTTGCGGCCTAAGTTTAAGAATAGTCGAGTAACTGAAACAGACATTCGAACTAATCAACCAAGGTTCTGGCGATGAATATCAACTTAACTCTCATAGGCCAAACGCTTACGTTCATCGTATTCGTGTGGTTCTGCATGAAATTCGTGTGGCCGCCGATTATGAACGCGCTGAACGAGCGCAAGAAGAAGATAGCCGATGGCCTTGCCGCAGCTGAACGCGGTGCGCATGAGAAAGAGCTGGCTGAAAAGAAGGCGGCGGAAGTTCTGCACGAAGCCAAACAGCAGGCTCAGGACATTATCAACCAGGCTCAGAAGCGTGCTTCGGAGATCGTTGAAGAGTCCAAGGAAACCGCGCGCAGCGAAGGTGAACGCATCATTGCAACGGCCCAGGCCGAAATCGAACAGGAAGTGAACCGGGCGCGGGAAGAACTGCGCGGTCAGGTCGCCTCCCTGGCGGTTGCCGGCGCCGGCAAGATTCTCAAGCGCGAGATCGATGCCAAGGCCAACGAAGATCTGCTCAAGGATCTGGTGGCGCAAATTTAATCCAGGGGACTGAACCATGGCAGAAAAAAGCACCATTGCACGTCCCTATGCGCAGGCCGCCTTTGATCTGGCACAGCAGCAGGGCAAATTGAAAGAGTGGTCCGAGATGCTGCACTGGCTGGCTGCCGTGGCGGCGGATGATGCCGCGATGGATCTGGTCGGTAATCCGGAGGTCAGTCAGGACGCCAAGATCAAGCTGTTCACTGATGTATGCGCCGACAAGCTCAACGATCACGGCAAGAGCATGCTCAAGGTCCTGGCTGAAAACAAACGCCTGACTGTGCTGCCCGAAATTGCCCAGCAGTTCGAAGAACAGCGTGCGGAAGCAGAAAAGACAGTCCAGGCAGAAGTGACAACGCCGTACCCCCTGTCCGATGAGCAACAGCAGGCCATGATCGCCGCGTTGAAAAATCGTCTGGGACGTGAAGTGACGCTGGTCAACAAGACCGACGAATCACTGATAGGTGGTGCGATCATCCGAGCCGGAGACCTGGTCATTGATGCTTCTGTCACAGGTCAGTTAGAGCGGCTGACTAACACACTGATGCATTAAGGTTTTAACAAGGATATCAATCATGCAACTGAATCCATCTGAAATCAGCGACCTGATCAAGAAGCGCATCGAAGGTTTCGAAGCCGCTTCCGAGGCTCGCAATGAAGGCACCATCGTCGCCCTGGCCGATGGCGTGGTCCGCATTCACGGTCTTGATGACGTCATGGCGGGCGAGATGATCGAATTTCCCGGCAACACCTTCGGCATGGCGCTCAACCTCGAGCGCGATTCCGTCGGCGCGGTTATTCTGGGTGACTACGAACACCTCACCGAAGGCGACAAGGTCAAATGTACCGGTCGCATCCTTGAGGTGCCGACCGGCGAAGCCCTGCTGGGCCGCGTGGTCGACGCCCTGGGGAATCCCATCGACGGCAAGGGTCCGATTGAAAACGCCGTACCCGCCCCGGTCGAAAAAGTCGCGCCGGGTGTGTACTGGCGCAAGTCGGTTGACCAGCCGGTACAGACCGGCCTCAAGGCCATCGACGCGATGGTGCCGGTCGGCCGCGGTCAGCGCGAGCTGATCATCGGCGACCGTCAGACCGGTAAAACCGCCGTCGCGGTCGACGCCATCATCAACCAGAAAGGCACCGGCGTGAAATGTATCTACGTCGCCGTGGGTCAGAAGCAGTCTTCCGTGGCCGGCGTGGTACGCAAGCTGGAAGAGCACGGCGCCATGGAACACACCATTGTGGTGGCTGCCGGCGCCTCCGAATCGGCCGCCATGCAGTTTCTGGCCCCGTATGCCGGTTGCTCCATGGGTGAATACTTCCGCGATCGCGGTGAAGACGCCCTGATCATCTACGACGATCTGACCAAGCAGGCCTGGGGTTATCGTCAGGTTTCCCTGCTGCTGCGTCGTCCGCCGGGTCGTGAAGCCTATCCCGGTGACGTCTTCTATCTGCACTCCCGCCTGCTGGAACGTGCCGCGCGGGTTAACGAGGAATATGTCGAGAAGGCCTCCAACGGCGAAGTGAAAGGCAAGACCGGTTCACTGACCGCGCTGCCGATCATCGAAACCCAGGCCGGTGACGTCTCCGCGTTCGTCCCGACCAACGTCATCTCCATCACCGACGGTCAGATCTTCCTGGAATCGGATCTGTTCAACGCCGGTATCCGCCCGGCCATCAACGCCGGCCTGTCGGTCTCCCGTGTCGGTGGTGCCGCCCAGACCAAGATCATCAAGAAGCTGGGTGGCGGTGTGCGCCTGATGCTGGCCCAGTATCGCGAGCTGGCGGCCTTCGCCCAGTTTGCTTCGGATCTGGACGAGTCCACCCGCAAGCAGATCGAACGGGGTCAGCGCGTTACCGAGCTGATGAAGCAGAAGCAGTATGCGCCGATGAGCATCGCCGAACAGGCGTTCTCCCTGTACGCCGCCAGCGAAGGCTTCCTGGATGACGTGGATGTCAAAAAGGTGGTCGACTTCGAACTGGCCCTGCTGGCCTATCTGCGCTCCAACCAGTCGGACCTGCTCAAGCAAATCAATGACAGCGGCGACTACAACGACGAGATTGCAGCGACCATGAAGGCGGCAATCGAGAAATTCAAAGCCACCAGTACCTGGTAAGCGGGGTTATCGCGATGGCGAGCGGCAAAGAAATACGCACTCAGATCAACAGCGTTAAAAATACGCAGAAGATCACCAGCGCCATGGAGATGGTGGCGGCGAGCAAGATGCGCAAGGCCCAGGATCGGATGTCCAGCTCACGTCCCTACGCGGACAAGATGCGCGGTGTTATCGATCATCTGGCCTTTGCCCATCCCGAGTATCACCATCCGTATCTGCAGGAGCGCGAGATCAAGCGGGTCGGCTATATCATCATCTCGTCCGACCGCGGTCTGTGCGGCGGCCTGAACAACAATATGTTCAAGGTCGTGCTCAACGACATGAAGCAGTGGCAGGATCAGAATGTCGAGATGGACTTCTGCACCGTCGGCCAGAAGGCGCTGGGTTTCTTCAAGCGGCTGACCGGCAACATCAAGGCGCAGACAACCCATCTGGGTGACGCGCCGTCGCTGACCGATGTCATCGGTACCGTCAAGGTGATGCTGGATGCCTACGATAACGGCGAAATCGATCGCCTGTTCGTGGTCTATAACCGCTTCGTCAACACCATGACCCAGCAGCCGACGATTGAACAGTTGCTGCCGGTGGCTTCCGCCGAGAAACATGAGCAGCTCGAATACCACTGGGATTACATTTACGAACCGGATGCCAGGGAAGTCCTGGACGGCCTGCTGGTGCGTTACATCGAATCCCAGGTTTATCAGGGTGTCGTGGAAAACGTCGCCTGCGAAATGGCCGCCCGGATGGTGGCCATGAAGGCCGCTTCCGACAATGCCGGCAACCTGATTGATGACCTGCAGCTGGCCTACAACAAGGCCCGCCAGGCCGCCATCACCCAGGAGCTGTCCGAGATCGTATCGGGCGCCGCGGCGGTATAACAGATTTCAAGCAAAGTTACAGGGGAACTGACAATGAGTTCTGGAAAAATCGTACAAATCATCGGTGCGGTCATCGACGTGGAATTCCCGCGTGACCAGATGCCGAAAGTGTATGACGCACTGACAGTCGAGGAAACCGGCCTGACGCTGGAAGTTCAGCAGCAGCTGGGCGACGGCGTGGTACGGACTATCGCCATGGGCAGCTCGGAAGGGATCAAGCGTGAAACCGCGGTGACCAACACCGGCGCGCCGATCACCGTGCCGGTGGGTACCAAGACCCTCGGCCGCATCATGGACGTGCTGGGCAACCCGGTGGACGAACAGGGGCCGATCGGCGCCGACGACGCCATGCCGATTCACCGCAAGCCGCCGACCTATGCCGAACAGGCCACCGGGATCGAGATTTTCGAAACCGGGATCAAGGTTATCGACCTGGTCATGCCCATCGCCAAGGGCGGCAAGATCGGCCTGTTCGGGGGCGCGGGTGTGGGCAAGACCGTGACCCTGATGGAGCTGATTCGTAACATCGCCATGGAGCACAGCGGTTACTCCGTGTTCGCGGGTGTCGGTGAGCGGACTCGTGAGGGGAACGATTTCTATCACGAAATGACCGAATCGGGCGTACTCGACAAGGTGGCGCTGGTTTACGGGCAGATGAATGAGCCGCCGGGTAACCGCCTGCGTGTCGCCCTGACCGGGCTGACCATGGCCGAGTACTTCCGCGACGAGGGCCGTGACGTGCTGATGTTCATCGACAACATCTACCGTTATACCCTGGCCGGGACCGAAGTTTCCGCCCTGCTGGGCCGTATGCCTTCCGCGGTGGGCTATCAGCCGACCCTGGCCGAGGAAATGGGTGTGCTGCAGGAACGTATCACCTCCACCAAGACCGGTTCCATCACCTCGTTCCAGGCCGTTTACGTGCCCGCGGACGATTTGACCGACCCGTCGCCGGCGACCACCTTCTCGCATCTGGACGCGACCCTGGTACTCTCCCGTCAGATCGCCGAGCTGGGGATCTACCCGGCGGTGGATCCGCTGGACTCCACCTCCCGCCAGCTGGATCCGCTGGTTATCGGTGAAGAGCACTACGAAGTGGCGCGTGCCGTCCAGGGGACTTTGCAGCGCTATAAAGAGCTGAAGGACATCATCGCGATTCTGGGGATGGACGAGCTCTCCGAAGAAGACAAGCTGGCCGTATCCCGCGCGCGTAAAATCCAGCGCTACCTCTCCCAGCCGTTCTTCGTGGCGGAAGTGTTTACCGGTGCGCAGGGGAAATATGTCTCCCTGAAAGACACCATTCGCGGCTTTAAAGGGATTGTCGATGGTGAATATGACAGTATCCCGGAACAGGCCTTCTACATGGTGGGTACCATCGAAGAAGCCCTGGAAAAAGCCAAGTCCCTTTGAGCGGGCGAGGAGTGAAACATGGCCATGACCATGCATCTTGATATCGTAAGCGCCGAAGCGGCGATCTTCTCCGGTACGGCGGAAGTCGTGGTGGCGCCGGCCAGCACGGGCGAGGTGGGGATCTATCCCCGCCACACCCAGCTGCTGTCCCCCCTCAAGCCCGGCGAGGTCCGCGTGACCAAACCCGGCGGCGAGGAAGAGAGCTTCTACGTCTCCGGCGGCATTCTCGAAGTGCAGCCGCATCACGTGACCGTGCTGTCGGACACCGCGGTGCGCGCCCACGATCTTGACGAGGCCGCGGCGCTGGAGGCCAAACAGGCGGCCGAGCAGGAGCTCAAGGATCGCGCGGGTGAAATGGAGCTGGCCGAGGCCCAGGCCCAGCTGGCCGAAGCGGTGGCCCAGTTGCAGGCCATTCAGCGGTTGCGCAAAAAACGCTGACCGGTCACGGTATTGCGCGTGTCAGCACAAAGGGGCAGTTGGTATACTGCCCCTTTGTTATTTGGGGTACCACTGATCAAGTCTTCCGGCGGAATCCGGATGCTGAATAGATCTGGACCCCGGCTTTCGCCGGGGTGACGTGGACCCCGGCTTCCACCGGGGTGACGAACAGAGGCGCAGGTCAGGTTGCGCGCAGCGCTACCTGACAGCCTGACGCCGTCGCCCATGCAATTATGATCAAAAGAAGGTGTCATGGCTGAACAACGGGTGGAAAAGAACAAAATCGTGACCTTTGTTTACACGATTACCGACGAGAACGGGGAAGTCCTCGAGCAGACCGATATCCCCCACGACTATCTGCACGATCGGGATGAACGGATGTTCCCCAAAGTGATGCAGGCGCTGGAAGGCCATCAGGTCGGCGATGTCGTGAAGGTGACTCTGACCCCGGAAGAGGGATTTGGTCAGTATGATCCGGGTCTGACCTTTTCCGATGATCTGAGCAACGTTCCCCGCGAGTATCAGCGGCTCGGCGCCGAGGCCACGTTCCAGGACGCCGCCGGCGAGAGTGTGACCATGCGCGTGACCCGAATCGAGGACGGGCGCATCGAGTTTGACGGGAATCCGCCGTTTGTCGGCAAGACGGTGGTCTTTATGATCAACATTCTCGGCATTCGCGATGCCACCGAGCAGGAGAGCGGCACGGGTCAACCGGCGGGCGACCCCACGCAAAAGCGCACGCTGAATTAATTCATCTGGAACGCTACAATCTCTGTCATGGGCAAACCTCAGCTGAATATCGTCATCCTCGCCGCGGGACAGGGGACGCGCATGCGTTCCTCTCTGCCCAAGGTGCTGCATCCGCTCGCCGGCAAGCCCATGTTGCAACACACGATCGACACGGCCCGCGAACTGCTGCCGGCCAGGCTGAGCGTGGTCTACGGTCATGGCGGCGAGCAGGTGCCTCAACAGATTGCCGATCCCGCGATCAACTGGGTGTTGCAGGCCGAACAGCTGGGCACCGGTCATGCCGTCATGCAGGCCTTGCCCGAGATGGCCGATGATGACATCGTCCTGGTGCTCTATGGCGATGTTCCGCTGCTGTCGGCCGGGACCCTGGCCCTGCTGAGCGAATATGCCGATCGCGATCTCTGTTTATTGACAGTCCATCTGCAGGACCCGACCGGTTACGGACGTATCGTGCGTAACGAGCACGGCCAGGTGACGGCGATTGTCGAGCACAAGGATGCCGATGAGAATCAGCGGCGCATCAGCGAGGTGAATACCGGCATCCTGGCCGTCAATGGCGGCAAATTGAAAACCTGGCTCGGGAACCTGAAGAATAACAACGCCCAGGGCGAATACTATCTGACCGACATTATCGCCATGGCGGTGAATGACGGGGTTGGGGTGCGCGTCAGCCACCCCGCCGAGCCCTTTGAAGTGCTGGGCGTTAACAGCCGCCAGCAACTGGCGCAACTGGAACGCATCTATCAGCAGCAACAGGCGGAACGGTTGATGCAGCAGGGCGTGACCCTGGCCGATCCTGTGCGTCTGGATATCCGCGGCAGGCTCAGCAGCGGCCAGGATGTCACCCTGGATATCAACGTCATCATCGAGGGTGACGTCACGCTCGGCAATAACGTGTCGGTGGGCGCCAATTGTGTGCTGAAGGATTGCAGGCTGGACGATGGTGTACAGGTGCTGCCCATGAGCGTGATCGAAGATGCCCATATCGGCGCCGAAAGCCGCATCGGCCCCTTTGCCCGGATTCGGCCCGGCACCGAACTGGCGGCGCAGACCCACATCGGTAATTTTGTTGAACTGAAAAACAGTCAGGTCGGCACCGGCAGCAAGATCAACCATCTCAGTTATGTCGGCGATACCACGATTGGCGAGCGCAGCAACATCGGCGCCGGTGTGATCACCTGCAACTACGACGGCGCCAACAAGCACCGCACCGAGATCGGCGATGACGCCTTCATCGGTTCCGACTCGCAGCTGGTGGCGCCGGTGAAAATCGGCGACGGCGCCACCATCGGCGCCGGCACCACCCTTACCAGTGACGCCCCCGAAAACGCCCTGACCCTGAGCCGAAGCAAACAGAAAACCGTCACGGGCTGGAAGCGACCAACGAAACAGGGCCGAGGGCCGAGGGACGAGTGACGAGGAAAAGCGTATTATGGCTTTAACAAACTTATATGATGACGACCCACTCGTGGTCATTAGCAAACGGTCTGGAAGTATGCAGCTTGTAATCACAGCCTCGTCCCTCGTCCCTCGTCCCTCGGACCTGTAATTATTATGTGTGGAATCGTAGGCGCCATTGCAAACCGTGACATTACCCCGATCCTGGTCGACGGGTTAAGGCGGCTGGAGTATCGCGGCTATGACTCGGCCGGGGTCGCGGTGCTGGATGAGAAGGGCTGTCTGACCCGGGTACGCACGGTGGGCAAGATCGCCAATCTGCAAAAAGAGCTGGAGCAGACCCCGGCGGCGGGACAGATCGGCATCGGCCATACCCGCTGGGCGACCCACGGCGAGCCCGCCACCCACAATGCCCATCCGCATATCTGCAAGCAGTCGGTGGCGCTGGTGCATAACGGCATCATCGAGAATTTCGAGGGGCTCAAGCATACCCAGATTGCCGAGGAGTATCTGTTTACCTCGGATACCGATTCCGAGGTGATCGTCCACCAGCTGCACAAACATCTCAACCAGGGCAAGGATCTGCTGCTGGCCGTGCAGGATACAGTGGATGATCTCGAAGGCGCCTATGCGCTGGGCGTGGTTTATAACGCGGAGCCGGACAGGCTGGTGGCGGCGCGACGCGGCTCACCGCTGGTGATCGGTATCGGCGAGAATGAAAACTTTATCGCCTCGGATATGGCCGCGCTGTTACCCGTCACCAACCGGTTTTATATTCTCGAGGAAGGCGATGTCGCGGTACTTGGTCGCGATGGGGTCGAGATCTACGATCATCAGCGCCGGCCGGTCAGTCGCCCGGTGCATGAGAGCAAGCTCAGCAGCGATGCGGTCGAGCGGGGCGAGTATGCGCATTACATGCTCAAGGAGATCTATGAGCAGCCGCAGGCCATTGCTGAAACGCTCGAAGGCCGGTTGAGTGAAGACAAGGTGCTGGAAGCCAGCTTCGGCCCCAAAGCGGCGGCCATTTTCGAGCAGGTGCGCAATGTGCAGATCGTCGCCTGCGGGACCAGTTATCACGCCGGGATGATCGCCAAATACGGCTTCGAGTCGGTCACCAGCCTGCCGTGCAATGTGGAGGTGGCCAGCGAGTTTCGTTATCGCAAGCATGTGGTGCAACCGGATACCCTGTTTATCACCATCTCCCAGTCCGGCGAGACCGCCGACACCCTGGCGGCACTGCGCCTGGCCAAAGAGCTGGGTTACGAGCATACCCTGGCGATCTGCAACGTACCGGAAAGTTCGCTGGTGCGGGAATCGGAGCTCTCCCTGATGACCCGCGCCGGTCCGGAGATCGGCGTGGCCTCGACCAAGGCCTTTACCACCCAGCTTGTGGCGATCCTGCTGTTGCTGGTGGTACTGGCGCGGCGTCATGGCCTGTCCGAAGAACTGGAAGCCAAGGTGGTGGATCAGCTGCGCCATCTGCCGGGCATGATCGAGGAAGTGCTCAAGCTGGACGGTGAGATCAGGCAACTGGCGGAGCACTTTGTCGACAAGCAGCATGCCCTGTTTCTCGGTCGCGGCATGATGTACCCGGTGGCGCTGGAGGGCGCGCTCAAACTCAAGGAGATCTCCTACATCCACGCCGAAGGCTATCCCGCCGGCGAACTCAAGCACGGCCCGCTGGCGCTGGTCGATGCCAACGTCCCGATCATCGCCGTCGCGCCCAACGATAAACTGCTGGATAAACTCAAATCCAACCTGCAGGAAGTCCGCGCCCGCGGCGGCAAGTTGTATGTCTTTGCCGATCAGAATGCGGGAATGAGTGCCGGTGAAGGGGTCTCGGTACTCCAGATCGCCCCGGTGGATATCGCCATCTCGCCCATCATCTACAGCGTGCCGCTGCAGCTGCTCGCCTACCATGTCGCCCTGCTCAAGGGCACCGACGTCGACCAGCCCCGCAATCTCGCCAAAAGCGTGACCGTCGAATAAGGCCGGGTTTCGATAGCAGGCTGTTGTCCGGGGAAATAAGGTTCTCACCTGGATGGGAGTTACTTGAGTTCGGAACCACTGCCATCCCGGCGCAGGCAGGGATCCAGAAACCACCTACTATCAGCACGTTGCAGGGCATGTACCACATTCAAATTAGTGTAAACATGGTCTATGGTGGATAAAGCGATGGTCAAAACAAGGGCGTGTTCTGACTGCTAACGACCCAAAACCGACATTCAGTAAAACGAGATATAACCTTTAAATTAACTGACGACGAAATATCGAGCTGCTGACGCCAATCCATCGCTCGAGACAGGCAAAAGCGAGTTGTTCTTTCTATGCTTCCCTCGCTGACATATTCATCTCACCGACACCGAATCGTCACCTGGCTGTCATGATTCGCATTTAGATTATTCTCCAAATTGTGGAGATGTCTAGATGTCTGTATATCTGATAACACGCGGCGAAGGGGATGCACCGCTCTACCGGCAAATACGTGACGAACTTCTCAAGGATATCCGGGAATTGTATCAGCCCGGTGACACACTGCCCTCTGAGACCGAACTGGCGCAACGCTTCGGTGTGAACCGTCATACCCTCCGCCGGGCAGTTGATGAGCTAGTCGCTGACGGCCTGGTGGAACGCTACCACGGCAAGGGTGTATTTATTCTCGAGCCAGCCATCAACTACGTCATCGGTAGCAAAACACGATTCACGGAGACACTGGCAAATCTCGGCCACACGACGGACAGCCGTGTCCTGCGCAAGCAGGTAATGCCAGCCCGGCGCGGAGTGGCGTCGCGACTTCAAATCGAGGAGGGCGTACAAGTCATCTTCATTGAGACGCTGCGTCAAGTTGAAGACAGCCCGTTTTGTATTATCTCCCACTTTATTCCGCTGCACACATGCCCGGCCATTATGAGCCTCTATAACAGTGGTTCTCTCCATGAGTTCCTCAAATATAACTATGGCATTGAATTAAAACGTAGTGAAAGCACAATCAGTGCGGTATTGCCGGAGGCGGACGATGCACGGCTGTTAAATATGTCCCGGCAGTCACCAGTTTTGCGCGTCAAGAGTCTTAATCTTGAACTTAACTCCGACAGGCCCGTCGAGTATGCAATAACCCGTTTCCGCGGCGATGCGGCACAACTTTCTATCCAACTCTGAGTAACAATATCCATAAACATGAGGATTAATGCAATGAATATCAAAAACCTGTTCGCAATCGGTATAGCAGCGGCGCTTGTATCAACTAATGTTTTTGCTACTAGCGACCTGCCGGACGGTTCCAAAGAACGCCCATTACGTGTACTGATGATACCGGCAGATACCGGTACCAATGATGTTACTCAGGATTACAAGCCTGTTTTCAACGGCATAACCAAACACTATGGCATTCATTTCGACATTAGAGCCGGCAGCAGCTATTCGGCGGTTGTCGAAGGGCTCTGTAATGATCAGGCAGACATCGCATGGCTTGGCGCTTCCACATACGGTGAAGCGAACAAAAAATGCGGCGTAGATCTTCTCGCCGTCGACGTTAAAAAAGGTGACGCTTCCTATTACTCGGGCATATTTACTCGCAAGGGTAACGGCATAAACTCAATCAGCGACCTCAAAGGCAAGAGCATGGCGTTTGGTAGCACAAGCTCTACCTCATCGTTCAATTTTCCGGTTGCTATGATGATCGCTGAGGGTGTGGATCCTGCTAAAGATCTTGATCGCATCATTATTTCTGGGTCTCACTCGGCGTCTCTGGCGGCGTTGTCGGAAGGCAAGGTAGACGCTGCCGCAGCTTCCTACAACTCCTTTGGCAAAGCAGTCAAAAAAGGCGCCATTGATCCTGAACAATTTGCTCCACTCGCAAAATCACAGCCCATTCCCAACCCGCCCATGACCATGAATAAAGGCCTCGATAGTGATTTGAAAAAGAGGCTTCGTCATGCTTTCAACAACATTCATACCAAAATTGACCTGGCCAAGATCCGCGGTTACGGCGGTAAGAAGGTGGACCGTTACGATGCCGATTTTGATGAACAGAAAATCTTTGATGCCTTGTCCAAGCTGGACGCGGTCACCAAACAGGTCAAAGAAGGCATGATCGATAAGGCCGGCCAACGCTGATTGTTGTCCACTTTAGTAAGTCGCGGGATGGCAGGCGTCATCCCGCATATTCACTCAAATGTGAGGTAAACACTATGTTGCATTTCGATTCCGTAAGCAGGGTCTACCATGATGGCACGCGCGCCGTGGATGATTTATCGCTACACATTGGCGCCGGTGAGTTCTGTGTGCTGCTAGGGCCGTCCGGCGCAGGCAAGTCGACCCTGATGAATATGGTCAATGGTGTAGTGGAACCCAGTGCCGGTAGAATTACGCTGGGTGATATTCCCTTAAATAGTAAAAATCTCGAAAAAATTCAGCGACGAATTGGCATGATTCATCAGCAGTTGTATCTGGTGCCGCGTTTGTCGGTATTACATAACGTTCTGGCCGGGGTTCTGCCTGATGTCAATTTCTGGCGCAGCGTGATCAAGGCTTTCTCCATCAGTGACCAGCGTCGTGCTTGTGAATTGCTGCATGAAGTGGGTATGGAAGAAAAGCATCTATTGCGCCGGGCTGCTGATTTGTCAGGTGGCCAGCAACAACGCGTAGCTATCGCACGCGCCTTCATATCCAAGCCCGAGGTGGTGCTGGCTGACGAACCTGTAGCC
>JBKGZJ010000004.1:0-41999 GCA_046545635.1 Thiohalophilus sp. | reverse complement strand
TCGTCAGAACATCTCCAGCGGATCGACGTCAACCGACCAGCGCACCCGGCGGCTGTCGGGGAGTTGTTCGATGCGGACAAGCCAGTGCTGCAAAAAACGTTGCAGGGTCTGGCGGTCGCCGGCCTGCAGCAGCAGCTGGGCGCGATAGCGGCCGGCGCGGCGTTCCATGGGCGAGGGCACGGGGCCCAGCAGCAAGGGCTGTTCGGCGCCGGTGGGGCCGGCGGCCTCGCGGGCGGCCTGCAGAAAATCGAGCGCGGCGCGCGCATCGACGGCTTCGGCGCGCACCAGGGCCAGGCTGGCGTAGGGCGGCAGTTCGGCCTGGGCCCGTTCGCCGAGCAGGGTCTCGGCGAAGGCGGGATAGTCGTGGGCGGCCAGCTGCGCCAGCAGGGGATTGTCGGGATGGTGGGTCTGGATCATCACCTCGCCGGGGCGCTCGGCGCGCCCGGCGCGCCCGGCCACCTGCAAAATCAGCTGGCCCATGCGTTCGCTGGCGCGAAAGTCGGCGCTGTAGAGGCCGTAGTCGGCATCCAGCATGCCGACCAGGGTGACGTCGGGAAAGTGATGCCCCTTGGCCAGCATCTGGGTGCCGAGCAGGATATCGACTTCGCCGGCGTGAACCTGGCGCAGCAGTTCCTGCAGGGCGCCCTTGCGCCGGGTGGTATCGCGATCGATGCGCACGATACGCGCGTCGGGGAACTGTTCCTGCAGGGCGGTTTCGACCCGTTCGGTGCCCAGCCCCATGTGCAGCAGTTCCCCGGCCTGACACTCGGGACAACTCTCGGGCAGGGCCTGTTCGCTGCCGCAGTGGTGGCAGCGCAGTTTGTGCTGGCGTCGGTGCACGGTCAGATGAGCATCGCAGCGGGCGCAACGGGCATGCCAGCCGCATTCATGGCACATCAGTACCGGCGCGAAGCCGCGGCGGTTGAGAAACAACAATACCTGACTGTCCTGCGCCAGATGCTGCTGCATGCGCGCCAGCAACTGGGCGGAGAGGCCGTGCTCCAGTTTCTGGCCGCGCACATCCTGGATAATGAAGCGCGGAAACACCGCCGCGCCGGCCCGTTCGGGCAGGTGTAAATGGTGATAACGGCCCAGGCGCGCGTTGTGCAATGTCTCCAGCGACGGCGTGGCCGAACCGAGCACGACGGGGATGTCCAGTTTCTGCGCGCGCAGGATCGCCAGATCCCGCGCCGAATAGCGAAAGCCCTCCTGCTGCTTGAAGGAGAGATCGTGTTCTTCGTCGATGATGATCACGCCCGGATTGGGCAGCGGCGAGAACAGCGCCGAGCGGGTGCCGATGATCACCCCCGCCTCGCCCTCGCGGGCCGCCAGCCAGGCGTTATAGCGTTCCTGATCGTTGAGCGCCGAATGCAGGACGGCCACCGGGGTGTTCAGTCGCGCCCGGAAGCGCTCCACCAGTTGCGGCGTCAGGCCGATCTCCGGCACCAGCACCAGCGCCTGGCGTCCCCCGGCGATGACCCGTTCGATCAATTGCAGATAGACTTCCGTCTTGCCGCTGCCGGTGACCCCGTCGAGCAGGGTGCAGTGAAAACGATTGAGCTGTTCCAGCAACTGTTCCACGGCGCTGTGTTGCGCCCCGGTCAGGGTCGGGGCCGACTGGCGCGGTTCGCTCGGCGGCGGCAGGGTGGCGCGCAGGCTCATCTCGACCCAGCCCTTGTCGAGCAGTTTTTTCAGTACCGGCCGCCAGTTGACGTGCTCGGTTTCCAGTTCGGCGGCGTTGGCGCCGTCCGGCCGCGCCTGCAGGCTGGCCAGCAGGGCCGCCTGTTTGGGCGCGCGTTTGAGGGGCTGTTCCAGTGCCGCGTGTCCGGCCGCGGTGAGCTGCCAGTGTTCGCTGCCGCGCCGGGCCGGTTGCGCCTCGCGACGCAGCAGGACCGGCAGGGCGTGCAGCATCACCTCGCCGATGGGATGTTGATAATAGCGACTCGCCCAGCCCAGCAGTTCGAGCAGTTCGGGGCTGACCACCGGCGTGCTATCGAGCAGGGCGGTAGCCCGTTTGAGTTTGTGGCGGGGCACGTCGGTATGCTCGGCGACCCCCAGCAGCAGGCCGATGACCCGGCGCCGGCCGAAAGGGACCTCGACCCGAACGCCCGGCTGCAACGTGGCGGGATCGATCCCGGCCGGTGGCCGGTAATCGAAATGCCGGCGCAACGGCGTCGGGATGGCGATCTGCAGAACCGGCTCGCTCATGGCTGTCGGGCGGCCGGATCGGGGATAAGAAACATGTCAGTTAGCGGCATACGTTCAGATCGATTCTAGGTTAAATCAGCTAAGTGCCTGAGGTGTTTTAAGAATGGCCGTTATCCACAGTTTCTGTGGATAACTGTGTGGATGAAATGGGGTAAACAGGGCCAACTGCCCGGCACTGTTACACTATTGTTAAATTGAGCACATTTTGTACGCATGGAAAATCAAACCAAAATCAGCAAGTTATATTGTTTTTGCAGTTTCAGCCTGCGCCGGTTAACAGGCGCTTCGCCCTAACACGTTGTTATTTCAAGACCTGTGTATAAAGTCAGGCGGCCGGGCGCTGATCGGGGCCGTCTGCGGCCCCAAAAGCGGGCAAAAACTCACCATCCGTCGTCCGCCCAGGGGGCCGGCAGGCCGTCGATGCTTTGACGGTTATGCCTGTCCCGGAACTGGCGAATCCCCTCGGGACCCTTTTTCTCGGTCCAGCGCACCAGCGCCTCGCGCTGGCCAACCAGATCCATCAGCGGCACGCCGTAACCGCAGGAGGTCTGCACCCGCTGTACCCGCAGACGGAAGATTTGCCGCACCCCGGGCAGATGCGCGTCGAACCGGTTGCGCAGATCCGCCCAGTCGGGGCTGTCCGGCAGGATCACCTCGCCCTGCCCGTACAGGCGCAGGATGCGCGGCGGACCGCTGAAGGCACAGAACATCAGGGTCATGCGCCCGTTTTCACTCAGATGGGCGGCGGTTTCGTTGCCGCTGCCGGTCAGATCGAGAATGGCCACCGTGTTGGGATCCACAATCCGCAGGGTGTCGAGCCCGCGCGGCGACAGGTTGACGTGTCCCTCGCCGTCCAGCGGCGCGCTGGCGTTGAAAAACAACGGTTGTTTGCCGATCCACTCGGCGAACTCGGGGCTGATATGGTCAAAGACTTTCATGATCGCGACTTGCACTCCGGGCTGTGAACTGCAAGTGTAATGCGCCCGGAGTTTTAACGCAGCAGGATTGATGTTTATGGACCAGGAAGCGCTGGCCCGGGCGATAGGCGAGGCCCTGGGCGAACCGTTTGAGATAGAACAAAGTCGCAATATTGGCGGCGGCTGTATCAGCAGCGCCATGCGCCTGGAGGGAAACGGGCGCCGTTATTTCGTTAAATTCAACCGCGCCGATCTGCTCGAGATGTTCGAGGCCGAGGCCGACGGACTGCAGGCGATGGCCGGGGCCAATGCGGTGCGGGTGCCGCAGCCGCTGACCACCGGGGTCAGCGACGGCCAGGCCTATCTGGTGATGGAATACCTGGAGACCGGCGGCAGCGGCGATATGCACCGCTTTGGTGAGCAGCTGGCGCAGATGCATCGTTATACCCGCGAGCAATTTGGCTGGCACCGCGACAACACCATCGGCTCCACGCCGCAGCCCAATGGCTGGCAGAACGACTGGGTGCGCTTCTGGCAGGAGCAGCGCCTCGGCTTTCAGCTGGATCTGGCGCGGCGCAACGGTGCCGGCAGCGCTCTGTACGAGCGCGGCCAGCAGCTTAAAGAACGGGTCGCCGACTTCTTTACTGATTACCAGCCGGTCGCCTCGGTACTGCACGGCGATCTCTGGTCCGGCAACTACGCCTTCACCCGCGACGGCGAGGCGGTGATCTTCGACCCGGCCGTCTACTTCGGCGATCGCGAGGCCGATCTGGCCATGACCGAACTGTTCGGCGGCTTCTCACGCTCATTTTATAGCGGCTACGACGCCGCCTGGCCCCTCGATCCCGGCTACGCGACCCGTAAAACCTTCTACAACCTCTATCACATCCTCAACCACTACAACCTGTTCGGCGGCGGCTACGCCAGCCAGGCCCAGCGCATGATCGACCAGCTGCTCAGCGAAGTGAGATAGAACACGATTGATAACGCAGAGGACGCGGAGGCGCAGAGGCGCGGAGAAAGAAAATTTATTCTCGCACTTCGCCAACAGTTGATGGCATCACAGGGAGTTGTGGGGCTGTTTAAACCCTGTTAATTGTTCTTCTCTGCGCCTCCGCGACTCTGCGATCTCCGTGTTGATTTCCAGAGACTCAGCTAGTAGATCGGGGGTTCGCCTTCGGGGCGGTGGCGAAAGCGCGGGTGGCTCCACCAGTACTGGGCGGGGCACTGGCGGATGATGCGTTCGAGTTCGCGGTTCATCACGGCGGCGGCCTGTTCGGGATCGGGGCCGGCGATGGCGTCATCCAGCGCTTCGAAGTGCAGGACAAAGCCGCGCGCGCGGGGCAGGCGTTCGGCCCAGGCGCAGAGTACCGGCACCTGATGCTGGTGGGCCAGACGGGCGGGCAGCACCGGCGTATTGGTGCGGATGCCGAAAAACGGCACCATCACCCCGGTGCCGGCGCCGGGGTTCTGATCGGGCAGAATCCCCACAATCCGCTGCTGTTTGAGCGCCCGCACTGCCGCCCGTACGCCGCGGGGGGTGGTCGTCACCAGTTCGGCGCCGAAGCGCTGGCGGCCGCGCAGGATAAAATCATCGAACCACGGCGCGCGCTGGGTGCGATAGAGGCTGGTCATGGGGTAGTGACGGGAACAGTACAGGCCAATCATCTCCCAGTTGCCCAGGTGCGGTACCAGCAGCAACACGCCCTGTTGTGCGGCCAGTGCCGCGCGCAGGGCGGGTTCCCCCTCGACGCGGCGGACCAGTTTGCTGACCCGATCCGCCGGGCCGTGCCACAGGCGCAGGGATTCGAGCAGGGTGCGGGCGGTGGCAATCAGGCTGCGGCGCGCCAGTTGCCGGCGCGCTGCGTCGGGCAGTTGTGGCAGGCAAACGTCCAGATTGCGCCGCGCAATCCGTGCCGGCCTGGCTCGCAACAGCCACAATAGCCAGCCGCTCACCCAGCCGGCGCCGTGCAGCACCGCCAGCGGCATACGGGCAAGCAGCAACAACAAAAGTTCACGCATGGGGCATTATCAAAACTGAAAAATAAAAATCCTGCACGCCCGCTAGCGTACAGGATTTTTCTGCTGGCCGGTCGGCCCGCCGGGGCGGGCAAACCGGACAAGGCGGTGGGGGTTGATGCCGGTTCCGGTTACGGGGCCTCGCAATCCAGGCAGGCCAGTTCATTGCGGGCGGCATTCACCCGGTTGAGCAGGTTCAGGTAAACGGCCGCATCCTGTCGGCTGTCCATCGGGCCCTCCATCCCGGCCGGTGTTTCAATGCACCAGCCCTCGCCACACTGGACCATCATTGGCGCTTCACGTTTGACGTGTTTCATCCGATACCTCCCGACAGGCTTATCTTGACGATTTGGCAACATTCCGGGCAAAACATCCCAGCACTGGGAGTGCCTGGAGACCTTATCGGCAATCATAGCGCCCCGATAAGGGAAATGTGAATAAATTCACAATTTGTCACATTTCCTTTCTTTTTGTAAGGTGTTTATTTCCCACATAAACTTTGTTTCCCGGTTTTTCGGAATGAAAATCCCCACCATTTGGGTATATCGGCTATTTTTCTGAAGAATTTCACTAAAAGATATTCGGGTGGGATAACGGTTTTTATTCTGCGGTATTTCTGGAGTACAGGGGGCGCATGGCTGTCATAAGACTCCTGAAAAGCTGCTTGTTGTGGGATTCTTCCTGCGCCAGCAGCTGTTTCATGTGATCCCGCTCGGTGGGCATGGCGAAACAGGCGGGACAGGAATCGGGGATGACCGGCAGAATTTGCTGATTGGCAAAGTCGGCGGCTTGCCGTTCGCGCGTATAGACCAGCGGGCGGATGATGCGCACGTCGCCTTCGCGGTTGGTATAGCAGGCCTTCATGGTGCGCAACTGGCCGCCGCGGAAGGCCGACATCAGAAAGCTTTCGGCCAGATCGTCCAGGTGCTGGGCCAGGGCCAGGACGTTATAACCCTCGCGCCGGCAGGTAGCGTACATAATGCCGCGCTTGATGCGCGAGCAGTAGGCACAGAACGAGTCATTCTTCATCTGGCTTTTGGCATTTTCGGCGATCGGCTGGCTCTCAAAAAAGTAAGGTACCCCCAGCTGCGCCAGATAACCCTTGAGCGTCTGTGGGTGAAAGCCCTCGATCTGCGGGTCCACGGTCAGGGCCCCCAGCTCAAAGCGGATCGGCGCATGGCGCTGCAGGTGGCGCAGGATGTGGAGCAGCGACAGGGAGTCCTTGCCGCCGGAGAGGCCGAGCAGAACGCGGTCGCCCTCGCGAATCATGCCAAAATCGGCGATGGCCCGCCCCACCGGCCGCAGGATCGCCCTGGGGACCTTCAGAAGTGGCGCACTGTCGGAGCGGGGCGAGACTTCACTGCCGGAAGCTGACACAGGATTCGACATAACAATACCAGTGTAACGCGGTCTCGGGTGGATAACCATATATATCGCTTGTGGTCCGTTGCCGCTGCTCGGCCAGGCCATGGATATGTTATCTTGTGCCCATGCAGGAACAGGAACCCGAGTTTGAATACGGCGACAGGTCACTGCGTCTGAACCTCGCCTTGATTGTTGCCGTCTATTTTTTGATCGCGATCGGTTTGCAGCCGCTGATCGACTTTTTGCTTGTCCCCGATCCGGCGGCGGCCGATCCCTATCGGGTGATGGCGATGGCGGAGGAAAAGAAAAAACTGACCGGCTATGTATACAGTTTGTGGCGTATGTTGCCCATACTGTTTTTTCTCTGGTATGGCTGGCGTATTATCGCTTCCTTGCGCGTGCCGCCGGCCGGAACCCGATCGCCATTTACCGTACGCGTGATAAAGGGCAAGTCGGCGCGTATGTTTGGTATGTTGCTGATTCTGGTTGCGCTGTTACTGCTGTATCGTGAATTACTCGCCTTGATCAAATTAACCGGCTGACCGGTTGTTTCCTCCTTCGTCGATTGTCGCATAGCCGATCTGATAATCGCGTTTTAGCGCCATGACAGCGTGATTTTCACTGTTTTCAGGCAGATAGCATCCTTACCCTGATCGGGGGAAATAGAGATGGCCCCTGTTTTCTGGTATACTGCTTTGTTCTTATCCGCGTGTTCTCCGATTTTTTTACGCATTTCAGTCAATTAACAACGGCTAAAAAGAATTAGTTATGAGTCAATTTGAAGAAGCTTTAAAGCAACGTATCCTCGTTCTGGACGGCGCCATGGGCAGCCTGATCCAGACCTATAAACTCGAAGAAGAAGATTATCGCGGCGATCGTTTCGCCGACTGGCAATCCGATGTCAAAGGCAACAACGATCTGTTGTCCCTGACCCAGCCCAAGATCGTGCGCGATATACACACCGCCTATCTTGAAGCCGGCGCCGACATCGTCGAGACCAACACCTTTAACGCCAACTCCATCTCCATGGCCGACTATCATATGGAAGAGCTGGTCTACGAGATGAACAAGGTTTCCGCCGAAGTGGCGCGCGAAGCCTGCGAGGCGATCGCCAGTGCCGACAAGCCGCGTTTCGTGGCCGGCGTGCTGGGCCCGACCAATCGTACCGCCAGTCTTTCGCCGGACGTGAACAACCCGGGCTTTCGGAATATCAACTTCGATCAGCTGGTCGAGTCTTACACCGAAGCCCTGAGTGGTCTGGTTGATGGGGGCGTGGATCTGATTCTGGTGGAGACCATTTTCGATACCCTCAATGCCAAGGCGGCGTTGTTTGCTATCGACAGCTATTTCATTGGGAATGAAGACAAGCGTCTGCCGGTGATGATCTCCGGGACCATTACCGATGCCTCCGGTCGTACCCTGTCGGGCCAGACCGTCGAGGCATTTTATAATTCGCTGCGCCATATCAAGCCGATCAGCTTTGGCTTCAACTGCGCGCTGGGTGCGGCTGAACTGCGTCAGCATATCGAAGAGCTGAGCGGTTTCGCCACCTGTCATGTCAACGCTCATCCCAACGCCGGTCTGCCCAATGAGTTCGGTGAGTACGATGAATCACCCGAGGAAATGGCGGCACAGATCGGGGAGTGGGCCGAAAGTGGCTTCCTTAATATCATTGGCGGTTGCTGTGGCACCACGCCGGGACACATCAAGGCAATCGCCGAGGCGGTGGCCCCCTACGAGCCGCGCAAGCTGCCGGAAGACGATCACACTACCCGCCTGAGTGGTCTGGAACCGTGCAACATTGACAAGGATTCGCTGTTCGTCAATGTCGGCGAGCGCACCAATGTGACCGGTTCGGCCAAATTCAAGCGTCTGATCCTGGATGAGCAGTACGACACCGCGCTGGATGTCGCGCGCGAACAGGTGGAAAACGGCGCCCAGATTATCGACGTCAACATGGACGAAGGCATGCTCGATGGCGAGAACGCCATGGTCACCTTCCTCAACCTGATTGCCAGCGAGCCGGATATCTCCCGCGTGCCGGTGATGATCGACTCCTCCAAATGGCACATCATTGAGGCCGGTCTGAAGTGTGTTCAGGGCAAGGGCGTGGTCAATTCCATTTCGATGAAAGAGGGCGAAGAGGAGTTCATTCGTCAGGCCGAACTGTGCCGCCGTTATGGCGCCGCCGTGGTGGTTATGGCTTTTGATGAAACCGGTCAGGCCGACACCAGGGAACGCAAGGTCGAGATCTGTAGCCGTGCCTACAAGATTCTGACCGAGCAGATCGGCATGCCGCCGGAAGACATTATTTTCGATCCCAATATCTTCGCGATTGCCACCGGTATTGAAGAGCATAACAACTACGGTGTCGACTTCATCGAGGCGACCCGCGAGATCAAACAGAACCTGCCCTATGCGCTGGTCAGTGGCGGTGTCTCCAACGTGTCCTTCTCGTTCCGCGGTAACAACCCGGTACGTGAGGCCATTCACGCGGTGTTCCTGTATCACGCCATCAAGGCGGGCATGGACATGGGGATCGTCAACGCCGGTCAGCTGGCGGTTTATGACGATCTTCCCGAAGAGTTGCGCGAGGCGGTGGAGGACGTGGTGCTCAATCGCCGCGACGATTCCACCGAACGCCTGCTGGACCTGGCCGACAAGTACAAGGGCGACGGCAGCAGCGCCAAAAAGGAAGAAGATCTGGAATGGCGCAGCTGGCCGGTGGCCAAGCGACTGGAGCACGCGCTGGTCAAGGGTATCGATGCCTATGTGGATGAAGATACCGAAGAAGCGCGTCAGGCGTTCAACAAGCCGCTGGAAGTGATCGAAGGCCCGTTGATGGACGGCATGAACGTGGTCGGCGATCTGTTTGGCGACGGCAAGATGTTTCTGCCCCAGGTGGTCAAATCGGCCCGGGTAATGAAAAAGGCCGTGGCCTATCTGTTCCCCTTCATCGAAGCGGAGAAGGAAGAGGGCGCCAAGGCCGATGCCAAGGTACTGATGGCCACCGTAAAAGGTGACGTGCATGACATCGGCAAAAACATCGTCGGTGTGGTGTTGCAGTGTAACAACTTTGAAGTGGTGGATATGGGCGTCATGGTCCCGGCCAATGACATTCTCAAAAAAGCCAAAGAAGAGAACGTGGATATCGTCGGTCTGTCCGGCCTGATTACCCCGTCGCTGGATGAGATGGTGCACATGGCCAAGGAAATGGAACGCAACGGTTTTGATATTCCGCTGATGATCGGCGGCGCCACCACCTCCAAGGCACATACCGCGGTGAAAATTGAACAGCACTATCATGCCCCGACCGTCTGGGTGAAAGACGCTTCGCGGGCCGTGGGCGTGGCGCAGAACCTGATCAGCGAGCTGCACAAGGACAAGTTTGTCTCCGAGCTACGCACCGAATACGAAAAAGTGCGTGAAAACCATGCCGGTCGACGCGCCAAGACCAACTGGCTGACCCTGGAAGAGGCGCGGGCCAACAAGACCAAAATCGACTGGTCCGACTATACCCCGCCGGTTCCCGAACAGCCGGGCATCCAGATATTCGATGACATGCCGCTGGAGTTCCTGCGCCCGTACATCGACTGGACGCCGTTCTTCCACACCTGGGAGATGAAGGGCTCCTATCCCAAAATCCTGGATGATCCCGACAAGGGCCCCGAGGCGAAGAAGCTGCTCAATGATGCCCAGCAGATGCTGGATCAGATCATCGAGGAGCGCTGGCTCAGGGCCAGGGCTGTCGTCGGTCTGTGGCCGGCCAATACCGTCAATGATGACGACATCGAGGTCTACGAGGATGATTCCCGCAAGAAAGCGAAAATGACCCTGAATCACCTGCGTCAGCAGACCCAGCGTCCACCAGGCAAACCCAACCGTTGTCTGGCCGACTTTATCGCGCCGAAAGAAACCGGCAAGGCGGATTATATTGGCGGTTTTGTGGTAACCACCGGATTGGGCATTGATGAGCACATCGAGCGTTTTGAAAAAGAAAATGATGATTATCGTTCCATCATGCTCAAGGCGCTGGCCGATCGTCTGGCCGAAGCCTTTGCCGAGCATATGCACGATCGCGTGCGGCATATCAACTGGGGTTACGAGCCCAACGGCTGGACACCGGACTACGGTCTGAAGAGCGAAAACTTCGACAACAACAAGCTGGTGCGCGAGGAGTACCAGGGCATCCGGCCGGCACCCGGTTACCCCGCGTGCCCGGAACATACCGAGAAGCTGAAGTTGTGGGAGTTGCTGGATGCCGAGACCCGTACCGGCGTCAAGCTGACCGACTCCATGGCCATGTGGCCGGCGGCGGCCGTCAGCGGCTGGTACTTCAGTCACCCCGAGTCTAGCTACTTCGGGGTCGGCAAAATCAATCGCGATCAGGTCGAGGACTACGCCAGACGCAAGGGCATGTCCGTAGCCGAAGTCGAACGCTGGTTGGGACAGAGTCTCGGTTATGATGCCGACTGAGGGCGATAGACAGTCCCGCCAGGCACAAAAGCCAGTGCAGCGCTGCACTGGCTTTTTTATTGGGTCGTTGCGAGCAACGCGCGGCAATCTCTCAAATGTTGGGTTCCCTCTCCCTTCAGGGGAGTGGGCCAGGGAGAGGGGTAGTTTGTCGCCTGCGGCGGCCGGATTGATGCGGGTCAGAGTCCATGAATAAAATATTATTATACGCTAACTCCTTCGAGTTAAGAGTTAATTTTTCCCGCACAGTTTTGGTTGCCCCTACCGGTGCCCGTGTTGCGGCGATTGGCCGCTGATGCATTCACGGTTTGCTTCTTAACCTGGTGGTACCCATGTTTGACATGATCAGGCGCTGGCGGCAGGCGAGCATTATTCGCCGTTCACCCTATACCGAAGCCGGGTGGCGGCAGGCCTTTGCCCGCTTGCCGCTGCTCGAACGTTTGAGTGACGACGACAGGATCAGGCTGCGTCGGCTGGCAACCCTGTTTTTGCATGAAAAATCGCTGGAAGGGGCCGGTGATTTGATGGTCACTGCCGAGCTGGAGCTGGTCATCGCCCTGCAAGCCTGTTTGCCGATTCTGAACCTGGGTCTGGACTGGTATGATGGCTGGGTTTCCGTGATTATCTATCCTGCCGGATTTACCCCGGTGCATACTGAAATGGATGAATACGGTGTTGTCCATGAAGTCAGCAGACCTCTGAGCGGTGAGTCGTGGGAGCGCGGGCCGGTGGTGCTGTCAGCCGAGGATTCGCTGGGCGGAGGACTCATAGACGGCCACAATCTGGTCATACATGAGTTTGCGCACAAGCTCGATATGCAGAACGGCGTTGCCAATGGCATGCCGCCCCTGCACAAAGGAATGTCCGCACCACAATGGAGCAAGGCGTTCAGTGCCGCCTATGCGGATCTGCAAAACCGGATTGCGCACGGCAAATCAGTGGCGATCGATCATTATGCCGCGACGGCACCGGCGGAGTTTTTCGCGGTACTGAGCGAGGTCTTTTTCGAGCAGCCCCGGGTGATTCAACAAACTTACCCGGCGGTGTATCAACAACTGGCACAGTTCTACCGGCAAGATCCCCTGAGTGTTTAAATATGCCCGACAGTGGCATATAGTTGATCATGCATAACCCGCACAACAGAGACACCTGTTACCATGATCAACGATATCGACCCGCAATGGTTGGAAAAAGAGAGCCGTACCACACTCGCACGCCTGCTGCCGCGACTGGAAGCGGTATTCGGGGAGCAGGTGGACAGCGCTGAGTGGGAAGGTTATCTCGAGCGACTGAAACGCCACTTCCCGCGTCTATTCGAGCGACTCTATCGCCTCTATGGCCACAACTACGATTTCTTTTATCATCTGGAAAATATTCTCAAGTCAACAACGCATATGTGGCTGGAGCGCCCGGACGAGCTGCGGGCACTGGATGCCATGCGTGAAGTCAATCGTGAATGGTATCTTTCCAATCGTATGGTCGGCGCCATGTGTTATGTGGATCTGTTTGCCGGTGATCTGAAGAAATTGCGGGCCAGGATTCCCTACCTCACAGAGTTGGGAGTCACGTATCTGCATCTGATGCCATTATTCAAAATGCCGGAAGGGGATAATGACGGCGGTTATGCAGTCAGCAGTTACAGAGAGGTGCATCCTCCGCTTGGTACAATGGAGGATCTACAGGCCCTGGCAACCGAGTTGCGCCATCATGGCATATCGCTGGTGCTTGATTTCATTTTCAATCATACCTCGGATGAACACGAGTGGGCGCAGGCTGCACTGGCCGGCGATGCGGATTATCAGGCCTATTATCGTATGTATCCCGACCGCGCCCTGCCGGATGCTTATGAACGCAGCATGGGCGAGATATTCCCCGAAGACCATCCTGGCGCATTTACCTATCGAAACCGGATAAAAAAATGGATCTGGACCACATTTAATAATTACCAGTGGGATCTCAATTACGAGAATCCGGTGTTGTTTAACCAGATGCTGGAGGAAATGCTGTTCCTTGCCAATGAGGGGGTAGAGATATTACGACTGGATGCCGTCGCGTTCCTGTGGAAACGGCTGGGGACCGATTGTCAGAATTTGCCGGAAGCTCACTGGGTGATCCAGGCGTTCAATGCGATCGTCAGTATTGCGGCACCGGCGATGGTGTTCAAGTCAGAGGCCATAGTGCATCCCGACGAAGTCAAAAAGTATATCGATGTCGAAGAATGTCCGCTCTCCTATCATCCACAGTTAATGGCGTTGTTATGGGAAGCCCTCGCCACACGCGATACACGAGCATTGCTGCGAGCGATGCAGGACGACTTCACTATTCCGCCGGGTTGTGCATGGGTCAATTACGTCCGCAGCCACGACGATATCGGTTGGGCATTTTCCGATGAGGATATTATCGCTTCCGGTTTCGAGCCGGCCGAGCACCGTCGTTTTCTGACCGATTTTTATACCGGCCGTTACCCCGGCAGTTTCGCCAGTGGCGCGCCGTTCCAGGAAAACAAGCAGACGGGGGACGCCCGCATTTCCGGAACCTGTGCCTCGCTGTGCGGATTGGAAAAAGCGTTGGCGCAAAATGATGAAAAGGAGATCGAGCTGGCAATTCAACGGATCCTTCTGTTGCATGGTGTGATTATCATGCTGGGTGGAATACCGTTGTTGTATATCGGGGATGAGATCGGAACCCTGAACAATTACGGCTACGATCAGGATAGTGCTAAACTGGGGGATACCCGCTGGTTGCACCGTTCGCATTTCGACTGGGAGCTGGCCGAACAACGCAGAGACAGCAACACGGTAACCGGGCGGATCTATCAGGGTATTCTGCGCCTGATACAGTTGCGTCAGCAGAACCCGGCATTCAGTCATGCGGAAACTGAATTCACCAACAGTGGCAATGCGCATGTGTTCAGTTTCTTTCGCAATAATGGTCAGTACAGTGTGTTTGTGCTGGCCAATTTCAGTGAGCATGAGCAGCACCTGGAGGCCCGACGGTTACGCCTGCTGGGATTACGCAAAACCATGGTCGATCTGTTTGGCGGGCATACCATCACGGCCACCCAGGAGCTGGTCATGGAGCCGTATCAGATACTGGTGTTATCCAGGGGAGCGTGAAAAATAGTCGGCAGGACGCAGATGGCAGAGTATAAAAGTGCTGAGTGCTCAGTTCTGTTCCAAACTCATGCCCACTTGATACTCTGGCTAATTCTGTAGGTCACGCTGGCGTTAGCCTGCGTGACACACTTGCCGATACGCAGAACATCAGGTAGCGCCACGCGCAACCTGACCTACCTACTCTTCTGCGCACCTTTTAGAAACAGTTATTTAGTACTAAGTACTGAGCACTCAGTACTCAGCACTTAGTACTTGTTTTTAGCCCCAGGTATCCATGGCGATACTGTCGTACCAGCCGCGGGCGTAACGGGCTTCCTTTTGACGGAAGTCGGAGCCGACATCCTTGGGACTGATGCCGCCGGAATCCTTGACGCCGTGGATACCCTTATCCTCGGAATACCTGTACACCGCAGCGACGGAGATGCCGTAGTCGGGACCGACCAGGCTGTAACAGGTATTCACATATGAAGGTTCAGGCATGGTGGTGTTGTGCAATGCCGAGACGATGGCTGCGGCACAGACCTTGCCCTGGCTGTTGGCGGCAAACCCCGATTTGGGCATGGCCCCGGCCAGTGAAGCGTCACCGATGACATGAATATCAGGGTGGATGGTGGATTCAAAGGTCCGTTGATCCACCGGACACCAGCCGCTGCTGTCCGCCAACCCGGTGTCGTGGGCAAACTTGCCGGCTTTCTGCGGCGGAATGAAATTGACCACATTCGCGGAGAACGAGTCGCCCAGTTCATTATAAAGGGCTTTACCGGCGACATCGACCCGGTTAACACGCCCCCCGTCGTCACCGCTGACCCATTCGATCATGTCACCATACAGTTGTTCCCAGCCCTGCATAAATAACGGTTGCTTGGAGAACTTGGTCTTGGCATCCAGAATCAATACTTTGGATTTTGGTTTGTTTTCTTTCAGGTAGCTGGCAACCATACTGGCGCGTTCATAGGGCCCCGGGGGGCAACGAAACGGATTGCTCGGTGGCGCAATGATGACCGTGCCACCATCGGGCATGGCCTTCAGCTGTTTACGCAGAATCGTCGTCTGTGGACCGCCGTTCCAGGCGTGCGGGATGCTCTCTACATCGGCATCGCTCATGCCGTCCACATCCTCCCAGCGAAAGTCAATGCCGGGTGAAACCACCAGCCGGTCATATTCCAGCTTCGTACCGTTACTGAGAGTGACTTTTTTACCGTCAGGATCGATTTCCCGCGCCGAGGCATGGACAACCTTGATGCCTCGCTGCTCATGAGCCTGATAGTTGTGACTGATACTGTCTATGTCACGCAGTCCGCCGAGTACAAGATTGCTGAACGGGCAGGTGACGAATTTCTGTTTGGGTTCGACCAGGGTGATATCCAGGTCGGGATCGAAACGTTGCAGGTACTTGGCGCAGGTGGCGCCGCCGAAGCCTCCGCCAATGATGACGACCCGGCCGGAGGCGGTGGGTTGTGTGGAGCAGGCGGTCAGAGTGAACGAAGAGGCAAGTACGCTGGCACCGCCAAGTAACTGGATAAACTGTCTGCGATTAACACGATTCATAACGGCAACTCCTTATATTTATTTCAGTCCGGCAAAATATTCGGCAATTTGCGCGATTTCTTCGTCGCTGTAGCCGCTGGCATGGCGCCCCATGACCGTCGAATCACGTTCGCCGGAACGGAAGCCTTTTAATGCGCGTTCGATGAAATCGGCCGATTTGCCGTGCAGGGTGGGCATGGCACCGGGGCTATTGCCGTCAGTGCCGTGACAGGCGGCACAGGAGTTGCTCAACATGGCGCCCTTGCTGATTTCAGCCGCCGGGGCAGTTGTCGAAACAGAGAGTGAGGCGGCCGTGACTAACAAGGCCGCAGGTAAATGTAGACGAAACATCAGTTATCTCCTCATGGTTGGTCAAAGACCGGGCAAGTAAATCAAAAGGCAACTTTGTTAAAATCTAGACCATTAACCGGATGATGAAAAGGGGATTGAGGAATTATTTTCAGGGTGACGAGTGATTTAGCATCAGGTAATGTAATTAAACACTGTGACAGCAACTATTGCTGACCAGGAGTTATGAGTGAACAGACTGTCGATAAATGTTGCTGGAAGACGGGATCAGATGGACGCGGCCATCGACTCGATGAAACTGCGTGCCAATATCCACTTTGGCGCTGATCTTCCCTGACGTATCGCGCGGGTCGAGGATGAAGCGGGTCAAGGCTGACAGGTGATGATGAACCTCGATATGATGTTGCAAAGCACAGCGCCGGGCGAGGAGCTCAAGATCGAGGCAACACGAGTACGTGAGGTACTGATGGATATCATGCAGGCAGGTGCCGAAAGGTGCCCTGTAAACCGGAGACCTGATGTTATAGGACTATGAATTTATCCCGCCGTGGACTGTGGCACCGGGATCGACCCTCCCGGGCAAAATGGCTGATCCCGGCGTTGATCGCAGGAGTGCTGGTGGTTCCGCCGCTGTGGCTGGCCTGGCCGGTGCTCGGTGATCCCAGTGCCGGATTTGCGCAGCGCCGGGGGGATGTTGCGACTGCGGACGTGACCCGTCGCTGGCAGGCCGATAATTCGGACTATCAACAGCTGACACTGCGCGCCTCCTCGGGTCTGCAGGTCGAGCTGACTGTGCGTCGTCCACAGAATGTCGATGAACCGCGGCCGCTGGTGATTTTGCTCGGGGGCTATGGCACAGGTCGGGATGCGGCGGAACTGGTGCGGGATCCCGGCGGCATGGTAATCGCCTCCCTCTCTTACCCTTATCACGGTACAACAGATTTTGCGGGCCTGGATCTGTTGTGGAATCTGGATGATATCCAGCAAGCGGTGCTCGATACGCCGCCGGCGGTCATGCTCACCCTGGAGTATCTGGCCCGACAGTCGTATGTGGACACCGGCCAGATAGAACTGGTCGGGGTCAGTTTTGGTGCTTTTTTTGTCAGTGTGCCGGGCGCTCTGGATGATCGTTTCAGCCGCGTCTGGCTGATCCAGGGAGCGGCCGATCCACAGGCCATCTATAAATATCGTCTGCGCGACCGGATTCGTTTTGAGCCACTGCGAGCGCTGGTGGCAAGAGTGCTCGGCTTTGTCACCGCGGCCGACTACCTGAAGCCGGAACGCTGGGTGGGAAAGATCTCGCCGCGCCCGGTGATGGTGATTAATTCCCGGGGCGATACTGCGTATCCCCCCGCCAGTGTGGCCAGGTTGCACGCCTCCCTGCGTGAACCTTATGAACTGCAGTGGTTGACAGGCGAACATATCACCCCCGGCAGGGAAGAGGTGCTGCAACAACTGAACGAGCAGGTGATCAGGCGAATTGTTGCGTACGATGATTCGAACTCTGAAAATTAAGTAATGAATCCGATTTGAAAAGAGCCATACAGATTATTTGAACTGATGCAACTATAAGGAGTGCTGATGCTATTTCGCCAGCTAATTGAGCCGGACTCATCGACCTATACCTATCTGCTGCATTGTCCGGACAGCGGCAGGACCGCGCTGATCGATCCGGTACTGGATACCGTGGAGCGGGATCTGAAACTGCTGAATGATCTTGGCCTGGAGCTGGATTTTACTCTTGATACCCATGTGCATGCCGATCACCTGACCGGCGCAAAACGGCTCAAGGAATTGACCGGCAGCCGGATCGTCGGCCCGGCGGTTGATCAGTTACCCTGTACCGATATCGGAGTCAGGGAGGGCGAACCGTTTCGCCTGGGCAGTATCGAGATTCACCCGCTGTTTACCCCGGGACATACCGATCATCATCATGCCTATCTGATCGATAACGGCACACACAAGATGCTGTTCAGCGGTGACGCCCTGTTGATCGAGGCTTGTGGCCGGACCGATTTTCAATCCGGTGATGCGGCAACATTGTATCGCAGTATTCACGACAAGTTCTTTACCCTGCCTGACGACACTCTGATCTATCCCTGTCATGATTATGAGGGCCGTTTTGTCACCACCATCGCGCAGGAGAAGATTCGCAATCCGCGACTGGGCAACAACAAGAGCCTGGATGAATTTGTCGAGATTATGAACAACATGGATCTGCCCTATCCGCGCAAGATCGATTTTGCCGTCCCCGGTAACGAACAGTGCGGTGCCTGCCCGGAAAATGTGCCGGATAAATACCGGACTCCCTGCGATCGGCACGACCAGGGCTGACCCGACTCAGCCCGTCGGCGGGAAACTCTCCCGCCAGACAAGGACGCGCAAACACCGCGATTGAGCAGTGGCTAACCAGACGTTTCGAATACCGATACCGGTTCAAGTTAAACTGAACCGGCATCCGGGATGCCTTCAGGCAAATTATTCCATCTGTTTTTTACCAATAGCGTTCAGCTTGATCTGGATCAAACCGGACAGATCTTTTTTCAAATCGCGCCCGTGCAGACCGATACACTCGATAGCACCGTGCAGTGCCTGCCGGAGTATGATTACTTGAGTTGTTTGCGAGGGGATAGTATGTACCGGAAACTGATTGTCAGATTTTGTCTGTTAATGTTGTTGGGTCTGTCGGCTTCGCCGCTGATGGCGGTGGAAGAGGAAGTCGAGGGATTGATGATGATTATCGAGCAGCGGCTGGAGGATCCGGCAGCGAAGCAGGAGGCGATGCGGGCCGGTCGCAACCGGGCGCTGTTGTGCAGCTATTGTCACGGCGAAGACGGTAACAGCGTCAAGTCCGAGGTTCCCAATCTGGCCGGTCAGAGCCCGGTCTATCTGCTGGATCAGATCGGCAAGTTCGCCCGGGGCGAGCGGGAAAACTTTGTCATGAACTCGCTGGCCAAGGAGTTCACGCTGGACGACAAGGTGAATCTGGCGATCTACTACGCGCGTCAGCAGGTACAGGTGCAGCCTGAGGATGAACAGCTGTCGGCAGCGGGGCGGCGAATTTATTCACAACGGTGTGTCAGTTGCCACGGCGAGCGGGCTCACGGCAGTGCCGAATATGCCCGGCTGGCGGGCCAGCAGCCGGACTATCTGCGTATGACGCTCGGACGGTTCCGGAACAATGGCCTGGGTGAACGCGAGGGGGGGACGTCGACGCGCCGCAGTCCGGTCATGGAATCCATTGCCCGTCAACTGGATGGTGAGGATATCGAGGCGCTGGCCGCCTATCTGTCCGGGCTGGAATGACGCGGGAGGCGTCAGGGCAGCTTGAAACCGCCCCCGCCCGGCAGGCCGCCGGGACCGCCCATGCCGCCCGGCGCGCCGGGACCGCCACCCATGCCGCCCCCGCCTTCGGGGACCACGATCTGCGAAGCGGCTTCGCGACGCAGCTCCTTGAGCTCTTCCAGGGTGTTTTCCACCGCCTGTTTGGCCGCTTCGGCATAGTTTTCCAGGGCCTGTTCCAGTGAGTCGGCCTCGATCTCGAAATTCAGCGGCAGGGCGCCCATCGGTGTCATCATTTGCGACTGGCCGAGATAGCGCACCGACCGCGAACTGTCGTCACTGCCGTTGGCAGTGACCGGCGTCAGACGGCGCAGGGTCCCGACCTGCTGATCGGTGAAGACCTCTTCTCGGTAGAGATCCTCGATGTTCATGCGCAGGTTGTCGATATCGATGCTTTGTTCGCTCATGGCTTTGGCCCTGATAAAGTTGTGTGAAGGGGGTAAGGAGAGTTTAACAAATCCGGGCAGCGAAGTGACAGCGCAGCCTAGCTGCCGTGCATGGCGCGCACTCCCAGGTTAAGCAGTTTCTGGATCAGCTGCTCGTAGTTATAACCGGCCTTTTGCGCGGCATAGGCCACATCGTCGTCGCGGCTGATGGCGGCGTTGGCGTTGGCTTCCAGTACATAGATTTTCCCGTCATCCGTCAGACGCAAATCGAGCCGGGCGTAGCCGGATATCTCCAGGACCCGATAGACCCGCCTGGCGAGGTGGTTGATCTGCGCCTCGACGCCCTGGGGCAGATTGCGGGCAAAGCGGTAATCAATGCCCCACTTGTCGCGGTATTTTTCATTCCACTTGACCTGGTAGGTGGCGATACGGTGCATGCTGTTATCGAGTTTATCGAAGACCAGCTCCCGGATCGGCAGGACCTCGAGTCGCTGATTACCCATAACCGTGACATACAGTTCACGGCCTTCGATATACTGTTCGGCGATGGCATCCTCGCCGCTCATCTGGTGCAGCTGCTGCACACGCTCGATCAATTCTTCGGCGTTCTCTACATAGGAGGACTGGGCAATTCCGACCGAACCCTGCTCGATCTTGGACTTGACGATCATCGGATAGGGCAGGTGTGCCGCGCGCCTGAGCGTGGGCTTGCGCGAGAGGGGAAACACCCGGAAGCGGGGCACGCGAATCCGGTGATAAGTCATCAGTTTTTTAGACAAGGCCTTGTCGCGCGACAGTAACAGGCCGCGGGCATTGCAGCCGGTATACGGCACCCCGAGCATGTGCAGGTAACTGACGATATAAAAATCGAGCGCGCCGAAGCCGGCAAAATCCTCCAGCATGTTGAAGGCTACATCCGGTTGCCAGGTTTCCACGGCCTGGCGGATGGGGGCGATATCATCATGCACCGGTACGATGATTACCTGATGGCCGAGTTTCTGCAGTGCCTGCTGGACATCCATTTCCGTGCGGTACTTGTCGTGGCGGGGATCATCGGGGTCCTTCAGATCCTCGGGCGGTACCATCTCCGGATGCAGCAGCATCATGACTTTGAGCTTCTTCATAAGGCGATATGAAAACCTCCGCTGTGCAGTTTGCTCATCACCAGCATGGTCAGACAGGCAGCCAGTTCGGGGCGGGTTTGTTCATCACTGCCGATGACATGCAATTGCATCTCATCGCAGCGTTTGATCATGTCGTTGATAACCTCATTGATTCGATAGCGATATTCATGTGTCCAGCGTTCGACGATGCCGATCAGCTCGCGGCGATGACGACGGATATAGCGTGAGGCTTTCTCGTTGCGCCGGTATCCGGTATCGGCGGAAAACAGTTGCGTCAGATCGGTGTCAGAGAATTCCGGGCTGTCCAGACCGTAACGGTAGATCTTGTCATCATAGTATTCGCGCAGGGTAGTGCGGATTTTCTCCACCGGGGTATCAAGCCGGCGGTTGCGCAGTTGCGGCGGCCTGTCATGGATCTCGTTCATCAGCGCATCGACATAATGGAGTTTTTTCAGTGCCGGCCAGTTGCGATAACGGCGTCGCCAGTCGGAGTGGGGATTGAGCCAGACCGCGAAGGTCTCGGCCCAGTCCTCGTGCGGATGGCTCTGGGCATACCAGTTGGGCAGGTTGCGTACGTAGCGTTTGCTGTAGGGTTTGGGCAGGTAAGTGTCGGGGTAAGGGGTAGACGGCCGGCCGAAGGCCTGTTTCCAGTCACGGCGCTGATCCAGTCGATAGGCGTTGAGCAGGGCGTGGCCGGTTTCGTGGCGCATCAGCTTCAGGCACCAGGCGCGATCCCCGCCTTCCACTTCCAGCATGAACTCCCGTTCCAGTCGCCGTAAGCGGGTATGGGCGAGAAAAAACGGTATGGCAAACCCGGGGATGCCGTCGGGGCAGAACCATTCATCGGAGAGCCAGACATGCGGGCGAAAGCGCAGCGCTTTTTGTTCCAGCTCCCGATAAAGCTGTTTGAGCGGGGCACTCAGCGGACTGCCCTCGATGCGCAGTCCGAGATCGCAAATGCGCAATTCCAGCAGCCGCTCCCTGGACAGCCGGGGCCAGTTACACGGGACTCTGTTGGATTTCTTCGGCATCGTTCGAAAAGTAAACCATTCAATCGTACAGGTTCAAAAATCATGGAAGATGTCATTTAGTCCGCTTCGCGTTTATTCGCGTGCATTTGCGGACGGGTTCTTTATCTGAGATTGCTCATTACCACACTGTCAATAAGCGGGCATTTCAGCCAGAAGTTGCTCGATCAGCTCGGCCTTTTCGTTCTGGCTGTGGTAAACCGCGTAAGCGGTGCGCTCGATCGCCGGTGCATCCGCGATGCGATGCAGGCGCCCGTCGTCCAGACAGGGTTGTACCATCGGTTCGGCCAGATAGGCGCTGCCCCCACAGTTGAGAATAAACGCCAGGGCGATACGTCCCTGACCGATGTGCAGTGTCGGGGTGGGCTGATCGGGGAACTGTTGCGCGTGGCGAATTAAAAATGAAGTGCCCCAGTCCACCAGAATATAATCCCGGGCGAGGGCCCGGGCCGCGTCGCCCGCCTCGGAGGCGACCATGATCAGGTTGATCGTGGCCACGGCGCGAGTCACCAGGTTGTCATTTTGCGGCGCGTCGAAGACAAAGGCGATATCCAGGGTGTTGTTCAGCAGGCGGCGAATCAACACATCACTGCCGTGGGTTTCACCATGCAGGGCCAGTTCGCGGTGCTCGCGGTGCAGTTGCTGTATCCACTCCTGTAGCAGAATGTCCCACAGACTGGCGATACCGCCGATCCCGAACGGCATTTGCCCGCTCTGGCTGAGGCCGACCTCCTGTCGGGCCCGATTCCAGGCGGTGGTGATCACCTCGGCATAACGGAGCATCTTCTCCCCGGCCGGAGTCAGCTGGATGTTGTTGCGCTCGCGGATGAACAGGGCGGTACCGAGTTGTTGTTCCAGCTGGCGAATACGCGCGCTGACCGCGGACTGGGTGATATAGAGGTTTTTGGCCGCCTGGCCGAAATGGCGGGTGCGGCTGACCTCGAGGAAGGTGACAAAGTCGTGAATGTCCATGATGCCGGCGCGTCCCCGGGCGAAATCCCGTCAGGTTGAGGGAGCTCAGGCGCCAATATCAATTGAAAAAAACGATGGTGTCAATAAATTTATTTTGCTTTACGGCGTGCGGCCGGGCCTCTAAATAGCGCAATTAAATCAAGTGCAGTTAATGGCCCGGTTACGGGGCGTGACAGTCGGCCTTCGCGGCCGACCTCCTCCTGGAGGGTTAAACAAAATGTATGTAGTACAGGGTGAAGGCATGCTCGATAAAGACGAACTGTTGCTGGACGATGATCTGAACGCCAGCGATATTTTCGACAACGAAAGTTCAGGCGCGCGCTACAGCCACAGCGCCCGCAAGCGGCTGGAAGAGCACATGGAGATGATGCGGTTGCGCAAACTGCTGGATGACTACAATTACGATGAGTGAACGAACGCCCGGTTATTGATCGGGCGTTATTTTCAGCCGCAGTAAAAAGGCCTGTTTGGCCTCTTCGAATACCCGGGCATAGCGGGTATCCTGTTGCAGCTGGTCCTGCAACATCGCTTCGAATTCGGCGAAAGCCTGTTGCACTTCCCGCGCGTCGATACGGGGTGAGTCGTCCGTTGCCGGGGCCGGCGGCATAACGGCACTGATAACATTCGCCGAGCGCGGGATCAGCCGCTGCTCGCCGCTGTCCACCTGATGCGCGATCAGCGGGGTGGATTTGATATAGGTTTCACCCTGGTACTCGAACTGTTGTCCCACGGCCAGCAGGCTGAATTTCATTGCACGTTACTCCGTTTCACTGCCCGGGTTGATAGGGTTGCTGGCCGTTGTTAATCACATCCTGGCGGGCTTCGCTCATGGCGTCGGGCAACTCCAGGGCCTGAAACAGAGCCTGGCGCGCGGCCAGCAGCTGATCCATCGCCGCCTGCTGGAACTCGTCGCTCATCTGCAGCTTGCGGGCCTTGACCACCGCTTCGGAGGCCTGCATCAGATTCAGGGCGGCCTGGGCCAGTACTCCCTGCGCGCCGGCCTGGGCGGCGCCGGCCAGCAGGTTGATCATTTGCATAATTTCTTCTTGCTGATCCATGACCTCTCCTGTTCCCATAATTGCCAGGCCCTGTGTACGGCTTCGCGCAAGCATCGCCGGGCGGTTTTTTGTCCCTTCAGCTTAAACTCGTCACAGAGTGTCGGCCAGTCGCATTTGTCCACGATTCGCCGGGTCAGCAGTTGCCGATCAGCCGGATCAAGCCGGGCGGCGCACTCAGGCCGGGCGAACAGCCGGGTGACCAGCTTTTCGAGGGGCCAGGCACAGACCTCGTAACCGCGCAGGCCGTGGACAAAGGAGTCGATGTCCTCGCGATCGGCCCGGGTCAATGTCGGCTGCGGCTGGACCGGGTTTGATGGCAGCAGCCGGGCCGCCAGGGCCGGATCCAGATCCCGCAGGGGACCGGCCCGCAGGCTTGCCCAGTGCTGCACGAAACGCTCCCGGGCACGCGCGAACACCGTCTGCCCGGCGGGACTGAGGGGCCTGAGCACCAGCGCCGAATGACGGCCGCTGGTGTGTTCGCGGGTCAGACCGAGGCGCACCGGTATCAGTTCGGCCCGTTGCCAGAATGGCATCAGCTCGGCGCCGGCGCTGAAACTGGCGCCGACGGCGTCGAGCTCCGCCTCGGCCTCAAGCTGCGCGATGATCCCCTGCAGCAGAGTACTGCCCAGACCACGACGCTGCAGGGCCGGATGCACGCCGATGCGCATGATGCGGGCATAGCGATAACGGGCGGCATCGGGTACCCCGGCATGAAAAGCCAGACTCTGGGCCAGCAGATGGCCCGGCGGGCGGCGCCGGCCCCGGTAGATCGCCTCGGCGGTGGGTGCATCAAAGCCGCCTTCGTTGACCAGTACCGCGACCGCGACCGGCTGCCCGTCATAGTCCAGGGCGAACAGGCGTATCCCGGGGGCATCCAGCAACCGTTGCAGATCCGCCGGTCGCGTCCGGTAATGGGCCAGGACCAGCAGGCCGAACAGCTGCCGCAGTCGTGCCGGCGAACGGATCAGCGCATCCCGATCCAGCTCGACAAACGCGCAGTTGTGCGGCGTTACCAGGTTCGTTTCGGCAGGAGGGGCGGCTTCGGCATCCAGCAGCAGGGCGCGAAACACAAACTGCTCCAGGGGATCGGCCCCCTGGGCGCCGCCGGCCCGCCAGCGGATCGGCTCGTGCAGCCGCAATGCCTCCCAGCCCGGGGCAAGGTGATCGAGCGTGGGCCCGAAGCGCAGGGTAAAGCCGCGCCCGGTTCCCTCATAGCCGTGCACCGTGGTGGCGAAGGCCAGCCGTGGATAGCGCCGCAGTAACTGCTCAAGCACCGGCAACGGCAACGCGGCGGCCTCGTCAATCAGCAACAGATCGAGCGGCGGCAGCTGTGCCAGCAGGGCGTCGGCGGCCATGAACTGCAAAACCCCGCCGGCATACTCGAGACGGTTGCGGCCGCACTCGGCCCCGGGGAGCAGCCCGGCGGCCCGCTCGAACAGCGTGGCACTGGCCTGGGGGCGCGGGGCGCAGACCGCGATCCGAAACCCGGGATGTTGTTCGAGCAAGCGGGCCGCGGCGATGCCCAGCGCGGCCGATTTGCCCCGGCCGCGGTCCGAGGTGATGACCAGCGGCCGCGCTTCGTCGCGGGTGCCCAGCGCGATCAGCGCCGCCACCGCCCGTTGCTGATCCGCGCTGCGGCAGGGCCCCTGCGTCTGACGAGCGTCGGCGGGCCGATAGGGATGGTGACTGGCCCGGATCTGATCCGGTTCCTGCAGCAGCATCAGCGCCGGATCCTCTTCGATCGCCGTCACCAGATGGCGAATAAAACGCGAGGGGGCGGCGGCAAAGGGGTTGGCCGTCGGCCGGGCGGGCCAGTCGGCCAGCGCTGGCGTGAGCATCAGTAACAGTCCGCCGCCGGCCAGGGTGCCGCTGGCCGCGCCAAAGGCGTCGGCCTCGATACCGGCGTGCAGGTCAAAAATCAGCAGCTGGCGCTCCTGGCCGAGCAGCTGATCGGCCTTGATCATGGCTGTCTGTTCGGGGGTTTCGGGGGCGTTGGTGAGCCATAACCGGCTGGTATCGCTATGCCACAACGCGCTGGCCAGGGCCCGGCCCCAGGCGGGGTTGCCGGCGGCCACCACCAGGGCCCGCTGTCCGGCGCGGCGGGCCTGTTGTTGCAGCGCTTCGATGGCTGCGGCCAGGGGCGCAGGGTCGGGATCGACGGTGGGTGGCATGGCGTGCTCAGAATGTTGGTGGTTGCGGGTCCAGCCGGCCCATAGTACACGAGGATCGGCGCGGGCGGCAGGAGTGTGCGAGGGCCGCAACGGGTCACATTGCGGGAATTTCGGGGTTGAAATATTAGTAATCGCTAATATACTGTCGCTACACGTTCAAAGCGGAGAATCGTATGTACTGGAACATCAAGGAAATCGATGCCCCCGAGCTGGCCGAATGGTATGACAACAAGGCGGAAGGTTTTCGCGTGATCGACGTTCGCGAAATGAACGAGATCAGCCGTGGAACCGTGCCGGGAGCCGATCCCATGCCCATGGCAACCGTTCCGGTGCGGCTCAACGAACTGGACAGGAACAAGGATCTGGTGGTGGTCTGTCACAGCGGCGCCCGCTCGGGCCAGGTCTGCATGTATTTGCAGCAGCAGGGGTTTGAGCGTGTGTACAATCTGCGTGGCGGGATGATCGCCTGGGCCTCCAGCGGCCAGCAGGTGGCCCTGCCCCGCGCGGTCTGAAGACCGGCGATCTGAAGCCGGGCCCGCTTCCCCGCGGGCCAGGCGTATTCGAATATTGCTGCCAACAAGTCGCCTGCCCTTTCCCCGCTGAAAAATACTTCAGAACGGTCGATATCTGCCGTTACACTGCTCGGCGGCGGCCGAGTTGAGTTTCACGCTTTATATCGATGTCTATAGTCTGCCGATATTCAGCGGGCATATCATCAAGCTGCTTTCCTACTGGCTGATTTTCCTGGCAGTGGTGCATACCAGTCTTAGCGAGCCTTATCAGATACTGACCCGGGCTTCCAGCACGTATGACGCGGTGCCCGATCCGACCATCGTGGTGGACAATGCCGGGCGTATTACCCAGGTGAACAAGGCGGCGGAAGATCTTGCGGGACTCTCACGCGAGGACCTGCTGGAGAAAGATTGTCACGAAGTGTTCCATCCCCGTGATATGGAAAAAGCCCTCTGTGTTGTCTGTAACAGTATTAAATCGGCACGGACAATAAAAAATGTCGAGCTCGCATTTCCTGAAAACGGCAGGTATTACGACGTTACCCTGACGCCGTTTGAGTATCAGCAGGACATCAAGGGAATGGTGCATGTGCTGCATGATGTTACTGAAAAGAAACAGACGGAACAAAAGCTGATTCATAACGCCCATTATGATCCGTTAACCGACTTTCCCAACCGGATGCTGGCGGCCGACAGACTGGAGCAGGCCATTGGCCATGCCCGGCGTTTTAACAGGCATACGGCGGTGTTGTTTATCGATCTGGATAATTTCAAAAGATCGGCGAGTGGGTTCTGCGTCAGGTTTGTCGTGATTTACATACTCTGGATAAAAACGGTTTTGTTAATGAACGCATCGCCGTCAATATTTCCTCGCGTCAGATCCGGCGTCAGGAATTTGTTTGGCAATTGACCGGCATACTTCAGGAATACAAAGCCGAACCGGCTCGCCTGAAGATCGAAATTACCGAATCGCTGTTGCTGAGTGAAGACAGCCATACCATCGAGGTATTGCAGGCACTGAGGCGGATGGGGGTTGAAAATCACGGCCAACTCGAGTTTTTACGAAATTATGGCGCGCACAGCGGTCAGGGCTTTTTATTCAGCAAGCCGGTGCGGATTGATGAATTTATCACCCTGATTGAGCGAGGGCCTTTTCCGCTTTCCGCCTGAGGGCTGTCATGTGTGGCCGGCTGTATCTATAATAGAGTCTGGCTTGAGTTGATTATCTCCCCATAAACCGGCAGTTCTTATGAGTGATTCCGACAATACCTTCGCCCAGGCGCGTAAAGAGAATGATGAGCGCTTGCTTGGCCAACTCGACAGTTTGCGCAACGGCGAGGATTTGCAGATTCTGGAGCCCTTCGCGCGTGCCTATCTTGGTATGTTTTACGAGATCGAGGACGGGATCGCGCCGGCGGACAAGGTGGCGATGCTGGCCAATCAGAAAGTCAGCGAGGCCGTGTTATCAGGCTTTGTCTCTGCGCTGGGACGCGACGACATCCCTGCCCCCTATCAAATCGGTGATCAGCTGGGCAAAAACGAGAGCTCGCCCTTCGGTTACGTGGTATTGGCCGGTCTCGACAGGCTGATTCAAACCAGGCCTGAAAAGGTCGAACAACTCCCGCAATCCGTTTTGCAATCGGCGATCTGCTTTCACTTCGCCAATCATACTGATCACCAGGATGAATGGTTTAACTGGCTTCTGACTGACATTTCTATCTCGGCGCCCGCGCTTAATGGTTTCTGGCAGGGATTGATCAACAATAATGCCCAGATGCTGCCCGGGTTGCGGATGATTATCGCCGATTCAGAATATGCCGATCTGAACCGGGAAGTGCTGCTGCCGGTACTCATTCACTGGAAGAATTGCAAACTGAAGACCTTCAAGGAACTGGTGTTCGTGGCCCTGCGCGATGTGGAACACGACAAGCTTTTGCAGGCGGCCCGTGATCTCATCAATGAAGAGGAAGGTCTCCAGGATGAAACCCGGCGTCTTTACTGGCTGGCGATTGCGTTTTTACTTTCCCCGGAGGAGTTTGCACAGCATCTGGCCAATTTTATCGGCCGGGAAAAACAGAAGGTTCTGCCGCTGCTCGATTTCATGATGCGCGTCGGCGCGACCGATGCGGATACCGGTGTTGAATTCACCCCGATGATGGATGCCCGGCTACTGCGTATCATTGCACCCATATTTCCCCCGCAGGAACATTCCTACGGCCATATGGGCGGCATCGATGTGAACTCGCGCAATGTCATGCGACTGTTCCACAAGCTGGCGACCACTTCGCATCCTGATGCATTGGAGGCGCTCAAATGGCTTTCCAATGTCCGGGTGATGAAAATCTACAAGCCGGTGATCAAGCATGCCGAAAGACTGCAGAAAAAAATCCGCGCCGGGGATGTTGCCCCGCCGGATTTTTCGAGCTATCTGGATGAGCTGGAGAAAAACGACGAACTCGTGCAGCGTCGCAACCGCTTCGATCTTAAATGAACTGTCGTGCTTTTTTCTGATATTTAAACCCAACGCAGAGGCGCAAAGTCGCAGAGGAACGCAGAGTTTTTATTCTGGCTGCAGGATTGAAGAGCAAAATTAGCTGTCACACAATAAAACTGGCAGCGGGAAACATCTTCCGAACACTCTCAAGTTTATATAAAGATTTTTGAAATAGTTTGTTATTTTCTTTGCATTCTCTGCGCCTTTGCACCCAAACAACGGGCATAAACGCCTCTGCGTTAAGATCTTTCCAGAACATAAGAATTGTTTACCTTCGCTAGCCGGCGAGCTAAGATCGCCCGCTTTACGGGAATAGAATTGAGACGTGGAGAGGTTGTCATGCATTATGTAACAGGCCTGGTGCTGATGGCCCTCATGCAGATGGCCGTGGCGCACGAGGAGCCGCAGATCGACAGGGAACTGTGGTGGAGTGACTCCTGGTGGAACGAGGGCGTGATCGAGGCGCCGCGCAATTACGAGGTGGCGGTTGAAAAGCACAGCTACGAAAGCGACGGGGTAACCATTCCCGCTATGCTGGCGCGACCGAAACAGGCCGGCAAGTTTCCGGCGGTGTTGTTCCAGCACGGTCGGCGCGGACTGGATGATCTGGTCCGGCGTCACGTCCGGCGTCTGGCGGCCCGGGGTTTTGTGGTGCTGGCGCCGGATATTTATCAGGCCCATTTTATCGGTACCCATCCGGTTGAACACGATTATGACCTGGAAAAGGACGTCAATCGCGGTGTCGACGCCCTGCTGTCGCGCGAGGACATCAGCGGTGACCGGATCTGTCTTTATTCCCATACCCGGGGCGGGTATTACACGCTGAAGGTCGCCACCACATTCGGGCGTCAGACGTCGGACGTGGCCTGTTATGTTTCCTATTATCCGCATCTGCAGGATCCCAACGCGCCGGAGCCGCTGCAGGTCTACGGGTTTGCCGGGGAAGTCGAGCAGCTGGAGATTCCCGTGCTGGTCTTCATCGGCGAGGAGGAGCAGTATCAGCGCCGGCGGGTTATCGAAAGCAGCATTGAATCCCTGCAGGAAGCCGGCAAGCCGGCCGACCTGATTGTTTATCCGGGAGTCGGCCGCGGTTTTGATTTTCGTCCCGAGCATGTGCGGACCTTCGCCGATGATCTGGCCGCGAAGGATGCTGTCCAGCGTGCCGCCGGGTTCATGCGCCGTCACCTGGGCGCCGAGTAGCCCGGGGGGCTGGAAGGGGATCACCGAAAACACCGAAAGTGACATGTCGGTCGTTAGCCAGGCGCATTCTGATTCGGTGCCTTCGGCGCCCCCGGTGTGTTCGCCGGCTCTTCCGACCCGGACCTTCAGGAGCCGCACAGGTCAGCAATGTTCCGCCGGTTCGGCGGAGGAGATGAACATTTTTTGCTCCGATTACGTTAGAATTGGCAGTTATGAATATGAAATACAAAACCGACGATTTGCGGATTACCGCGCTCAAGGAGGTCATCCCGCCGGTGCAGCTGCACGGCGACTGTCCGATGACCGATGCCGCCTCGAAAATCATCTTCGAGACCCGCACGGCGATCCATAATATTCTGCGCGGCCGCGACGACCGTATTCTGGTCATTATCGGCCCCTGCTCGGTCCACGATCCGCAGGCGGCGGTGGAGTACGCCGGGCGCCTGAAGGCAATGCGCGAGGAGCTGGGCGAGGATCTGCTGATCGTCATGCGGGTCTATTTCGAAAAGCCGCGCACCACCGTCGGCTGGAAGGGCCTGATTAACGATCCGGATCTGGACGAGAGTTTTAATATCAACAAGGGACTGCATCTGGCGCGCAAGTTGCTGCTGGATGTGAACAACCTGGGGGTGCCGGCCGGTACCGAGTTTCTGGATCTGATTACGCCGCAGTATATTGCCGATCTGGTCAGCTGGGGCGCCATCGGTGCGCGCACCACCGAAAGCCAGGTGCATCGCGAACTGGCTTCCGGCCTCTCCTGTCCGGTCGGTTTCAAGAACGGCACTGACGGTACGCTCAAGATCGCCATTGATGCGATCCGCGCCGCCAGTCAGCCGCACAATTTCCTCTCTCTGACCAAGGCGGGTCATTCGGCCATTTTCGCCACCACCGGCAACGAGGATTGCCATATTATTCTGCGTGGCGGCAAACAGCCCAATTACGATGCAGCCAGTATCGACACTGCCTGCCGGGAATTGCACGAGGCCGGGCTGGAAGAAAAGGTAATGATCGACTTCAGTCACGCCAACAGCCAGAAACAGTACATGCGTCAGGTGGATGTCGGTCAGGACGTGGCCGCGCAAATCGCCGACGGGGATCGGCGTATCATGGGTGCCATGATCGAAAGCCATCTGGTCGCCGGTCGTCAGGATGTCGAGGACAATGACTCGCTGGTCTACGGGCAGAGTATCACCGATGCCTGCATCGGCTGGGAGGAGAGCGAGGAACTGCTCAGGCAACTGGCCAATGCTGTGCGCCGGCGGCGCAAGCATAAAGCCGCCTGAACACCCGATACTCAGTACTCAGTACTCAGTACCCAGCACTCAGCACTCAGCACTCTGTTTCCCCAGCCATCCGAGCAGTTCGTCAAACGGCATGGCGCCGGCGTAATAACTTCCCTGTCCCTGATCGCAGCCGAGCTCCCGTAATATTTCGGCGATCTGCCGGTTTTCCACGCCCTCGCCCACCACCGTGAGCCGGAGATCGTGGGCCAGGTCGATGATGGCCCGCACCATGGAAGAGTCATTGGGCTTCTGGTGTATAGACTTGATAAAGCTCTTATCGATCTTTACCTCGCCAAGCGGCAACTGCTTGAGGTAGGTCATCGAGGAGTAGCCGGTTCCGAAGTCGTCAATCGACAAAATGATGCCGAGTTCGTGCAAGCGGTGCAGGGTGTGCAGTGCCCGTTTTTGATTGACCATCATGGCTGTTTCGGTAATTTCAAGCGTGATGCGGGAAGGTTCGACACTGTACTTGTCAATCAGGCCCTGCAGATAGTCGACGAGTTCCAGATCCTGAAGATTCCACATCGACAGGTTAATTGCGATATTCAGTGACTTTCCCTGATCCTGCAACTGCCGGGTGCATTTGAGTGCCTGTTCCATGACCCAGTAGGTCAGTTGATTGATCAGGCCGGTATTTTCGGCAATATGAATAAAACGGCTGGTGGCTATATAGCCATGATCCGGATGTTCCCAGCGTGCCAGGGCCTCCAGACTGACAGTCTGGCCATTATCAAGATTGACCTTGGGCTGGAAATACAACTTGATATTTTTGTTCTCCAGGTCAGTGCGCAAATCACTGACCAGCTTGAGTTGTTCAAGTGTGCTGGTCTTGTGTGTTTCATCATAGATAGTGATATCGGTGCCGATACGTTTGGCCGCGTACATGGCCATTTCGCCATGTCGAATCAGATTGATGGCGTCCAGGGCATGTTCGGGGTAAAAGGCGACGCCAATGCTTGCCCCCAGATAGAACTCATGGCCCTCGATTTCGTAACCTTCGCTCAGTGCCTCCTGTATCCGGGTTGTCGCGGCAAGAACCGACTCCTCCGATACCCCGTCAAGCAGGATGGCGAACTCATTGCTGACAATACGCGCAAGAATATCATTCTCACGAATCACACCCTGTAACCGTTCCGCAATCAGGCAAAGCAGGGCATCGCCGGCATAATGGCCGAGCGTATCATTGATCTCCTTGAGGCGTTTGATATCAATAATCAGCAGAGCGATACATTCACCTCTGGCGAGAGGACGCTGCAAGCGTAATTCGGCCTGATCGACCAGTGCGGTGCGATTGGGCAGGCCGGTCAGGCTGTCGTGTAAGGTCTGGTATTCCAGCTCACGACGCTGTTGGTCGAGACGCTGATATAGTGAACCCAGGATCATCGCGCTCCAGAAAGCCAGCCACAACAAAATCAGACTGGCGATAGCAAGCGGAATTCCGGCACTTTTTAAAAACGGGATGAAACCGCCTTTTTGTACCTGGCGTAATACATAGAGAGTAAGTTCGCTGTCCGGGATCGGTTGTCTTGACCACAGAAGGTAGTTATCCCCGAGCTCGGTTCGATCGGTATTGTCGCTGCTGTTCAGTAATGACCGGATCAGCCTTGCCGGCATCTCTTTTGGCAGGGTGTTGAAAATTATGGCCTGCTGCTGATCGACGATAAAAAGGTTATAGGCGAGAGTTTTTTGGCGGGTCCGAAGGTTTTGCAATAGTTCCCGGGCTCTGTCTGCTTTGCTCCCTTCGAGAAGTGTGGCCAGTTGCGCGGCATTATCCTCGGTGGACTTTGTCAACTCGTCAATCCGGGTTTGGTGCGCAGTCTGGTAAGTGATATAACCAAACAGGGTGATACCAAGCAGGGAGATGCCGATAAAGCCGAGAAGTAATTTTCTGCCCATATTCATGACAGGTTGTTTCTATCCTTCCTTGTGCTGATGTTGGCCGGACTAAACAGAGCGGGCAGAACGCGGTCAGATTAATAATTCCAGGCAGCTCCCGGAAGCAGGTTGATCATAGCATTGCCGGCAAGCTGTCGGGGTGATAAATCTGATATAGATCAAAGCCAGACCGGTCATCACTTACAAAAACTGATGGAGATAACCCGTATGGGAGGCGGAGAAGCGTTTTGACATAACCGATGTCTCGCCAGCGCCGAAGAGGCCATTCTAACCTGCCAGGTGGACAATGGTAGTGGCAAATCCCGTCTGAGGGAGCGGGTAATACGGGCCCGTCGGATAGCTGCTGTTCCGGCGGGTCAGCAGGGGAATTGGTCGGGATATAAACTAACCATTGGCAGCCGCAAATCAAATCTGTTATATACCTAAAAATTGTTGGGTGAATTCATCGGGCCGGCCATCGACCGCGATGAAAACAGGATCGAGGTATTTACGGGACGGATTGCCGTCTTTCAGGGGTGGGGGGAACTGTGCACATAGCGCTGGTGGAAGATGATCCGGCAATGCTGGAACTACTTGTCCTGTGGCTGGAGGAAGCCGGCCATGACTGCTCCTGTTATCGGGAAGGCCTGGAGTTCATTCGCGAGGCCAGCCACAAGAGCTTCGATGTGGTCCTGCTGGACTGGCTGTTACCCAGGTTCTCCGGAGAGCAAATTCTCTCGCGACTGAAGCATCAGGCGGAATGGGATACTCCCATCGTATTTGTCACTGCCCGCGATTCCGAAGAAGATATGGTCAGGATGCTCAACCAGGGCGCGGATGATTATCTGGTCAAGCCGATACACCGGCCGCTGCTGTTGGCGAGAATCAACGCGGTGACCCGCCGCTCGCACAAGCCCGGTGCGCAGGATATCTTCACGCTGAGCGAGTTCAGGGTCGATCAGGAATCCCGCCTGATCACCCGCGACGGTGCGCCGATCAAGCTGACCGAAAAAGAGTTCAAGCTGGTGACGTTGCTGTTCCAGAACGTCGGCCGGCTGCTGTCGCGTGACTATATCCTCTCCTCGGTCTGGGGCTATGATGCCAGCCTGAATACCCGCACCGTGGATACCCACGTGAGCCGCATACGTAAAAAACTCGAGCTGTTTCCCGAGCGGGGCTGGCGGCTGAGCTCCATCTACCATCAGGGCTATCGGCTGGAGCAGATACCCCCCGAAGAGCAGGGCTCGGCCGCCGGCTGAGCGGGCTCCCGCTCTCACGCTGCCGGCGGCGCCACCAATATCACCAGACTCGGTGAAGGTGAGTCGCGGATTCGTCGAATATTATCTGTATATTCAGTAACTTAGGTGTGTCCGCTGGCTTTGTTCACCGTCCTGCCGCAGCGGTATTTCCGGGGCGTGACCTGATCGTCTTCGAGCCTGAAATATCCTGCCTGTTTTTCCGCCAGTTCGAGTATAATGCGCCCCTTTTGCCGCCCCCGCGGCCCCGTTGGAGAACCTTTGTGATCGAGAATCTGCGCAACATCGCCATTATTGCCCACGTTGACCATGGCAAGACGACCCTGGTGGACAAGCTGCTGGCCCAGTCCGGGACGCTGGAGAGCCGCGGGGAGGTGCAGGAGCGGATCATGGACTCCAATGATCTGGAAAAAGAGCGCGGCATCACCATCCTGGCCAAGAACACCGCCATCAAGTGGGGGGATTACCGGATCAATATCGTCGACACCCCCGGCCATGCCGATTTCGGCGGCGAGGTGGAACGGGTGCTGTCGATGGTCGACTCGGTACTGCTGCTGGTGGACGCGGTGGACGGCCCCATGCCCCAGACCCGTTTCGTCACCGAGAAGGCCCTGGCCCGCGGTCTCAAGCCGATCGTGGTGATCAACAAGATCGACCGCCCCGGCGCCCGGCCCGACTGGGTGCTGGATCAGACCTTCGATCTGTTCGATCGCCTGGGCGCCTCCGACGAGCAGCTCGATTTCCCGGTGGTCTACGCCTCGGCCCTGAACGGCTATGCCGGTCTGGAGTCCGACGTGCGCGACGGCGATATGACCCCGCTGTTTCAGGCCATTGTCGATCGGGTCAATTATCCCGATGTGGACCCCGACGCCCCGCTGCAGATGCAGATCAGCCAGCTCGATTACAACAGCTATGTGGGGGTCATCGGCATCGGCCGCATCACCCGCGGCAAGCTGCGCACCAACACCAGCGTGACCATCGTGGATCGCCACGGCAAGCGGCGTAACGGCCGGGTCCAGCAGGTGCTGGGCTTTCTGGGCCTGGAACGTCACGAGGTGCCGGAAGCCGAGGCCGGGGACATCGTCGCCATTACCGGGATCGACGGGCTCAATATCTCCGACACCCTGTGCGATCCGGCCAACGTCGAGGCCCTGCCGGCTCTGCTGGTGGATGAGCCGACCGTGAGCGTGATGTTCGTGGTCAACAACTCCCCCTTTGCCGGCCAGGACGGCAAGTTTGTCACCTCGCGCCAGCTCCAGGAGCGCCTGGAGCGGGAACTGATCCATAATGTCGCCCTGCGCGTCGAGCCGACCGCGGATCCGGACAAGTTCCGGGTCTCGGGGCGCGGCGAGCTGCACCTGTCGATCCTGATTGAGAACATGCGCCGCGAAGGGTATGAACTGGGCGTTTCCCGTCCCGAGGTCATCTATCGCGAGGTGGACGGTCAGCGGCAGGAGCCTTACGAGCAGCTGACCGTGGATGTGGAAGAGCAGCATCAGGGCGGAGTGATGGAAAAACTCGGCCAGCGCGGTGCCGAGCTGACCAGCATGGCGCCCGACGGCAAGGGCCGGGTGCGGCTCGATTTTATGATTCCCTCGCGCGGGCTGATCGGTTTTCGCACCGAGTTTTTGACCGCCACCCAGGGCACCGGCCTGCTCTACAGCGTGTTCGATCACTACGGCCCGCTGCGCAGCGGCGATTTCGGCCAGCGCAACAACGGCGTGCTGATTGCCAACGCCAACGGCAAGGCGCTCGCCTACGCCCTGTATAACCTGCAGGAGCGCGGGCGGATGTTCATCGGTCACGGCACGGAGGTGTACGAGGGCATGATCATCGGCATCCATTCGCGCGACAACGATCTGGTGGTCAACCCGCTCAAGGCCAAGCAGCTGACCAATGTCCGGGCCGCCGGCACGGACGAGAATCTCGTGCTCACCCCGCCGATCAAGCTCACCCTGGAGCAGGCGCTGGAGTTCATCGACGACGACGAACTGGTGGAAGTGACCCCCAATCATATCCGCCTGCGCAAGAGATTCCTCAAGGAGCACGAGCGCAAGAAGGCGGCCCGCGCCAGCTGACGCCGATCCCGGGCCCGCCCAGGCTGGCAAAAGGCGGGTCCGCGCCTTGGCGTGTTCTGCATAAAGGCTTTATGATGGTTCCCCATCAATAAAAAGCAGGCAGCACAAGGAGGCGGTCATGGTTGGTAAAAAGAATATCGTTTTCGGTTTTATTTATCTGGTCTTTACCGCGGCATTGGGCCTGGTCATGGTCGACCAGTATGATGCCTATGGCGCGGCGGTCCAGGACAAGCAGTCCACTGTCGGCCGTCTGCAGCAGATGCAGACCGATGATTTCGAGGAAGATCTCGAGCCGATGAGCGGCGAGCAGATCGCCAAATCCAATACTGCCGGCATTCTGTCGCTCAACAAGCTGCTTAATATGGAAAGCGAAATCGACGGCATCAAAGGCGGGCCGCACGCCCACGGCAACCTCGAATCGTTGCTCAATATCGCGATCGGCGTGGTGCTCGGCTTTCTGGCGGTCAATGTCATCTTCAAGCAGGTGATCAGCTGGATCTTCATTGCCGGTGCGCTGCTGCATTCGGGCATGCTCTATCTGGGCACGGTCTTCGGTCTGGGCTGGGCCAACGCGATCCTGAATACCGGCATTGGCCCGTTTTTGATCCTGATCGGTCTGGCACTGGCCGGCATTGCCGCCGCCATGGGATATCGGGGTGAACCGGTGAAGGACTAGGACAGCCGAGTGGAGACCCTGTATCCGGCGATCAAGCCCTATGTGACCCACAGCTTCGCCGTCGAGGCGCCGCACATCCTGCATGTGGAGGAGTGCGGCAGCCCCGAAGGGATTCCGGTGCTGTTCGTCCATGGCGGGCCGGGTGCCGGTTGTGAGCCCTATCATCGCCAGTTCTTCGATCCCGAAAAGTACCGTATCATCCTCTTCGACCAGCGCGGGGCGGGGCAGTCCACCCCGCACGCCTCGCTGGAGAACAACACCACCGCGGCACTGCTGGCGGATATGGAGGCACTGCGCGAGTATCTGGGCATCGAGCAGTGGGTGCTGTTCGGCGGATCCTGGGGCTCCACCCTGTCACTGGTGTATGCCGAAACCCATCCCGAGCGGGTTCTGGGACTGATCCTGCGGGGCATCTTTTTGTGCCGGCCGGAAGAGATCCAGTGGTTTTACCAGCACGGCGCGCATCGTATCTTTCCGGACTACTGGGAGGAGTATCTGCGGCCGATCCCGCCCGAGGAGCGTGATGACATGCTGCAGGCCTATTACCAGCGCCTGATTGGCGATGACGAGATCGCCCGTCTGACGGCCGCCAAGGCCTGGTCGTTGTGGGAGGGACGCGCCGCCACGCTGCGACCCAGCAAAGGGGTGCTGAATCACTTTGGTGATACGCATACCGCGCTCAGCCTGGCCCGCATCGAGGCGCATTATTTCATCCACAATGCCTTTCTGGACGACAACCAGATCCTCGATGGGGCGCCCCGGCTCGCGCAGATTCCCGGTTACATCGTGCAGGGCCGTTACGACATGATCTGTCCGCTCGAAAATGCCTGGCAACTGCACAGGGCCTGGCCACGGGCGGAGTTGTCCATCATTCCCGATGCCGGCCATTCGGCGACGGAACCGGGCACGGTGGATGCCCTGATCCGGGCCACCCGGCGCATGGCCAACGAATTCGGTCGGGCATGATCGCCCTGATCCAGCGTGTCAGCCGGGCCAGTGTCACGGTTTCGCAAACGATCGTCGGCGAGATCGGTCCGGGCCTGCTGGCGCTGATCGGGGTCGAACAGGGCGATGACGAATCCCGGGTGACACGTCTGCTGGAACGGCTGCTGGGTTATCGGGTATTTGCCGATGCCGAAGGTAAAATGAATCTGGGTTTGCGCGACACCGGTGGAGGTCTGTTGCTGGTACCGCAATTTACGCTGGCGGCGGACACCCGCAAGGGGATGCGCCCGGGTTTCAGTCACGCGGCGCCGCCCGCCGAGGGCGAGCGGCTGTTCGGACTGTTGCTGGCGCAGGCCGGGCAACGTCATCGGCCGGTTGCCAGCGGACGTTTCGGTGCCGATATGCAGGTCAGCCTGGTCAATGACGGGCCGGTGACTTTCTGGCTGCAGGTGCCGCCCAACCCCGAGTAGGAGCGGCTGTGCCGCGATACAATTTTCTGGTGAGACGCAATGTCAAGATTGTTAATGGTGGTAGCCATAGCGTTGCTGTTGTCAGCTTGTGAACAACAGTCAGCGCCGACAGAACAGATTTATCCCTGGCAAATCGAGTTGTTGCCCAACGGCGGAAGCCGGGTCTTCGGTATCGAGTTCAACCGCACCACCCTGGCGGAGGCCCGCGATATTCTTGGTTCGCGTCATGATGAGGGCCTGTTCGAAAACCCTGATGGCAGTATGTCGCTGGAGATCTACTTCAACGAAGTGACGCTCGGTGGTATCAGCGGCAAGTATATTCTGACTCTCGATGCGGATGAGGCGCAATTACAGGCTCTGAAGGAGCGCGCAGGCAATAGCCGCACGATGGACAGCGGCGCCCGGCGCTACCGACCCTCATCGGCCGATCGTGAATTACTCTACGAAATGACAATCAGCGGACTCGGCTACATTCCGTATGTGAATCTGGATGAAGATATGGTTCACCAACGATTCGGGACAGCCGATGAGATTATCCGTATCAGTGATGAGAAACGGCATTTTTTATATCCGCAGAAAGGGCTGGACTTGCTGTTGGATGAGGAAGGCAAGGAGCTTTTGCAATATGTGGCGCCGCGGGATTTTCAGCGGCTTGAGGCCCCCCTGCTCAGGCAGTTCGATTCCTGAATACCCTGTCACTGAAAACGGCGGTGAGAAGATCGTGTGGCGCCTCCACGCCAATGATACGTAGTTTATGATTTTGAAAGCGCCGAAGCTTCTGCGCGTTACGGCCGGCGTTGGCTTCGCAGGCCTTGAGCTTGCGCCGTAACTGCCGGTTTTCATTGTGTGGAGCGTCGTCGTTCATCTCTGTTATCCGGCGCATTCGCGAAAAAAGAATTGATCACCGCCTGCAGCGTATCATGACTGACCGGCTTGGCCAGGAAGTGATCCATACCGGCGGCCAGACAGTTGCTGCGATCCTCCGTGGTGGCATTGGCGGTCAGGGCGATTATGGGCACATGTTGTTCCACCGGTTCCCGCATGCGCCAGGCGCGGCTTACCTCGATGCCGTTGAGCGCCGGCATGCGCATATCCATCAACACCAGGTCATAGCGGTTTTGTATCAGCATTTGCAGTGCCTGATCACCATCGGTGACATGGGTGACCTCATGTCCGTCCATGCGCAGGAAGGTTGTGATGACTTTGGCATTGATTTCACTATCCTCGGCCAGCAGGACAAGCAGAGCGGTTTTTTCCGTGGCGATGCCTTTCGCGGCCTGTTCACCGGTCGGGGAGCGCTTTTGGTTATCCGCTGCGGGCAGCGGCAGGCCAAACCAGAAACAGGTGCCCTCACCGGGGGTGCTGTCGACGCCCATTCTCCCGCCCATGGCATGGACCAGGTTAAAGGAAATGGTCGTGCCCAGGCCGGTGCCGGACTTTTGCGCCGGATGATCGTCGTGGCATTGATAAAAAGGGTTGAAAATATATGTCAGTTTGTTCTTTTCGATCCCGATACCGGTATCGCGGACCTCGAAATGGACCAGGTAGATATCGTCCTGTCTGTTGCGCTGTGAAACATGAATGGTGACGTTGCCCTTTTCAGTATACTTTATGGCGTTGCTGATTAGATTGAGCAGGACCTGGCGCAGGCGATTGGGATCACCGATAAAATTGCGCGGCAACGATTTGTCGATATGGCAGTTTATTTCGATGCCTTTCTCGGCGGCGGGAGGCGCAAAGATATTGGTGACCCCGAGACATACGGCCTGCAGATCAAAACAGGTTTGCTGGAAAACATACTTTCCCGCCTCGATTTTTGACAGATCGAGAACATCATTGATGATCGAGTGCAGGGTGGTGGAGGCTTCTTTTAAATTGGTAACATACTCTCGCTGTTTGTTGCCAAGATCGGTTTTATCCAGCAGTTCGGTCATACCGATGATGCCGCTCATGGGCGTGCGGATTTCATGACTCATGGTGGCGAGAAATTCGCTCTTGGCCCGGTTGGCCTTGTCCGCTTCGGAACGGGCGGATTTGATGCGATTAATCATGACATTGAGATAGAAAGGGAGAGCAAGGAGAAATATAACATAGGCGATCGCGTCGATATAATGGGAGTACCAGGTGTCGGTATAGAACAGGATTAGCAAGAAAGCGACAACGCTCGCCGCGGTCGCCGCGAACAGTTCCCAGCGTCCGTAACGTACCCCGTAGCCGATATAAATCCAGGGGTAGAACAGGAAATAAGGACTGAACGGGCCGGCATCAGTGATGATCATGGCGGTGCTGATAGCGGAGATGTCCAGCGGAATGGTCACGTAGGGCCGGATTTTCGAATCGGGGTAAATAAATACACTGACCAGGACCGTGATGGTATAGATCAGAAAAATCGCGGCGAAAAGAAAATATTCTTCATAGTTGTCCGGATAGTAGCCGGTATGGATGCCGGCGCCGATATGGCTGAAGGCGAATATCCATATGATCAGACGAGCGACTGCCTGGCTGAAGTCCGGATTGGACCACATCCGGGTGGTTTTCAGATAATCGAGAAAATTCCGCGTTTGTTCTTGTATCATAGGCCATTCCCTGGGGACTATCCCCACGACAACTATGTAAAATATAATCGCGTCAGTATGATTGGCTTTTTATGGTAGTTTCAATACAAAATTAATGGTAATTCGCAATGCCCGTCAAGCAAACCATCCCGGTCAAACTGACCCCCGAGAACAAATGCAGCTTCTGCCCCGGTACCAAATGCTGTAATTACATCACCCAGGAGATCGATGCCCCGCGCTCCAGGGATGATTTTGATCATCTGCTCTGGCAGCTGGCTCATGAGAATATCCAGGCTTATAAAGACGAAGATGGCTGGTTCCTGGTGGTGATCACCCGTTGCACGCATTTGTTGGGTGACGGCAATTGCGGCATTTATGAGACCCGACCGCAGGTGTGCCGGGACTATAGCAACGATTACTGCGAATTCGACGCCCCGGCCGAAGAGGGGTTTGAATTTTATTTTCAGAACTACACCGAGCTCGATAATTACTGTCGCAAGCGCTTCAAAAACTGGGATAAACGGTTTAAATCATAGTGCTGAGTGCTGAGTGCTGAGTGCTGAGTGCCGGGTCGGTACGCCGGACTGAGCAACGCGGTGTCCGGCAACCCGACTCTTCCCAGGGCAGTAGAGAAAAGAAA
>JBKGZJ010000003.1:0-44862 GCA_046545635.1 Thiohalophilus sp. | reverse complement strand
CTCAGCACTGGGTTTTCAGGTGTGCATGAATTTGCGCACATCGAGAATCATCTCTTCCATTTCCAGCTTGATACGGTTGATGATCCGGGCCGCTTCGTCCGCTTCTTCCAGGTGCGCATCGTCGAAATTACTGGAGGATAAGGTGCGTTGCCCGGCGGCGATGATCGCTGCTTCGTCGTCAGGAATGAACTGCGCCAGATAGACATAACTCTGCGCCAGGCTGTTGCAGATATCCTGGTCATCCCCTTCCAGCTCCCACAGCAACAGCTGAATCGCGCTTTTGATCTCGTCCCGATCGCAGGGCAGCAGCGACAGCGGATGACCGTAATTGGTGCCGTCCAGTTGGGCCAGGACCTTGCCGTAGGCATTGACGATTTGCTGGGCGTCTTTCAGCTGTTGTTCGTAGTCGTGATGCATGGGTGATTGGCGTAATCCGTTTTATCCCGGTCCGTTGTTCAGTATATGCCGGTTTTGTGAGCAGGTCGAACTTGTGGCATGGCATGAATCGCCTGTTTTCCGTATTATAGAAGATACAAACAAAACCTGCGCAAATATGCAAATCGATACGCTGACAAGTCTGTTAACGCAAGATAATGAACTCCTGATCGTCTGGGCCCTCGCTCTGGCGCTGATACTTGCGGGTTTTTTACTCATCTGGCCCGCGTTGCGTCGCGGGTTCCGTGATCGACGCTTGAAGAAAAAGATTCGCGCCGTGGGGGCGGATGTATTGCATCAGGTGGTGATTTCCGACGGGCTTGATGGCGCGGTGTATCTGGAAAACCTGTTGCTGACCCCGGACGGGTTGCTGGTGTTGCCGGTGCATCGCTATCAGGGCGTGGTGTTTGCCGCCGACGGTATCGACAACTGGACCCAGGTTCTGGGCAAGCGTACCTACAAGTTTCCGAACCCGTTACCTCAACTGCAAAGCGAAGTCCTGGCGGTAAAAAGTTATGCTGCACAGACACCGGTTGAGGGGCGAGTGGTTTTTACCCCGGGAGTTGAATTCCCCAGGGGCCGGCCGGATAAACTGCTCTCGATGGATGAATTGGACGCGTTGGCCGAACAGAACCGGACTCGAGAGGTCCCGCCCGCCTACCGGCAGAGCTGGGAGTCATTAAAGCGTCAGGTTGGGACGCCGGAGGTCTCCCGGTTGCGCGAGGAGTACGCCATTGAGAAAGACCCGGTGTTTACTGCCCGGGTGCTGGCGGGAGGACTCATGCTGTTGGCGGGGGCTGTTTGGTTGGCTGCGTACTATCTGTTGAGCTGAAAAGGGTGTGGGGCAACCGGGATACGGATGGTGTCGCGCGGATGATCGGATCCTCAGGGCGAAACGATCGCTTTCCATTCTTCCAGCAGATTCTCAAAACGTTCACGCAGACCGGCCTGCATATTGTTTTCGTGTTTCTGTCCGTTTTGTTCTTTTTCTTCGTCGCTGTTTTTCTCCTCCCGATTGTTGATCGGGGCGACAGAAGCCTTGGTGGTGGCACTTTTGCCGGGTTCGGAGCGGGCGATCAGGTGCTCGTTAAGCAGTTCCGGATGTAAGAAGACGTAGACGCCGCCACTGCCCAGGGCCAGCAACAGGGTGGCAGCCAGGGCGAAGGTGTGGCGTTTCTTGCGCTGCTGTTGCTGGTTGGCCTGTTGTTCGGCGAGCCGGGCACGCACGGCCTGGGTATTGACCGGCTTGAAGACCGGCTTTTCGGCCTCCTCTATTTCAAAGGAGGGGAGTTCGTTTTTGGAGGCATTGCCCCGCGAGTGGCGCTCATTGGCCAGTTCCGCCTCGATCTGTTCCGGGGTGACGGAGGGCTCCTTGAAGATGAATATATCCTCTTCCCCTTCGAGGATGACCCGTCCGTTCTCGCGTTTGATGGTGGCCCGGGCAACGGACAGTCCCTCGCCTCGCTGGCGATCTTCTTCATTCTGACGCTGTTGTTCTGCCTGTTCCAGCTTCGCCTTGATCTCTTCGGCCATGCGCCGGGCATGCTCCTGGCGTTGCATTTTGGCGTTACGAATCGCTTGCTGACGGCGTGCCTCGCGTTCGCGCTGCCGGTTTTGCTCCTCCGCGGCCTGCCTGGCCCGGGCTTCGGTTTCCTGGCGTGCAGCCTGTTGTCTGGCTTCTTCTTCGGCGCGGGCCTGGGCGTCGCGACGGGCCTGTTGTTCGGCCTGTTTGGCGCGGGCCTCGGCGTCGCGACGGGCCTGTTGTTCGGCGCTTTGTTTGCTCTCGGTTTGGCGTTTGGCTTCCTCCCGGGCGCGGCTGGCGTGCTCCATCACCTGCTGGCGGGTCTGTTCCATCTCCTGGCGTAACTGCTCGGCCTCTTCCAGCGCTTTACGCCGGATCTCTTCGGCTTCCTGTTCGGCGATGCGGGTGGTTTTCTCGGCCAGTTCCATGGCCCGGGCGCGGGCCTGTTCCAGCAGGCTGACCTGTTTCTGGCGCTCTGCTTGTTCGACTTTGGCCGCACGTTGATTGACTGACCGGCGGGCGCTTTCCAGTTCGGTGCGCAGCCGTTCGGCCTCGCTCTGGGCCTGTTGCCGGATGCTTTCAGCCTCCTTGCGGGCCTGTTCGATGGCCGCCTGGCGCTGGGCCTCTTTTTCCTGTTCCGCCTGACTGGACTGCTGTTCGAAGCGGCGGCGGGTCGCTTCCATCTCCTGTTTGAGTTGTTCGGCTTCTTCGCGCGCCTTGCGCCGGATGGCTTCTGCCTCCTTTTCGGCCTGCTGGCGGGAGCGTTCTGCCGCCTGGCTTGCTTCGGCGGCAATCTGTTTGGCGCGTTTCAGGGATTCATCCAGCGCCTGCTGTTTCTCTTCATTGGCCTGTTTGGCGGCCTGGACTTTTCGTAATTCGGCTTCAGCCTGGCGGCGGGCCTGCTCGGCTTTTTCGCGGGCGGCCTGCTCGGTCTGTTTGTCCTGCCGTTCGGCGGAGAGGCGCTGGATTTCCTGTTCGGCCAGGTTTTTGGCCTGCTCGGCGCTGGCGGTTTTCTGCGCCAGTTGTTCGGCTTCCTGACGGGCGGTGTCGGCCTCCTGGCTGATTTTGCGGGCCCGATCTTCGGCGGCCTGCCGGGTTTTTTCCGCGGCGGCGGTGCGCTTGCTGGCCGGGGCGGCGGTGGCCGCGGCGCCCGTCGTCTTGTTGCTCCCGGTCAGCTGGAAACTGGCGGCCTGCAGGCCGCCGTCGAGGATGCCACACTGGAAGCCGTGCTGGGTGAGCAGGAAGGCGGCCGCGGCGCTCTGGGTCCCGTCGGCACTGGCCAGGATATATTCGCGCTCGGGATTGAGCCCCTCGAGTTTCGGGCGCAGCATCGACAGGGGAATATTGACCGAGCCGTCCACATGCTGATGATTGAACTCCTCATGGCTGCGCACATCGATCAGCAGGGCACCGCTGTCGAGTTTGGCGGCGGTGTCGCTTTCGGAATAACGGGTGATCAACGGCTCGGCGAGATAGGTGAGGAAGTCTTCTTTTTTCAGCCGCATCAGCACGCCGTCTTCCTGCATGGTGACGCTGGCGTTGCGCCGGCCGTTGGTGATCAGGGCCTCTTCGCCAAAACCGTCACCCTCGTGCAGCGTGGCCAGCGGAATCTCGTCGGCCCTGGGTGCGGGGTGTCGGGAGACAGCGCAACTGCCGCTTTGCACAATGTAGTAATAGTCGTCCTTGTCACCCTGGCGCAGGATTACCTCGCCTTTTTTTGCCGGCAGCTCCTCCATGCGCATCAGGATGGCCTGAATATTCTCGGTCGGCAGTTTGAGGAAAGCCCGGGACTGCAGGAAGCGCAGCATCCAGTCGGTTGTGTCCTCGTCCGAGATTTCGGTGACCTCGAACTCGTAGGCATCCAGCGGAGTGTCGTTGAGAATGATTTCAAGCAGTGCCGAATCGATACTGACGACAGTGATCGGTCCTTTGGCCCGGGCGGTGCCGGTATGCGGCTGGTGGTTATCCAGCGGCTTGCGGGCCTCGGCATTCCTGGATTTGATGACGCGGGCTTTTTTGTCGCCGTTGCGATGGAATTCGACCTGACCGTTGATCAGATAAAGCGTGCGGTTGTCTTTCTCGCCTTCGCGGAACAGCACCCGGCCGGCCGGCAGATCCTCGATGGTTGCCTTGCTGACCAGCTCGCCGAGTTTGTCATGGGCAAGGTTGGTCAGTGGTTCCAGGCCCTTGAGGAGGGGTTTATCAAGTTTGGTTTTGCTGGCCATGATCGCGTCATTGTTTTCCGGGTGGCGAATTTGCCCCCGTGCTAACGGCCTGTTTGGGCGCAACATTAGGGGTGTATAAAATTTAGACCAATCTGGCGCGCTATGTTGTGATAGTCCTCACAAAGGGGGTATTTATGACCCCGTCGGAGCGCTCAAAAACCGCGATGAAAACCGAGCCGAAAGCCGTCGCGATTGCCGCCCAGCCAGCTGATACTCAGATAGCCTGTCCTATCCACCCGGTATGACAGGCCGGCGGCATAATAGCGCTGTTCCTTCTCGTCGAAGGTGAGCAGCTGGTCAGTCTCACCGCTGAGCCGTTGTTCGCCGCTGGTGCGTGAGGTGCCCCCTGTCGCCTGCAGTTCCAGGCGTTCGGAAAGGGGCAGAGCCATTCCGAGTTGCGCGTAGGTGTCGTGCCAGACGAGGCTGATATCCGTATTATCGGTATGGCCTTCGGTATTCTGATAGCGGTAACCGCTGCTCAATTCCAGCCTCAGCCGGCTCGTATCCAGCACCAACAAAGCCAGCTCGATGCCGGTATAGTAGCCGGTCGTGACCCGTGCCGCGGCCAGCGTATTGTCCGGCTGACTGAGATCCAGATAACCGGCATGCAGTCGGCCGCGTAATCGCGGCGCCAGCGTCTCCTGAAGCTGGATGCCCAGAATGGAGCTCTTGCTGGTCAGGGTTTCGTCGGCATATTGCCAGCGGGTTTCGTTATGTTCGATCTGCAATGACAATTCGAGTTCGCCCGGAGGATAAGCGGCCGAGGCGGGTGCGCTGAATGCGATCAGCAGTACCCCTCGCAGAGGGTGGCGAAGGCTGCAGACAGGAGCGAAAAAGTTCGACATGAATTGGTACTACTCGTCAAAGTGGAGCACTGGATAATTGCGACAATATGCGGCATAGTCAATAGCAGGTTTGGCAAAGTGGTTTTTCTGTAGTCTGCTATTATTTGGACTCCTGGTATCATTATTGAATCTTAAGGAAACGGGTGCGTGATGCGCGAACAGGAACAAAAAACAAAAAAAACACCTCCCGAAAAAGAGCCCTCGCTGACGGTGACCGAGCGCAAGAAGCGGGCCTGGGGGGTTGGTGAGCCGGACGAGGGCGCGCGGCGTATCGGCATCAGGACAGGCAGGCGTCAACAGGACGGCGGTCATCCTTTCGGTACCGTGACAGCCCTGGACCGCTGGTTCGTGCGGAAGATTCTGGAAGTGGCGAACCACCCGCCGATCAATATCGCCCTGTGGGACGGCAAACTGCTCAACAGTGTGGAACAGCCAGTGGCAACCCTGCGGTTTCACGATCGCATGGCCATCTGGAAACTGGCGCTCAACCCCGAACTGCATTTTGGCGATCTCTACAGCGCCGGGCGCATCAGTCTCGAAGGGGACCTGGTCCGTTTTCTCGAGGAGGTCTATTCGGGGCTCAAGCGAAACGGGCAACAGGGCTGGTTCCGCCGTCTGTTGAAATGGCTCGGGCACCGGCGTATCGCCAACTCGCTGGCCCGGGCGCGGGATAATATTTATCACCACTACGATCTCAGCAACGATTTCTATCAGCTGTGGCTCGACAAGGTTGCCATGCAGTACACCTGCTCCTATTTTCCCGATCCGCAGATGTCGCTGGAAGAGTCGCAGACCGCCAAGCTGCACCACATATGCCGCAAGCTGCAACTCCAGCCGGGGGATACGGTGGTGGAAGCCGGTTGTGGCTGGGGCGGGCTGGCCCGCTTTATGGCCAGGCATTACGGCGTGACCGTCAAGGCCTATAACATCTCCCGCGAGCAGTTGCGTTTTGCCCGGGAACAGGCACAGCAGCAGGGACTGGCCGATCAGGTCGAGTATATCGAGGACGATTATCGCAACATCCGCGGCAAGTTCGATGTGTTCGTCTCGGTGGGCATGCTGGAACATGTCGGCACCCCGGATTACACGGCGTTGGGTGATGTGATCGATCGTTGTCTCAAGCCGGACGGGCGAGGGCTGATTCACACCATCGGCCGCAATGTGGCCGGGCCCATGAATCCGTGGATCGAGCGGCGCATTTTCCCGGGAGCCTACCCGCCCTCGTTACGCGAGATGATGGACATCTTCGAGCCGCACCGCTTCTCCATCCAGGATGTGGAAAACCTGCGTCTGCATTATGCCCGGACCCTGCGGCACTGGCTGGACCGTTTCGAGGAGAATGCCGGGACGGTGCGGGAGATGTTTGACGAGGAATTTGTCCGCGCCTGGCGCCTGTATCTGTGCGGCTCCATCGCCGCCTTTACCAGCGGTGAATTGCAGCTGTTCCAGGTGGTGTTCAACCGGGCGGCACATAACGATTTGCCCTGGTCGCGGGCTTATCTGTATCAACAGGACAGCGGGGTGGCGGGGCAATAATGACGGACGTGGATATCCTGATCGTCGGCGGCGGACCCGCCGGCTCTTCCCTGGCGTGGGCGTTGCGCGACAGCGGGTTGCGGATTGCGGTGATGGACAAACGCCAGTTCCCGCGCGACAAGGTCTGCGCCGGCTGGGTCACTCCGGCGGTGATGAATGCGCTGGCGATCGATGTGGATGACTATCGCCAGGGGGGGCGAACCCTGCAACCGATCAGCGGTTTTCGGGTCAGCCAGCTGGGCCAGCAACAGGTCGAGACCCACTATCAGGACGGGCCGGTCAGTTACGGCATCCGGCGGCGTGAATTCGATGAATACCTGTTACAGCGCAGCGCTGCGCAACTGATTCTCGGCAGTGCCTTCAAATCCATGGAACGCGATGGTGATGGCTGGCTGATCAACGACAACATTCGGGCGTCGCTGGTGATCGGCGCCGGCGGCCATTTTTGCCCTGTGGCCCGACGCATCGGCGCCAAACTGGGCAGCAGCGAGCGGGTAGTAGCCGCCCAGGAGATCGAATTTGAAATGACCGCCGAACAAAAAGCCGGCTGTCACGCCGAGCCGGAAGTCCCGGAGCTGTTTTTTACCCCGGATCTGAAAGGCTATGGCTGGATTTTTCGCAAGGGCGATTACCTGAATGTCGGCCTCGGCCGGGAAGACAATCACCGGTTGTCGGAACATGTGCAGGCGTTTTGCGATTTCCTGCGCGAGTCTGGCCGGCTTGATTTTGATATTACCGACAAGTTTCAGGGCCATGCTTATTTACTGTATCCCCATGCCCTGCGCCAGGTCGTGGACGAAGGGGTGTTGCTGATCGGGGATGCGGCCGGTCTGGCCTATCCGCAAAGCGGGGAGGGTATCCGTCCGGCCATCGAATCGGCCTTGCTGGCCGCCGGAGTGATTCGCGACGCCGCCGGCGATTACTCCCGTGAAAAACTGCAGCCCTATCAACGGATACTCGAAGAACGCTTCGGTGAACGCCAGCCGGCTCCGTCACTGCTCGAACGCCTGCCGCCGGGCGTCAAACAGCTGTTGGCCAGCAAGCTGATGCAGACTCACTGGTTTACCCGCAAGGTGGTCATCGATCGCTGGTTCCTGCAATCCCACCAGCCGCCCCTGCAACAGTTCACGCCCCTCTCGAAGAGCTGAGATCGCCCCCAGATACCAGATAAAAGAAAACCCGGTCCGCAAACGAACGCGAATAAACGCAAATAATGGATATTTAGCGTTTATTCACGTTCATTCGCGGAAAGTAGTCTGTCTTATCCTGAAGCTTGAGATCGGTTTTTTAATTTTGCCAGCCAGCGCTGATCGAATTTGTCGATGATCTTCTGCATGACGCCCGGATCCATGAAGTGATCGGCGGCGGTCTCCTTGAGCGGCCGGGGCGAGGCCGGTTTGTGGTGTCCGATATTCTCCAGTCGCTGGCGCAGGAGCGGCGTGCTGTGCCGGGTATCGGACGGCATTGCGAGGGCCTCTTCAATCCAGGCCTGCATGTCCTCGCGGGTCAGACCGCGACGCAAAACCCGGGTCATGCTGGCATAGGGAAGATGTTCCGGGGTGCCGCCGCGCCGGGCCAGCTGGGTGATCTTGGGCCAGAACCGGGTGTTCAAAAAGGCTTCGGTGACGATCAGCTGCGAGAACAGGCTGGCGATCTCCTCGTCATTGGCAATATCCAGCGCATAACGATCGGCCTCCAGTTCATTCTGGCGGGCGGCGTAAAAGGCCACGGCGGCGTAAAACGGCGTATAAAGGGCGAAAACAAACTGCAGGGGCAGGGCCAGCGGCGGCTTTTGCTGTTTGAACCCCTGTTGATACTGGCGCCAGGTCTGGCGCAGGCCGGCGAGCCAGCCGATGTGCAGATTATGAATCCCGGAGAGCTGACCGATACGCCGCGCGAGCAGGGATTTGAAATGGCTCGGCGGCAGGGTGAGCAGGGCATCGAGCCCGACCACCAGGGTGTTGTGATACAACAGCGGCAGCCCGAAGCGCGGCGTGCGAATCACCTCGACGCCGAAACCCTCGCGCAGGATAATCTGATCGAGCACAGGGTGTTTGAACTCCTGACGGAGTTGCTCGATCTGTTGCGTGAGCTTCGGCGCGTTCTGCCGGTTGATCGCCAGCCCCCGGGGCCGGGCAAAGCGGTTGCGAAATAACGGTATACTGAGGGCGATGGCGAGCAGCGCGACAAGCAGGTTAATGCCGCTCCCCAGCCACTCTTGCCACAGGCTGGCAGCACGTATCTGTTGTGGCAGCTCACGCAATAACAACAGGGCAATCAGCGGAAACAGCAACAGCAACAGATAACCGGCCAGCGCCACCAGGGTCACAAGGCCGCGATAGATCGCCGGCTGGCGTGTCGCCAACGGCTCAAGCAGACGCTGCAGGCTGAAACGATTGACCGGCATGGTGAAGCGATTCAGCAGTCGGGAGACAGCATTAGTCATGATTGTGTCGGTGTCCTGTTGTTATGTTTCCCGGGCGTCTATCGAGTATCTCCGGTTCGGAGCGGGCGTAACACCAAGGTAGTCTGTACGGGATTAAACATAGCGAATTTGTCGAGAGGCGTAATGATGCGTATCACATTTTCAGCGGTCATTCCGGTGTTGGCCGGCGCGTTGCTGCTGGCCGGCTGCAGCGAGCCGGATGATGCCAGCCGGATTGCGCAGTTGATCGCGGCCATGGAAGGCGGGATCGAAGACCAGCGTACCGGGCCGGTACTGGCGCCGCTGGCTGATGACTTTCGCACCGATGATGATTTACGGCAGCGGGAGATACGTGGGCTGCTGCTTTATCATTTTCGCCGCTATCCGAACATTTCGATCGTGACCTCTGATCAGACTATTCGGGTCGACGGGGATCGGGCCGATGTGACGCTGACTGCCCTGTTGCTCGGCGGCAAGAATCTGCTGCCGGAACGAGGCAAGCGTTATGCGGTGAGTATGCGTTGGCAAAAGTCGGGGGGCGACTGGCGGCTGAGCCGGATCAAGTGGCAACAGCCGGATTAAGAGGCTGTCTATTCTTTTTCCTGAGGGGCACGATTGTTGGCGTTGATGGTGTGGGTATAGATCGAAAAGCGTCCCAGCCGGCGATCAGCAAAATATTTTTCCAGGGTATAATGAATGGTGCGAAACGCCAGTTGCTGCCAGGGTATCTCCGCTTCACTGAACAATCGTACCTCCAGGCTTTCATCACCGGCACAAAAGTCCAGATCCAGCAGGCGAGCCCGGTACAGAACATAGACCTGGTTCACGTGCGGCAGACTGATCAGCGTGTAGATGTCCTCGATTGCCACATTGGCACAGGCTTCTTCTTCGGACTCACGCAGGGCGGCCTGCTCCATGGTTTCGCCCAGTTCCATAAAACCGGCCGGCAGGGTCCAGGTGCCGTAGCGTGGTTCGATGGCGCGTTTGCATAACAGGATCTTGTCTTCCCATACCGGCAGGGTGCCGGCAACGATATTGGGATTGCGATAGTGGATCGTCTGGCATTGGTCGCAGACATAGCGGGGGCGGTTATCGCCTTCGGGCACCCGAGTGGTAACCGGATGCCCGCATTCACTGCAATACTTCATGACGGAACTTATTTCTTCTGTCCCTGGGGTACGAAGCCGCTGGGCAGTCCGCCATAATCGCCTTCATCGAACAAAAAACCGATCATGTGTTTTTCGATCAGTTCGAGGCTGCCGGGATCGGCGGTGCTCAGACGGTTTTCATTAATGATCGTGGTCAGGCGTTCCAGCCATTGACGCCAGCCTTCGGCGGACACATTGTCCAGAATACGTTGTCCGAGTTCCCCGGGGTAAGGAGCTTCTTCCAGGGCGGGCGCTTCGCGTTTGAGAACCTGACAGAAAACCATGCGTGCCATGTGATTACTCCGGGGATCTTGGTGTTCCGTGTCTGGTCTGGACACGGTTGTATGATAAAATCGTTAATACAGGATACGATTATTATCTGCAATTCACAGCGACCCTGCAAGGTCGCCCGCACAAGAGGGCAATAGCATGAGTCAGGCAATGTCTTTTCAGCCGGTTATACGGGAACAGGATATCCGCATCAGCGACAAGGCCGGCGCTCAACTGAATGCCATTTTGCAAAATGCCGAGGATGGCGTGGAAGGCATTCGCATCTTTGTTAGCGGCGGTGGTTGCGGTGGCATGACCTATGGCATGACCTATGCCGAGAATATCGACGAGCGCGACAAGGTGCTCGAGGCCGACGGCTACAAGGTGGTGGTGGACGCCATTGCCCTGAGTTATCTCAAGGGCAGTGACATCGACTACATCGAGGAAGGTCTGAACGCCTCGTTTGTCTTTAATAACGTCTTCCAGAGCGTCGGTGGCAGCGGTGCCTGTGGTGCCTGTGGTGCCAGCGGCGGCGGTTGCGGGTAAATCGGCCGACCCGTTGTGGCGGCCATACCCCGCATTCTGATCATCGCCCCTCACGGCAGCTATCGTACCGCGCCATTTATTGAGGCCGCCCACCAGCTGGGCGTGCCGGTGCTGATCGCTTCCGACGAAGGCCGGCACTCGCTGGTCAGTGAATACGCACGCGGTCTGCACCTTGATCCGCGTGACGTGGAAAGTGCCTTGCCACTGATTCGTGAGGAGGCCGAACGCCGGGGACCGTTCAGCGCCGTCATCGGCACCGATGACGGGACGGTTGAGCTGGCGGCCGCAGCCGCGCGAGCCTTTGATTTACCCCACAATCCCCCCGAAGCGCTGCGGCTGTCGCGGCGCAAGGATCTGGCCCGCGAGCGTCTGCAGCAGGCCGGCATCCCCAAACCGGCACACCGGCTGATCGATTTGCGTGAGTCGCTGGTGGCGCAGGCGGCTCACGTCGACTATCCGGCGGTGGTCAAGCCGCTGGCGCTCTCGGCCAGTCGCGGGGTCATCCGGGTGGATAATGCCGCCGGGTTTGTGCAGGCCTGCGAGCGGGTTGAACGCATGCTGGCCTGTGAACCGCACCTTGACCCCTATTTGCGGCAGCACCTGCTGGTTGAACAATTTGTCCCCGGCGAGGAGGTCGCGGTCGAAGGGATGCTGTACAACGGCCGCCTGCAAATTCTGGCGCTGTTCGACAAACCGGACCCGTTGAACGGTCCGTTTTTCGAAGAGACCTATTATATAACCCCGGGACGTATCGCGCCGGCGCAACAGGAGCGGCTGACCGAGGTAATCCAGGCCACCTGCGAAGCCTACGGTTTGCGCGAAGGGCCGATCCATGCCGAGTGCCGGGTGAACGGCCCGGACGTTTGGGTGCTGGAGGTGGCGGCGCGCACCATCGGCGGCATGTGCGGGCGCCTGCTGCAGTTCGGCACGGGCCGCAGTCTGGAGCAACTGGTACTGCAACATGCCATGAACCGGCCGCCGGCGATCGACCCGCTGTCCGCTGGCGCCGGGGTACTGATGATCCCGATCCCGCGCGGCGGGGTTTTTAAACGGGTCGAGGGCCTGTTACAGGCCCGGCGCGTGCCTTACATCGAAGAGATCAGTATCCAGATCCGCGAAGGCTATGAGGTGGTTCCCCTGCCCGAAGGTGCCAGCTATCTCGGTTTTATTTTTGCCCGGGCGCCGGATGCGGACCGGGCCGAACAGGCCTTGCGTGATGCGCATGCCTGTCTGGAAATTGTCATCGATCCATTGATCCAGGTGCATGTCGCCTGAGGAGTCCGTCATTGAGCAGCACCGCGACAACCGAAGAATACAAACTCGTGGAAACCCGCCTGCAGGAAAAACTGGCCGACGGCACGACCCGTTGCAACCTCTGTTTGTGGCAGTGTCGTCTCAAACACGGCCAGCGGGGTTTTTGCCAGGCCCATGTGAATCGCCACGGCACGCTGTATAACCTCTCCTACGGTATCATCTCGGCCATGGATATCGGCCCCATCGAGGACAAGCCGGTCAAGCATTACCGGCCGGGCACCCGGGTGATGTCGGTGGGCAGCTATGGCTGCAACTTTCGCTGTGGCGGCTGCCATAACCTGGAGATATCCTGGGGTACGGAGGCGCTGGATGCCCTGGCCCGGGGTGAGTCCACGGCGGTGCATGCCACTGCCGGGCAACTGGTGGAGGCCGCGCTGCGTCATGGTGTCGAGGGGATTGCCTTTACCTACTCGGAGCCGGCGGTGTGGCTCGAGTATGTGCTGGATGTCTCGCAACGGGCTCGCGAGGCAGGGCTGTATACCGTCTATGTCAGTAACAGCTTCGTGACCGACGAGGCGCTGGAGCTGATGGCGCCGTGGGTGGATGTGCTCTGTTCCGACATCAAGAGCCTGGATAACGACTTTTATAAGAAGATTTGTCCGCGCGCCACCGTGCAACAGGTTCTGGATTCAGTGGAACGGGCCCATCAACTGGGCATTCATGTGGAGACCCGCACCAATATCATTCCCGGCTATAACGATGATCCGGCGATGCATAAACAGATCGCCGAATGGATTCACGATCATCTCGGCGCCGACAGTCCCTGGCATATCACCCGGTTTTTCCCGGCGTTCAAGTTGAGCGACGTGCCACCCACCCCCTCGGAAAGTTTGTGGCAGGCCCATGGTATGGCGCAGGAGGCCGGTCTCACCCGGGTCTATGTATACGATGACAAGGGTTGTGATTGCGCCGAAGAAAACCTGCCGGTCGACGCCTATCTGGACGAGGATCCGGACAAGCTGCACGAGGTCAAAAAGTGCGCCTCGGACTGTTGCGGCGAGGAAGGGGTATTGCTGAAAAAATACGAGCGTCAGCTGCAATCAGGATGAACAGCTGACCTCGATCTGATCCGCCCAGCCGGGCGGTTCAGCCGTGTAATGGGCCATGTGCGGATGCTCGGCAAAGGGATCGCGCAACAGCTCCAGCAGCTTGTCGACTTCACTGAAATCATTTTGCTGCGCCCTGTCGATGGCAATCTGGGCCATGTAGTTGCGCAAGATGTATTTCGGGTTAACACGCCGCATTGCCTCGTGACGTGAGGCATCGTCAGTTTGCTCCTGCTGCAGCGTCGGGAGTGAGCGGGTTGCGGTATGTGTCATGAAAATAGTGTACCGTGGCTGTCAACAAATACACCCGGTAGTCTACAGGTGTATAGTAGCCGGAGTGAGCGCAACACAAGGGTGATGAAAATCAACTTGCTGAAACTGCTGAGTCGGCTGAGCTTTTTGTCGGAGAAGCGGCGGCTGCAATGGTACCCGCCTTTCTGGCTGATGCGGGTGAAGGTTCTGGAGTTGAGTGATGACTGGCGCCGGGTGCGACTGCTGTTACCCCTGAACATGATTTCGCGTAATATGGGCGGTTCGATGTTTGGCGGTTATCAGGCCGCGTTGTCGGATCCGATTGCGGCCCTGGCCTGTGCCAGGCGCTTTCCCGATACCGCTGTCTGGACCCGGGTGCACGAGATTGATTTTCAGCAGGTCGGCAACAGCGATCTTGAATTGCGCTTTGAGTTTCCTCCAGAGCTGGAAGCGCATATCCGCGATGAACTGACGCGGCGGGGGCGCAGCACGCCCACCTTCGAGTATGCCTTTTACCGTGCCGACGGAGTTCGCTGCAGTGTGATCAAAAGTACCGTGGCCATTCGTCCCCGGGGTTATCTTCGTAACAAGTCATGACGGGATCGTGATCGGATTAACAATGCTATGAGCAATACTATTCACCCAACTGCCATCGTTTCGAGCGAGGCCAGGCTGGGGCAGGGGAATGAGATCGGCCCCTTTGTGGTGATTCACGGCGATGTGGCGCTGGGGGATAATAATGTCCTGCACAGCGGCGTGGTGTTGCATGGCGGCACCCGGCTGGGCAATGCCAACCGGCTGCACGAGTCTGCCGTGATCGGCGGGTTACCCCAGGATCTGGGGTTTGACCCCGCCACGCCCAGCTACGTGGAAATCGGTGATGACAATGTGCTGCGCGAGGCGGTCATTATTCATCGTGCCAGCAAGTCGGGGGCGGTCACCCGGGTGGGCGACCACAATTATCTGATGAACGGCACCCATCTTGGTCATGACTGTGTATTGGGCGATAATGTGATCATCGCTCCCTACGCCGCCCTGGGCGGTTTTGTCAGCGTGGCCGACCGGGCCTTTATTTCCGGCGGGGTGATGGTTCACCAGTTTGTGCGGATCGGCCGGCTGGCAATGATCGGCGGCAACAGCAAGATTACCCGGGATGCGTTGCCCTACATGATTACCGACGGTATGCCGGGCCGGATCCGGGGACTGAATGTGGTCGGGCTCAAGCGGGCCGGTTTCAAGGCCGAGGATCTGCGTACTCTGAAACAGGCCTATCAACTTCTGTTTCGCAGCGGCACAGGGCTGGACGAGGCGGTGGCGCAATTGCGGGAGCTTTCGCCGGCGCCGGCCGCTGAACTGGCGGGCTTTATTGCCGACTCACAGCGTGGATTTCATCGGGTCAGGGAGTGAACCGGGCAAATACGCGGGACAATGGCTTTATTTCCCGCGCGATCAACAGTTAAAATAGCTTGACGACGTTTTCGTACCCCGGGTTCGGGCCAAGCGCATACCGCGTGTAACCGATTGAAAAGTGGAAATATTAGTCTTATGGATTCAGCTAACGCTGCAACAGCCGAAAAGAAAGGCAGTTACACTTATGACGAACTGATTCAGTGCGGTCATGGAGAACTGTTTGGCCCGGGTAATGCCCAGCTGCCGTTACCGCCAATGTTGATGTTCGATCGCATCACGCATATCAGTGACAGCGGGGGGCTGTTCGATAAGGGCGAGATCATCGCCGAACTGGATATCAAGCCCGATTTGTGGTTTTTTAAATGCCATTTTGAAGGGGATCCGGTAATGCCAGGTTGTCTGGGGCTGGATGCCATGTGGCAACTGGTCGGGTTTTTCCTCGGCTGGATGGGGGGGCCGGGACACGGCCGCGCGCTGGGCGCCGGTGACGTCAAGTTTACAGGACAGGTTACCCCCGATTGCCAGATGATCACCTACCGGGTGAACCTCAAGCGCCTGATTATGCGTAAACTGTTTATGGGTATCGCCGATGCCACACTGGAAGCCGACGGCCGTGAAATCTATACCGCCGAGGATTTGCGGGTCGGGCTTTTTACCTCCACTGACCAACTTTAAGCTGTTTATCTGAACATGCCATTACGACGCGTTGCTATAACCGGTCTCGGAATTGTCTCCAGTATCGGCAATAACCGGCAGGAGGTTACCGATTCCCTGCGCCAGGGCCGTTCCGGTATCCGCTTCAATTCCGAATATGCCGAACTCGGCTTTCGCTCCCAGATCGACGGGCCGATCGATCTGAACCTCGACGAGATGATCGATCGCAAGCTCAAGCGCTTCATGGGTGACGGTGCCGCGTTCAACTATCTGGCCATGGAACAGGCGATCGCCGATGCCGGCCTGGAAGAGAACGAGATCTCCAATCCGCGCAGCGGCCTGATCGTCGGCTCCGGCGGGCCCTCCACCCAGAATATCGTGCAGGCCGCCGATATCCTGCGGGAAAAAGGCGTGCGCAAGGTCGGCCCCTATATGGTGCCGCGCACCATGTCCAGCACCAACTCCGCGTGTCTGGCCACCCCGTTCAAGATCAAGGGGGTCAATTACTCCATCAGCTCGGCCTGTTCCACCTCGGCCCATTGCATCGGCAACGGCTACGAGCTGATCCAGATGGGCAAGCAGGACATTGTGTTCGCCGGTGGCGGTGAGGAAGTGCACTGGACGCTGTCCGTGCTGTTCGATGCCATGGGGGCACTCTCATCCAAATATAACGACGCGCCCGAGACCGCCTCGCGCACCTATGATGTCGATCGCGACGGCTTTGTTATCTCCGGCGGTGGCGGGGTCCTGGTGCTCGAAGAGCTGGAGCATGCCAAAGCCCGCGGCGCGACCATCTACGCCGAGCTGGTCGGCTACGGCGCCACTTCCGACGGTTTCGACATGGTGCAGCCCTCCGGCGAAGGGGCGGTACGCTGCATGCAGCAGGCCCTGCAGGAAGTCAAAACACCGGTGGATTACATCAACGCCCACGGCACCAGCACCCCGGTGGGCGATATCCGCGAACTGGAAGCCGTCAAGGAGGTGTTCGGTGACAACATGCCGGCCATCGCCTCGACCAAATCCCTCACCGGCCACGCCCTGGGCGCCGCCGGCGTCAACGAGGCGATCTATTCGCTGCTGATGATGCAGGAGAATTTCCTTGCCGCCTCGGCCAATATCCAGGAACTGGACCCCGGTGCCGAAGGCTATCCCATCGTCCGCGAACGCCGGGATAACGCGAACATCAACTGTGTTATGTCCAACAGCTTCGGCTTCGGCGGCACCAACGCCACGCTGGTTTTCCAGCGCTATTCCGACAACTGAATAACTGTTCCTGAAAGGTGCGCACTGGCGTGGTGTAAGTCAGGTTGCGCACCGCGCTACCTGACATTGTCGCGACAAGATCGGGGCATGAAACCCCTATCACGAAGGCTCGAAGTCACGAAGTGTGTTTGTCAATATGCAGGCCGCCTGATGACGGACTCAACGCAAAGCGCTTTACTTCATTCCTTCGTGTCTTCGTGGTGAAAATTAACCGGGATAATTGTCGCGCGAATGCAGTTGCCTGTTTGAAATAATCCGTAACGGTATCTGTCGCCATGCCGGTTAAAAATCTTCCCAAACCCGTCCGCTTTCTGCTCTGGTTGCTGGTGTTTGCGCTGGTCTATTTCGGTGCCCAGCAGTATCAAAAACGCAGCCTGGTCAGCGGCCCGGTGCCGGATTACAGCGCGCCCATGTTGCAGGGGGCCTATTTCGATTCACGGGATCTGGCCGGCAAGCCGTATGTATTGCACTTCTGGGCCAGCTGGTGCCCGGTTTGTCGCTTCGAGCAGGACACCATCCAGGCCCTGAGTCGGGACCATCGGGTGATCAGCGTGGCCATGCAATCCGGGGGCAGGGATGAAGTGCGGGACTACATGCAGGAACAGGGACTGAATTTCATGACCCTGCTGGATGAGGAAGGTCGCCTGGCGAGCCGTTTCGGGGTACGCGGCGTGCCCACCACGTTATTGATCAACCGTGAGGGCGAGATCGCCTTTCGTGAAGTGGGTTACACCTCCGAATGGGGACTGCGTCTACGTATGTGGCTGGTCGAATGAGTCGCGTCGGTAAGATAATGGCGCTGTTCTCTACTTTTCGAGTTTTTCCTTGAGTGCCTGAACCGCCTGGACCATGTCATCGCTGGACTGCTGGCCGATGTAGTTCAACAGGGGCATGACCTGTTCGATCAGGCTGCCGAGATGGGGTTTGAGCAGATCCTCCTTGCCTTGCCCGATTAATTTGAGCGCCTGACTGAGATCCAGGTGAGTCGCGCTGCTTACCTTGCGCAGGGATTTGACCACCGTCTGGTTGCCACCGGCCTCGACAGCCTTGTTGAGATACTTCTCCGTGTCCGCGATCAGGGTCTTGATATCCGATTCTTGTGTCAGGTGCGGCTCGAACAAGCCGATACTGACGGTCACATGCAGTTGTTGCCCGCCGGGATTAAAGCTCAGCGCGTTGATCTCCTTGCGAATGCGTTCCGCAAGCTGAGTGGCATCCTCGATGCTGGTGTCGCGCAGCAACATGGCGAATTTGGCCAGGCCGACACGGGCCAGCATGTCTTCCTTGCGCACCAGCGGCGTCAGGGTCGCGCCGATTTTCTGCAGTATCTGATCCACCAGCGCCTTGCCATTGTTGATAAACAGGGCATTGAAATCGTCAATGTCCATGCGCAGCAGGGTGAACTGGCCGCCATGGCGTTTGAAGTAGGCCAGGCACTCGTCCGCGGCACGGCAGAAATAAGTTTGACCGCCCAGTCCGGTGACCGGATCGATTGCGGCCTGTTGTACCAGCTGGTCGGAGGTTTCGGTGAGCTTGCGGGTGGTTTGTTTGAAATTGACATGCGCCTTGGCGCGGGCCTGCAACTGTACCGAGTCAAAGGGTTTGGTAATAAAGTCCGAGGCTCCCTTGTCCAGGGCCAGCTGTTTGGTCTCGTCATCATCTTCCTTGCCGGTGATGATAATAACCGGCAGTTCCCGCAGGCGGGGATCGTCGGAAGAGCGCATGCGCTCCAGCAGACCAAAACCGTCCAGGTAGGGCATCGACAGGTCGGTAAAGACCACCTGAATGTCGGGATCGTTGGTCAGATAAGTCCAGGCATCCTCACCATGCTCGGCTTCGATCACGTGATAGGCGGTGCCCAGAACCTTGGTCATGGCCCTGCGCATCACGCGGGAATCATCAACGGCGAGTATACGGGGGGTGTTATTCTCGTCAGCCATTCAGAGGTATCGTTGTTGGAATTATCATGCCGGTCCAGCTTTGCCAAGCAAGCATATCCGGATACTCTGTTACGGGTAAAGGGTAATCTGGTTGTTGGCCGGGTCGGGGAAGCCTTGACGCCGGTGGGCGGACGTTTTTGAAACTGGCCCGCGATCCGGACCCCTCGGTTCGCAACGTGGTGGCGCGGTTTGAGTATGTGCCGGCGTCGGCGCCGGCGATCCTGGCCGAGGATGCCGGGGGCGAGATCCGCTACGAGGTGGCCGCAACTGGTATACCTCGGCGGTGACCCTTCGCCGGCTGCGTGACGACCCGCTGCCCGAGGTGAGCCAGATGGCGCAGCTGAGCCTGGCCAGGCGTCGTGAAGAGGTGGGCGAATAAAGTGCGTTACTGATGTTTGCCCCGGACGTGGCGGCCGGTTGACCCATTGCGGTGCGTCGCGCTATGTCGATGCACATAAACGGGGCGTATCGTCCCGGCTGTCGTTCCCCGAAGCACCCCAAGTGATTGTAAAACCTGGCGGTGCCGAAGTGGTGCGCATCTTGCTACATCCTGAGCCAACTTCGAGCAGATTCAGGATGAGAAGATGGAAAACTTTCAGACCGCCAATGACGTGTTGTTCATATTACTGGGTGCGATCATGGTGCTGGCCATGCATTCGGGCTTCGCCTTTCTCGAGGTCGGCACGGTGCGCAAAAAGAACCAGGTCAACGCCCTGGTCAAGATCATCACCGATTTTGCCGCCTCGACCATCGCCTATTTCTTTATCGGCTACGCCATTGCCTACGGCAGCGGTTTTTTTCAGGCGGCGCCGGCACTGATGGCAAACAGCGGTTATGAGCTGGTGAAGTTTTTCTTTTTGCTGACTTTCGCCGCGGCGATTCCGGCCATCATCTCCGGCGGCATCGCCGAACGGGCCCGGTTTTATCCGCAACTGGCGGCCACGTTTATTATCGTGGCGCTGATCTATCCGCTGTTCGAAGGCATGGCCTGGAACGGCAACTTCGGCATGCAGGCCTGGCTGGAAGCCACCTTCGGCGCCGGCTTCCATGATTTTGCCGGCTCGGTGGTGGTGCACGCGGTCGGCGGCTGGCTGGCGCTGGGGGCGGTGCTGATGCTCGGCAGCCGCCACGGTCGCTATGGCAAGGACGGGCGGGCCACCGCCGCCCATCCGCCGTCGAGTATCCCGTTTCTGGCGCTGGGCGCCTGGATCCTCACCGTCGGCTGGTTCGGTTTCAACGTCATGTCGGCGCAGAAAGTCGGCGACATCAGCGGGCTGGTCGCGGCCAACTCATTGCTGGCCATGGTCGGCGGCATTCTCGCCGCGCTGGTGATGGGTAAAAACGATCCCGGTTTCGTGCACAACGGCCCGCTGGCCGGGCTGGTCGCGGTCTGTGCCGGCTCGGATATCATGCACCCGCTTGGTGCGCTGGCCACCGGGGCCGTGGCGGGGGCGCTGTTCGTCTGGGCCTTCACACAGGCCCAGAACAAATGGCATATCGACGACGTGCTGGGGGTCTGGCCGCTGCACGGGCTGTGCGGCGCCTGGGGCGCACTGGCCGCCGGCATTTTCGGACTGGAAGCGCTCGGCGGCATGGGCGGGGTCAGTTTTATGGCCCAGCTGGTCGGGACCGGGATCGGCGTGGGCATCGCCCTGCTCGGCGGGTTGCTGGTGTATGGTCTGCTCAAAGCGAGCGTCGGCATCCGCCTGAGTCAGGAAGCGGAGTATCGCGGCGCGGATCTGAGCATCCACAAGATCGCCTCGGAGTCGGTCATCGACTGAGGTGCCGGCTCAGTTTGATCGGTTGCCGGGCGCGGTGTCGGCGCTCAGGATCCGTTCGGCGGCTTCTTTGGCCGCATCGGCATAGGGCACCAGCACCAGATCGATACCGTCGTGTTCGAACAGTGTCGCGTCGTGGCGGTGGGCGCTGGACAGGGCAATCCGGCCGCTGTAGCCCTGCTGGCGCAGGCCGTTGAGCAGCATGCGATTGATGCCCCGATCGCGGATAGTGCTGATGACCCAGCGCACCCGATCCAGGGGCAGGGTGGCGAGAAACTCCGGATCTTCGGCATCCCCGTAACGGGCCGCATAGCCCTCGCGGGTGTGCAGCCGCACCACCTCGGGGTCAAAGTCCACCGCGAGGATCCGGTAACCGTGGCTGCGCAGGTTGGCCGCCACGGCCGCGCCGAAACGCCCCAGTCCGAACAACAGGATATCGGCGTTTTCCGCCTCCCCGTTCGGCTGCCCCGCTTCGCGGTAGGGCAGCTTGCGTTCGAAGATCCCCAGATACGGGGCGAGTCGTTCATAAAGCGGGTGCGAATAGAGGATCATATAGGTGGACAGACTGATGGTAATCAACCCGACCAGGGTAATCAGGCCAACGGTCTCCTGCTGCAGGTGGCCCAGACTCAGGCCCAGGGCGGCCAGGATCAGCGAAAACTCACTGATCTGGGCGACCGCCAGGCCGGCCAGGAAACCGGTGCGCTTGCGATAGCCCATGTAGCCCATGATGGCCATGACGATCAGCGGGTTACCGATCAGCACGAAGACCGAGAAGAGCCCCGCCGCGCCCAGCTGGGTCCCGAGGGTCCCCAGTTCCAGACTGGCGCCCAGTTCGATGAAAAAGAACAGCAACAGAAAATCGCGCAGGCTGACCAGGCGCGCCGCCACCAGTTCCCGGTAGGGGGTCGAGGCGATGGAAATGCCGGCCAGAAAGGCGCCCACTTCCTTGCTGAAGCCCAGCGCATCGCCGGCTGCCGCGCCCAGTACCGCCAGGGCGATGGCAAACAGCATCAGCAGTTCCGCCGAATGGGCCAGACGGTGCAGCAGGGGCGGCAGGATATAGCGCATCAGCAGCGCCACGGCGATCAGCATCAGCGCGCCCTTGAGCAGAATGAACAGGCCCTCCTGGATCATGTTGAGGTCGCTGCTGCTCTGGCCGAAGGCGGTCAGGCCGATCATCACCAGCACCACCACGATGTCCTGGACGATCAAAAAGCCCACCGCGATGCGTCCGTGAAGGGAATCGACCTCGCGCTTGTCCGACAGCAGCTTGACGATGATGATGGTGCTGGAGAAGGTCAGTGCCACGGCCACATAGAGGGCGGTGATATGTTCCATGCCCAGGGCCAGGCCGATCAGATAGCCGATCACCGAGGTGAAAATGACCTGGCCCAGGCCGGAGACCAGTGCGACCGGGCCGACGCTGCGAATGATGTGCAGGTCCAGCTTCAGGCCGACCACGAACAGCAGCAGGGCAATGCCAAGACGGGCGAACAGCTCGATCTCGTTGCTGTGGCTGACCCAGCCCAGCGCCGAGGGTCCCAGCAGGATCCCGATCGCGATAAAGGCCACAATCAGCGGCTGGCGCAGGAACTGGGCCAGGGCGCCGGCGGCGGCGGCCAGGCCGATAATAATGCCAAACTGCAAAAAGATATTTTCCAGCATGCTTGCGCTCGCCCTCCGGCGGGTGCCCCCCTGTGGGCATTGTGCCAGCGTCCGGCGGGGCTGTCGCGCAGGAATGAAATGGCCGGATAGCTGGAAACCCGGAAGTGAAAATGCTACCTTTGCGCTCCCGAATTTTGACTGGTTAAAAAATGGGCAAACTGCACATACGCACCTTCGGTTGTCAAATGAACGAGTACGACACGGCCAAAATGGCCGACGTGCTGCGGGCCTCGCACGGCCTGGAATTGACCGACCGGGTCGAGGAGGCCGACGTGCTGCTGCTCAACACCTGCTCGGTGCGCGAGAAAGCCCAGGAAAAGGTCTTCTCCCATCTGGGCATGTGGCGCGAGTTGAAACAGGCCCGCCCGGAGCTGGTGATCGGCGTCGGCGGCTGCGTCGCCAGCCAGGAAGGGGACGCCATTTTAAAGCGCGCGCCCTATGTGGATCTGGTCTTCGGGCCCCAGACCCTGCACCGCCTGCCGCAGATGCTGGACGATGCGCGGGCGCGCAAACAGTCGGTGGTGGATATCTCCTTCCCCGAGATCGAAAAGTTCGATCACATGCCTGAACCGCGCACCGACGGGCCCAGCGCCTTTGTGTCGATCATGGAAGGCTGCAGCAAGTACTGCAGTTTCTGCGTGGTGCCCTATACCCGCGGCGAGGAGTTCAGCCGCCCCTTCGATGACGTGATCGCCGAGGTGGCGGAGCTGGCCGGGCGCGGCGTGCGCGAGGTGACCCTGCTGGGGCAGAACGTCAATGCCTATCGTGGGGTGATGGACGACGGCGATATCGCCGATCTGGGTTTGCTGATCCAGTATGTGGCGGCCATCGACGGCATCGACCGGATTCGCTATACCACTTCCCACCCGCTGGAGATGAACGAGAGCCTGTTCCAGGCTTATGCCGAGGTGCCGGAGCTGGTCAGTCATCTGCACCTGCCGGTGCAAAGCGGCTCGGACCGGGTGCTGGCGCTGATGAAGCGCAAGCACACTGCCATGGAATACAAGGCCACCATCCGTCGCCTGCGCGAGCTGCGCCCGGACATCAGCCTCTCCTCGGATTTTATTGTCGGCTTCCCCGGTGAGACCGATGCGGATTTCGAGGCGACCATGGATCTGATCGCCGAGATCGGTTTCGATCACTCCTTCAGTTTTGTCTACAGCGCCCGGCCGGGGACGCCGGCCGCCTCGTTGCCCGATGATGTGCCGCTGGAAGTGAAAAAACAGCGCCTGGCGATTTTGCAGGCGCGCATCAATCAGCAGGCGGCCGAGATCAGCCGCAACATGGTGGGCACGGTCCAGCAGATTCTGGTCAGCGGCCCTTCCCGGAAAGATCCGGGCCAACTTGCCGGGCGCACGGCCAACAATCGTGTGGTAAACTTCAAAGGTAGCCCCGAACTGGTCGGTGATTTTGTCGACGTGAGTATTACCGAAGCGTTGCCCAACTCCCTGCGTGGCGAACTGCTCAGCCAGTCCGTCCGCTGTGCCTGATTGCCTATACCCGGATAACCATCCCACGATCCCGTCTTGAGCAGCCACGCTTTTTCCACCGATATCGTTCTCGAACCCGCTGACAATCAGCGGCTGGCCAACCTGTGCGGTCAGTTCGACGAACATTTGCGCCAGATCGAGCGGCGCCTGGGCGTGGAGGTCAACAATCGCGGCAACAATTTCCGGGTGATCGGCGACAGCCGTTCCGTCCAGGCGGCCGGCGAGGTGCTGCGGGATCTGTATGCCGAAACCGAACACCAGACTTTGAATCCGTCCCAGGTGAACCTCCATTTACAGGAGTCGGGCGTCGATGCCCTGGTAGCGGACATCACCCCGAAGGACGAGGTGATCCTGACCACCCCGCGCGGCACGGTGCGCGGGCGCGGTCCCAACCAGAAACAGTATCTGAGTAACCTCAAGGATAACGATCTCAATTTCGGCATCGGCCCGGCCGGGACCGGCAAGACCTACCTGGCGGTGGCCGCCGCGGTGCAGGCGCTGGAGCGCGAGGAAGTGCGGCGCCTGGTGCTGACCCGCCCGGCGGTGGAGTCGGGCGAGCGGCTCGGCTTTTTGCCCGGCGATCTGGCCCAGAAGATCGATCCCTATCTGCGGCCGCTTTACGACGCCCTGTACGAAATGCTGGGTTTCGAGAGCGTGGCCCGGCTGATGGATCGCAATGTGATCGAAGTGGCGCCGCTGGCCTACATGCGCGGGCGCACCCTGAACGAGTCGTTCATTATTCTGGATGAGGCGCAGAACACCACGGTGGAACAGATGAAGATGTTCCTGACCCGGATCGGATTCGGTTCCACGGTGGTGGTGACCGGCGATGTCACCCAGGTGGATCTGCCGCGCAACCAGCAATCGGGGCTGCGTCAGGTGATCGAAGTGTTGAAGGACGTGGACGGCATCAGCTTTACCTTTTTCAACGCCAAGGACGTGGTGCGCCATCCGCTGGTGCAGCGCATCGTCCAGGCGTACGAGGCGCGTGGCGAAGACCCGCTGCCATGAGCATCGAAGTGGAGGTGCAGCGAATCGCTGCCACCGGTCCGAATGAGGCGGACATCCAGCGCTGGGTCAGCGCGGCTTTGGAGGCCGAGCAGCGCCGGGACGCGGAATTGACAGTGCGCATCGTCGATGAAACCGAAAGTGCCGAACTGAACGCGCAGTACCGGCACAAAAGCGGGCCGACCAATGTGTTGTCGTTTCCGTTCGAGTGCCCGCCCGAGGTGGAACTGAATCTGCTCGGGGATCTGGTGATCTGTGCGCCGGTGGTACAACGCGAGGCACAGGCGCAGGGTAAAGAAGAACAGGCCCACTGGGCCCATATGGTAGTACACGGCACCCTGCATTTACTGGGGTATGATCATCTGCAACAGGACGAGGCAGAAGAGATGGAGAATCGGGAAATCAGCATCATGAACGAGTTGGGGTATGCAAACCCTTACCGACTGGAAGAAGAGCAATGAGCGAAGACCGATCGGGCAGTTCCGATAAAGAAAGCAAATCGCACAAATCCTGGCTGGAACGTCTTGGCCAGGCCCTGCAAGGTGACCTCAAGGATATGGACCAGCTGTTGGAAGTCCTGCATGAGGCACATCGCAACCAGGTGATCGATATTGATGCGTTGGCCATGATCGAGGGTGTCCTGCAGGTTTCGGATATGCAGGTGCGCGATATCATGATTCCCCGCTCGCAGATGACGGTTATTGAACGGGACGCCGAGCCACAGGCTATTCTCAATACGGTAATCGAATCGGCGCACTCGCGCTTTCCGGCGGTGGGGGAGAGCAAGGACGATGTGATCGGGGTTTTATTGGCCAAGGATCTGTTGCCTTACTTCCTGGAAGGGGAACAATCACGCCTGAATATTCGCGACATCCTGCGTCCGGCCGTGGTGATTCCCGAAAGCAAACGCCTCAATGTCTTGCTCAAGGAGTTTCGTGCCAGCCGTAATCACATGGCGATTGTGGTGGATGAATACGGCGGTGTCGCGGGGCTGGTAACGATCGAAGATGTCCTCGAACAGATCGTCGGCGAGATCGAGGACGAACACGACTTCGACGAAGATACACAGATCCTGCAGCACGAGAATCATACCGCGACCGTCAAGGGCATCACGCCCATCGAGGACTTCAACCACCATTTTGGTACCGAGTACAGTGACGAGGAGTTCGATACCATCGGCGGGCTGGTAATCAATCAACTGGGGCATTTGCCCAAACGGGGCGAAGTAATCGAGCTGGGACATTTGCAGTTCCGGGTGTTGCGGGCCACCAATCGCCAGGTCCATCTTCTGGAAGTTTGTCAGCTCGACAGGCCGGATGCCGGACAAACCGCCGGCACCGGTTCCGCCGGTGGTAGTTAAACAGCTGTCAAATCGGCGCTATCTGCTGGCGCTACTGGCCGGCGCCAGCCTGCCTCTGGCTTTTGAACCGTTCGCTTTTATCCCGCTGGCTTTTCTGGCGCCGGCCTTGCTGTTTTATTTGTGGCTGGATGCGACACCCCGTCAGGCGCTGCGCAGCGGTTATCTGTTCGGATTGGGGCTGTTCGGCGTCGGGGTCTCCTGGGTCTTTGTGGCCATGCACGACTTCGGTTATGCGTCGGCGCCGCTGGCCGCTTTTCTGACCGCGCTGTTTGTCGCTTTTCTCGCGCTCTTTTACGGACTGCTGGGTTATCTGGCGGGGTATCTGCATCGTCGCCTGGCCGGACAGGGTCATCCGCGCCTGTTGAGTCTATTGTTGCTGTTCCCCGCCCTGTGGGTACTGCTGGAATGGGTGCGCGGCTGGTTTTTGACCGGCTTTCCCTGGCTCAATCTGGGTTACAGCCAGCTCGACAGCGGCCTGAGCGGATTTGCCCCCTTGCTGGGGGTCTATGGTCTGAGCTGGTTGACCCTGTTCGCAGCGGGATTGTTACTGGTGTTGCTCCTCTCGGGTAACCGGGCCCGGCAGCTGGGATTACTGGCGCTCTTCGTCGGGCTGCACTTGCTGGGTTTTGGCCTGAAACAGCTGGAGTGGACCGACCCCCATGATGAACCGCTACAGGCGACCCTGATTCAGGGCAACCTGCCCCAGGAGACCCGCTGGGATCCCGAGGCATTACAGGAGCGACTGACGCTGTATGCGGATCTGACCGAACAGCACTGGGACAGCGATCTCATTGTCTGGCCGGAAAACGCGGTAAGTACGTTCTACCATTATGTCGAGGATACCTACCTGGCGGAGCTGCAGCGCCGCGCACGCCGGCACGGGACGGATATTGTGCTGGGCCTGCCGGTGATGGATCAAAAAACACAGGCCTATTACAGTAGCATGATCAGTGTGGGGCGCAGCCCCGGTATGTATCACAAGGTCCATCTTGTGCCGTTCGGTGAATATATGCCGTTGGAGTCGATGCTGCGCGGAACGATTGCGTTTTTTGATCTGCCCATGTCCGGTTTTACGCCCGGCGATCCTGACCAGCCGTTATTACAGGCGGCCGGTCAGCCCGTTGCCGCCACCGTTTGCTATGAGGATGTATTCGGCGAGGAGGTGATCCGGCATCTGCCCGAAGCGACATTGATGATCAATGGCAGCAACAACTCCTGGTACGGCAACTCGTTTGCACCACACCAGCATTTCCAAATCGCCCGTCTGCGCGCGCTGGAGAGCGGACGGCCGCTGTTGCGTGCCACGACCAACGGTATCAGCGCACTGGTGAATCACAAAGGGGAGGTGATGGCGCGCTCCAGGCAGTTTGAAACCGATGTCGTTAGTGGTGAAATCCAGCCCCGGCGGGGCAGTACCCCTTATGTCCGCTTCGGCAACCTGCCGGTGCTGATCTTGCTGCTGATCGCCGGCGGGTTGATTCTTTTCCTGATGCTGAGATCGCGTCAGCAAAACTGAAAGCGTTTTTGAAACATACGCCAGCCATGCGTTACGGCGGACTCGCCGGGACGTTCCTTCACTCAACCGGGCACGAGGTCTAACATGGAAGGTATCAGTGATATTGCGATTGTCGGCATTGACGAAAATCGCCCGCCACGGCTGCTCAAGGGGCCGTATATCAATCTGTTTTTCAAACTCAGTCACGCCGCCCCGAAGGCGTGGTGTGATGATTTTAACCAGTTGATGGCCAGGAAGACCTATTCGGCGAAAATCAAACCGGATGTGGGCCTGATCATCGAGACCTGGGTGCGTAAACCGGAAGAGGTCGAGCCCTCGCTCGAGGAACTCAAAAAGACCGTCAAGCTCTGTACCGAGCGCTATATCAAGCGTATTCAGGCCGAGCTCGATGCCGCCCGGCATGACCACGGAGAGCTGAACGATGAAGGTGAGCAGGGGCGCCTGAACCGGATTGTTGCCAGTCTGAATTTTGACACTTGAAAAAGTTGTTTCATGAGGGTACCGTCCCTGGTTTTCATGGTAATGTGATCAGGCCGGCTGCTGCGGACCAAAGTATTTTTTGAATACGGTGCCCTGACACTTGGGGCAGGGCGGAATGTGGCCCGGCTTTTCAAAGTGCAGTATTTCACCGCACTGCTTGCACTGCAAAATACCGACCCCGGTGATTTCCCCGGTGTGCCACTCGCCGACCCGGCGGGCCCGCTCGGCCAGGGCATCGAGTTCCAGCCGGGTACGATCGGCGACACTGGCGAATAACTCGGCGAACTTGGATTCGGCGAACTGCAAATCAAACTGCAGCCACTCTTTGAGCTGGCGGCCGTTTTCGCTCATGAAGTCCGCAGCTTCTTCCACGTCGCGGCGCACGTATTCGCGGACCCGTTCGGCCTCCTCACGGCTGAGCTCGCCCAGCTCCGAGGCCTGTTGCATGGCCTGGTCCAGGCGCTCCTTGAGCGGCGGCAGAGCTTTTTCCTCCACATCCGTCCACGCGTCGCGCAGGTGGTGCATCATGTCGCGGTAGGCCTTGAGCAGCCGATCCTGGGTATCGTTCATGGTGTTGATTCCTTATTTTGTCCAACCAGATAAGGTTATCTTGGGTCGGTCGGCCGGCACTTGCAAGCCCCGAAGGTGAATATGGCGGTTTTGCCCGGCGGGCGGGCGGAGTAGAATAGACGGCTTATCCCTATCCGATGACAAACCGAAGCAGCGAGCGAATGGACGAACAGTACCGCCCCGAACAGATCGAACAGGCCGCCCAGCAGTACTGGGAAGCGCAGCAATCCTTCAAGGTCAGCGAGGATCCGGCCAGGGAAAAATTCTATTGCCTGTCCATGTTTCCCTATCCCAGTGGCCGCCTGCACATGGGCCATGTTCGCAATTACACCATCGGGGATGTGATCAGCCGTTACCAGCGCATGCAGGGCAAGAACGTACTGCAGCCGATGGGCTGGGACGCTTTCGGCCTGCCGGCGGAAAACGCCGCCATGCAGAACCAGGTGGCGCCGGCGGTCTGGACCCGGCAGAACATCGATTACATGCGCACCCAGCTCAGGCGCCTGGGGCTCGGTTACGACTGGGATCGGGAGCTGGCCACCTGCGATCCCGATTATTACCGCTGGGAGCAGTGGCTGTTTACCAAATTGTATAAAAAAGGGCTGGTTTATAAAAAGACCTCGCCGGTCAACTGGTGCCCGAACGATCTGACCGTGCTGGCCAATGAGCAGGTGATCGAGGGCAGGTGCTGGCGCTGCGACAGCCCGGTGGAGCGCAAGGATATCCCGCAGTGGTTCATGAAGATCACCGCCTATGCCGACGAGTTGCTTGAAGAGCTGGATAACCTGGACGGCTGGCCGGAGCAGGTGCGCACCATGCAGCGTAACTGGATCGGCCGATCCCACGGCGTGGAAATCGCCTTCGAACTGGCCGGGCGCAGGGAACTGCTGAAAGTCTTTACCACCCGCCCGGATACCCTGATGGGCGTGACCTACATGGCGGTGGCGGCGCAGCATCCGCTGGCGCAGGAAGCGGGCGAGCGCTATGCCAAGGTCGCCGCCTTTATAAAAGAGTGCGAACAGACCGGCACCGCCGAGGCCACCCTCGAGACCCTGGAGAAAAAGGGCATCGACACCGGTTTCAAGGCGGTGCATCCGATCACAGGCGATCGGATCCCGATCTATGTGGCCAACTTCGTGCTGATGAGTTACGGCGAGGGGGCGGTCATGTCGGTTCCGGCCCACGATCAGCGCGACTGGGAATTCGCCCGCGCCTACGGCCTGCCCATCCAGCCGGTGATCGCGCCGCTGGAAGGCGAGATGCCCGATCTGAACGCAGGCGCGTTCACCGACAAGGGGCGGCTGATCAACTCGGGCGAGTTTGACGGGCTGACCTCCGAGGACGCCTTTGAACGGGTTGCCGATCATCTCAAGCAGCAAAAGCGCGGCGAAAAACGGGTCACCTATCGGCTGCGCGACTGGGGCGTCTCGCGCCAGCGTTACTGGGGGGCGCCGATCCCGATCATCCACTGCAAAAAGTGCGGCGAAGTGCCGGTGCCGGAAAAGGATCTGCCGGTGGTCTTGCCCGAAGAGGTGAACTTCCAGGGGGTGGTCGGCTCGCCGCTCAAGCAGATGCCCGAATTTTATAACACCCGCTGCCCCGAATGCGGCGGCAAGGCCGAGCGCGAAACCGATACCTTCGATACCTTCATGGAGTCGAGCTGGTACTATGCCCGTTACGCCAGCGCGGACAACGACAACGCGATGCTGGACGAGCGGGCTAATTACTGGTTGCCGGTGGACCAGTACATCGGGGGGATCGAGCACGCCATTTTGCATCTGCTCTATGCGCGTTTTTACAACAAGCTGATGCGCGACGTCCAGGATGTACGAGTGCCGCGGGAGGCAGGGAAGCCGGGAGCGGCCGATGTCGGCAAATTACCTGATGAACCCTTTACCCATCTGCTGACCCAGGGCATGGTCCTCAAAGACGGCGCCAAGATGTCCAAGTCCAAGGGCAACACGGTGGATCCGCAGGCGCTGATCGACAAGTACGGCGCCGATACCGCGCGGCTGTTCATGATGTTCGCCGCGCCGCCGGAGCAATCCCTGGAATGGTCCGATGCCGGGGTCGACGGCGCCTACCGTTTCCTCAAGCGGCTGTGGGCGCGGGTGCAGCAACATGTCGAGGGCGGCCCGGCCGCGGCGGTCGATCCGGCCGGCCTGGGTGACAAACAGAAAACCCTGCGCCGCCAGGTGCACGAGACCATTGCCAAGTGCACCGATGACATGGGCCGGCGCTATACTTTCAATACCGCCATCGCCGCGGTCATGGAGCTGATGAACGCGCTGGGCAAGTTCGAGGACGATTCCCCGGCGGGGCGGGCCGTGGTCCAGGAGGCCCTGGAGACGGTGGTATTGTTGTTGTCGCCCATCGTGCCGCATATTACCCACGTGTTGTGGCAGGCGCTGGGCCACAGCGGCGCGGTCGTCGAACAGAGGTGGCCGCAGGTGGATGAGTCGGCACTGGTGCGCGAGGAGGTCGAGCTGGTGGTGCAGGTCAACGGCAAACTGCGCGGGCGTATCAGCGTGCCGGTGGATGCCGAACGCAACCAGATCGAACAGGCCGCCCAGCTGGAAGAGAATGTGCAACGCTTTATCGAGGGCAAGGGGATCATCAGGCTGATCGTGGTACCGGGCAAGCTGGTCAACATTGTGGTGAAATAGATGCGCACTCTATCGAGCGGATCCCGTTATGCGCTGCTGGCGCTGCTGATGCTGAGCCTCGCCCTGCCGGCCTGTGGTTTTCGCCTGCGCGGCGCGGTCGATCTGCCGCCCGCGATGGAGCACGCTGTAGCCGAGGGCGTGGGGCAATATTCGCCGTTGGGCGAGGCACTGGCCCGCAGCTGGCAACAGTCCGGGGGCCGGCTTGATTTTGATGCGGACGCCGGGTCCGCCCGTACCCGGCTGGCGATCACCCGCGACGACATCTCGCGCCGCACGCTGTCGGTGGACAGCGCCGGGCGGCCGAATGAATATCAGCTGACCTACAACGTGGATTTCAGGCTGAACGATGCCCGCGGCGAACCGTTGCTGAAGAGCCAGTCGGTGAGTGTGAACCGGGCCTATCAGTTTAATCCCGACAATAGCCTGGCGATGGCGGATGAGGAGGAGCGGCTCAAGCGGATCCTGGCCGAAGAGGCGGCCGTGCAGATGCTGCGCCGGATCACCTTCCAGTTGCGCCATTCCCCGGAGAGCACATTGCCGACGACCCTGGATGCCAGATAGTCTGGCCACATGTGACCATGAAACTGCGTGCTGAACAGCTCCCCGCCCACCTGCAAAAGGGCCTCGCCCCCGTCTATCTGCTCAGTGGTGATGAGCCGTTTCAGCTGGATCAAGCTGTGGGCGCCATTCGCCGACAGGCACAGCAGCAAGGACATACCGATCGCCAGGTATTGCACGCGGATGCCCGCTTTGACTGGCACAGCCTGGGAGCCTCGGCCGCCAATCTGTCCCTGTTCGCCGAAAAGCAGTTGATCGAACTGCGTCTGCCCACCGGCAAACCGGGGGCCGAGGGCAGCAAGGCCCTGCTGGCCTATCTGGACAACCCGCCGGCGGATACCGTGTTGCTGATCATCAGCGCCAGGCTGGATAAACAGCAACAGAACAGCAAGTGGTACAGGGCGATCGAGCGGGCCGGGGTGAGCGTGGCGATCTGGCCCATCGAGGCGGCGCAACTGCCGGCCTGGCTGAAGCAGCGCATGGCCCTGCGTGACATGCAGCCCAGCGAGGCGGCGCTGCAGATGCTGGTGGATCGGGTCGAGGGCAATCTGCTGGCGGCCGATCAGGAGCTGGAAAAACTGCGCCTGCTCAGCGGCGGCGGGACCATCGATGCCGAACAGGTGGCGGCGGCGGTGGCTGACAGCGCTCGCTATGATCTCTTCTCGCTGGTGGATGTGACCCTGAGCGGGGATCTCGGCCGAGCCCAGCGCATGTTATTCGGCCTGCGCGCCGAGGGCGTCGAGGCGATTCTGGTGCTCTGGGCCCTGAGCCGGGAGATCCGTACCCTGGCGGCCATGGCGGCGGCGCTGGAGACAGGCCGGCCGGTCGCCGCGGTGTTGCAACAACACCGGGTCTGGGACAAGCGCAAGGCGCCGGTGGGGGCCGCATTGCGGCGCTATCCCCGTGCCGCCGACTGGCAGGCGCTGCTGCGCCATTGCCGGCATATTGATTTTTGTATCAAAGGTCAGGCGGCAGGCGCCGAGTGGGAGGAGTTGTTACAATTAACCGCAGCGCTGGCCGGTACCCCGCTGTTCGAGCCGGGGCGGGCCAGCGGCTGAACACTCACCGACAGGTAAACGAAGCAACGATGGACGCGAAAGTCGATATCAAACAGTACATGACCCAGTTGGGCCGTCAGGCCCGTCAGGCCTCGCGGGCGATGGCGCGCGCCGGCACCAACCAGAAAAACGCCGCCCTGCAGGCGATGGCCGGGGCGCTGGAAGCCGGGCGCAAGACCCTGCTGGCCGCCAACCGGGAGGACCTGCAGGCCGGGCGCGACAAGGGGCTGGATGCCGCCCTGCTGGATCGTCTGGAACTCAATGGCGAGCGCATTGCCGCCATGGCCGAGGGCCTGCGCCAGATCGCCGCGCTGCCCGATCCGGTGGGCGAGATCAGTGATATGGCCTATCGCCCTTCAGGGATCCAGGTGGGCAGGATGCGGGTGCCGCTGGGCGTCATTGGCATCATTTACGAGTCGCGCCCCAACGTCACCGCCGACGCCGCGGCTCTGTGTCTCAAATCGGGCAATGCCGCGATCCTGCGCGGCGGCTCCGAGGCCGCGCATTCCAACCAGGCGATTGCCGCCTGTATTCATCAGGGCCTGCAGCAGGCGGGGCTGCCCGACGAGGCGGTGCAGGTGATCGAGACCACCGATCGCGCCGCGGTCGGTGAGCTGATCACCATGCCCGAATACGTGGATGTGATCGTGCCGCGCGGCGGCAAGGGGTTGATTGAACGCATTACCGCCGATTCCCGGGTGCCGGTGATCAAGCATCTGCACGGCGTCTGCCATGTCTATATCGACGACAAGGCCGATGTGGACAAGGCGGTGCAGGTCGCTTTCAATGCCAAGACCCAGCGCTACGGCACCTGCAACACCCTGGAAACCCTGCTGGTGCAGCGGGATATCGCCGCCACCGTCCTGCCGCCTCTGGGCCGGCTCTATCAGGAGAAAGGGGTGGAGCTGCGCGGCTGCGAGGCGACCCGGGCGATCCTCGAACAGGCGATTGCCGCCGGCGAGGAAGACTGGGATACCGAGTATCTGGCGCCCATCCTCTCGATCCGGGTGGTGGACGATCTGGACGCCGCCATCGAACACATTCACGCCCACGGTTCCGGACATACCGAGGCGATCCTGACCGAGGATATCGGCCGCGCGCGGCGCTTTCTCACCGAAGTCGATGCCAGCTCGGTGATGATCAACGCCTCGACCCGCTTCGCCGACGGTTTCGAATACGGCCTGGGTGCCGAGATCGGGATCAGTACCGACAAGATCCACGCCCGCGGCCCGGTCGGGCTGGAAGGGCTCACCTCGCAGAAATACATCGTCATTGGTGATGGTCATATAAGACAATGACCATCACAGTGACGAGTTACGAGGGACGAGTGACGAGGAAAACATTGGCATTCGGGATTGTGACAGCATTTCTCCACTCGGCCCTCGGCCCTCGTCCCTCGGCCCTGTACTTATGATCGGGATTCTTGGCGGGACGTTCGATCCTATCCATTACGGTCATCTGCGCCCGGCGCTGGAGGTGCAGGAGGCGCTGGCGCTGGATGAGGTGCGGTTTATTCCCAGCGGTGAGCCGCCCCATCGGGACAAACCGCAGGCGTCGGCGCAACAGCGGCTGATGATGGTGCGCGGCGCAATCCGTGATCAGCCCGGTTTTGTACTCGATGATCGGGAGCTGCGCCGCAGCGGTCCTTCCTACATGGTCGATACCCTGCAGAGCCTGCGCGAGGAGCTGGGCTCGCAAACGCCGCTGGGTCTGATCCTGGGCCTGGATGCCTTTCTCGGTCTGGAAGGCTGGTATCGCTGGCAAAGCCTGTTCGATTACGCCCATCTGCTCATCACCCACCGGCCGGGCTGGTCGCTGGCGGATTTACGTTCGGGTTCCATACTGGCCAATGAGATCAGGGCGCGTCACGGGGCGGGCAACGAGCTGGCCCGGGCTGCGGCGGGCAGGATTAGCTTCCAGGCGGTCACCCAGCTGGACATTTCCGCCAGCGGCATCCGCCAACGGCTGGCCGAAGGTCGGAACATCCGTTATCTATTGCCGGACGGGGTCTACGAATTGATTAAAACACAACACATCTACGGGTAAACAGACACGATGATGAACGAGGAACAATTGACACAACTGGTCGTGGATGCGATCGAAGACGTCAAAGGTGCCGATATCAAGGTGCTCGATGTCAGCGGTAAATCCAGCGTGACCGATATCATGATCATGGCCACCGGCAACACCGCACGACAGGTCAAGGCCATTGCCGACAGTATTGTTGTCAAAGCCAAGGCGGCCGGCGTCAAACCGCTGGGCATGGAAGGTGAGCAGTACGCCGAATGGATTCTGGTCGATCTCGGTGATGTGGTGGCGCATATCATGCAGCCGTCGATTCGCGATTTTTACAACCTGGAAAAGCTCTGGGGCGAGGACAGTCCGAAGGCGGTCGAAAAATAACCCGGGTGATTGTTCAGGCAGTGTGCCGTTGTCTCAGCCAGGAACATGTCTACCACCGATGACACTGAATACCCCGAAATCACCGAAGATGATCGATTTATATAATTCAGTATTTTTCAGTGCATTCGGTGCTGTCAGTGGTCATTAACCCGGGCTGAAAAAATCGGACAAACCTGAATACCTCGATCCTTTTTACGATAACCCGCAGGCAGCCATGCAGATTCATCTTTTGGCGGTAGGCAGCAAGATGCCCGGCTGGGTGCAGGACGGTTATGCGGAGTATGCCCGGCGCATGCCGCCCGAATGCCGGCTGAATCTGGTCGAGATTCCGCTGGCCAGACGCGGCAAGAGCAGCGCGATAGAACAACTCAAACAGCAGGAAGGCGAAAAGTTGCTGGCGGCGGTGCCGAAAAGCGCCTCTGTCTGGGCACTGGATAGCCAGGGTCAGAGCTGGTCCACCGAACAACTGGCCGGGCAGTTGCGCGACTGGCTTCAGGGCGGGCAGGATGTCGCCCTGCTGATCGGCGGACCGGACGGGTTGTCCCGGGATTGCCTGCAACAGGCCGGCGGCCGCTGGTCCCTCTCCCCCCTGACCTTGCCTCATCCGCTGGTGCGCATTATTGTGGCAGAACAGCTGTACCGGGCGATGAGCATACTCAAGCACCATCCATACCATAAATAGCATAAAAACCGGGCCCATCTCCTATGGCCGTGCCGGACACTGAAACCCGGGGCCGGAACAGGGTACACTCACAGGTATGGAACCTTTTGATATTTATCTGGCATCGGCCTCGCCGCGGCGTCGCGAATTGCTGGGACAGATCGGCGTCCGTTACCGGTTGCTGGATGTCTCGGTCAACGAGGCCCGGCTGGGTAACGAAGCACCCGAGGCGTATGTCCGCCGGGTCGCACGGGACAAGGCGCGCGCCGGTCTGACGCTGATCGATGAAAAGCCGCCGCGACCGGTACTCGGCGCCGATACGGCCATCGTCATTGATGATGAGGTACTGGGCAAGCCGCAGGGTCGGGCCGAAGCGATCGCCATGCTGCAACGGCTGGCGGGGCGGACCCATCAGGTGCTCAGCGGCGTGGCGCTGATTGATCGCGAAGAACGCAACGCACTCAATGTCAGCCAGGTGACGTTTCGGGAATTGAGCCTGGCGGAGTGTGAACGCTACTGGCAAACCGGCGAAAGCCGGGACAAGGCGGGCGCCTATGCCATTCAGGGGTATGCGGCGGCCTTTATCCGTGAGCTGCACGGCAGTTACTCTGGCGTGATGGGATTACCGTTGTATGAAACAGCACAATTACTGCAACAGGCCGGAATAGAACTGTTTTTCGATCGGGATTGGGTGGAGTCAGGATGAGTGAAGAACTGTTAATCAATGTCACACCGCAAGAGACTCGCGTCGCCTATGTGGAAAACGGTATGTTACAGGAAGTACACATCGAACGAGCGCGTAAACGGGGTCTGGTCGGTAATATTTATCGCGGCAAGGTCAGTCGGGTGCTTCCTGGTATGCAGGCGGCATTCATTGATATGGGACTGGAACGCACCGCCTTTTTACATGTATCCGACATTGCGGTACAGGGAGATGATAATGGTGAAAAAAACTCGCAGACCATTATGGAACTGTTGCGTGAAGGCCAGGAAGTAATTGCTCAGGTGATAAAGGATCCAATGGGATCCAAAGGCGCACGCCTGACCACCCAGTTATCAATTCCGTCGCGTTACCTGGTTTACATGCCGGGCGCCGAGCATGTCGGGGTATCGCAAAAGATCGATGAAGAAGCCGAACGTCAACGTCTGAAGGAGATCGTTGCCTGCCATGCGCAGGAGTTTGATCCCGGTGGTTATATTGTGCGTACTGTGGCGGAAGGAGTCTCCGAGGAGGCTATACTCAATGATATGCGCTTTTTGCAAAAATTGTGGACAGCCATTCAGGAGCGCAGTCAGATCAGTAACGGTGAAGACGACAGTCTTCTCTACGAAGATCTGCCGCTGGTTATGCGCACCATGCGCGATCTGACTGGCAGTGATATCGAAAAAGTCCGCATCGACTCCAATGAAACCTATGAGCGTGTCAAAAAATTTGCTTCCCGGTTCATTCCCAATCTGGTCGATCAGATCGAATACTATCCGGGCGAACGACCGATTTTCGATCTTTACGGTGTTGAGGATGAAATCCACCGGGCGCTGGAGCGCAAGGTTCAGCTCAAATCAGGAGGATATCTGATCATCGATCAGACCGAGGCGATGACCACCATTGATGTCAATACCGGCGCTTTTGTCGGGCATCGCAATCTCGAGGAAACGATTTTCAAGACCAATCTCGAAGCCACCCAGACGATCGTGCGCCAGTTGCGACTGCGAAATCTGGGCGGAATTATTATTATCGATTTTATCGATATGGAAGATATAGAGCATAGACGGCAGGTGCTGCGGGCGCTGGAGAAAAACCTTGAGCGCGACCACGCCAAAAACCATATCAGCGAAGTTTCGAGCCTGGGACTGGTTGAGATGACACGCAAGCGAACCCGGGAAAGTCTGGAACATATTCTCTGCGAACCCTGTCCAACCTGTAACGGGCGCGGCACGCTGCTGACAGCGGAAACAGTCTGTTTCGAGATTTTTCGTGAGATACTGCGCGAGGCCCGTCAGTTCGATGCGCAGCAGTTTCTGGTCCTGGCGGCACAGCCGGTGGTGGATATGCTGCTGGACGAGGAGTCCACCAGTGTGGCCGAACTGGAGGAGTTTATTGGCAAACCGATCAAGTTCCAGGTTGAGTCCGAGTATACCCAGGAACAGTTCGATGTGGTGCTCATGTAACGGTTGTCTGCCTCACACTGACAGAGCGACGATAGTTTAGGTGTCTACTGTAAAAAAATACCTGCGTATTGCACGGCGTACCCTCTGGTACAGTCTGGTGACTTTGCTTGTTATCCTGGCCGTCCTGGTTTCCCTGTTTCGAATATTTCTGCCTGATCTGACCGCTTATCGCGCCGATCTGGAACAGCTTGCCAGTGCGTTTATGGATCATACTGTCAAAATCGAATCCATGGACGCGCGCCTGGTCGGTTTCACTCCGATGTTGATTTTCGATGACGTCTACATGCTGGATAAAAGCGGTGAGCGTGAGCTGGTACGTTTTAAACAGGCTCGACTCGGAGTAGCGGTGTTCGAGTCGATTCGCCAACGCCAGGTGGTACCACGGGACTTTACCATCGACGGGATCCAGCTGGCGATTACCCGACAAGAGGACGGGCGTTTTCTGCTGCAGGGTGTGGATGTACAGGACCTCGAAAAAACTTTCCAGCCTGATCGGGCGCGTGGTTCTGCTGAGCTGGCAGACTGGTTGTTCAAACGCAGCAGTCTGGCGTTGCGTAACAGTACGATTTTATGGAAAGACCTCAAGCAGGACGGTGAGACACTGCGCTTCGATGACGTAAATCTGACACTTCGAAATGATAACCAGCGACATCAGCTCAACGGCCAGGTCAATTTGCCGCAGAGGATGGGTAAACATTTTGATATTGCCATGGATGTGCGAGGCAATGTTCTTAATCCTCGTGAGATGAAAGGCAAAATCTATATGCGCGGTGACGGCGTGCAACTCGATCAATGGGGCGTCAAACCCGCGTATATGGGGGTCAGTCTGCACTCCGGCATGGCAGATTTTCAGTTCTGGGGAGACTGGGAGGATAACGCTATTCAGCAGATGAGTGGCGATCTGACTGCCTATGATCTCAAACTGTCTCTGCCGATAATGGACAAGCCTTACGATATTCAACTCATGGGGGGGCTGTTCGATGTGGATAACCAGGGGGACGGCTGGAGGCTTAACGTCGATCGTTTTCAGTATATGAGCGACGACGATGTCTGGCCGCAAACCCGGTTTAGTATAGGTTACCAGGAAGATAAGAAGGATACATCAGAGTGGCGCGTGGATACCGACTATTTTCGTGTTGATGATGTTGCCAATTTCCTGTTGCAGACCAATCTGTTAGATGAGCAGCAAACCGAGTTTTTGCAAACGGCGAAACCGGCCGGGGATGTGCAAAGTCTGCACCTTCGTCACAGTACGAATTCGCAGGAGAGCGGGGAATACCGCTTCCAGGCCAGGTTCGAAGAACTTATTGCGCAGCCCTGGCGCAGGTTACCGGGTGTTGAGGGTCTGCAAGGCCGGGTGGTCGCTGATAACCGTCAGGGACGACTGCAACTGGCACCCGGTTCTGCAGTGCTGGATTTGCCGCGTCTGTTTCGTGAGCCGATCAAGATGACCAGCTTTCTGGGGGATGTTCACTGGCAGGATGTCGGCGATAGTTGGCGTGTTCACAGTGACGATTTGCAGGTGGATAGTGATGATATCGAAGTGGCCGCTAATCTGTTGCTGACTTTGCCCAAACAATCATCCATATCGCCTTATCTGGATTTGCAGGCCACGTTTGAAAACGGCAAGGCAGCGTCCGCCCGGCGTTATTATCCGACAGGGGTCATGAAGCCGAAACTGGTCAACTGGCTGGATCGCAGTATTGTCGACGGCCACGTCAGTCAGGGCGGACTCGTGTTTAACGGCCGGCTGAAGGATTTTCCGTTTCGTGAAAGACAGGGACAATTCAAAATCGAGTTCGATGCCCGGGATGTTGCTCTGGATTACCGGCAACAATGGCCGGAGCTTGAGGGGGTTGATCTGGCTGCAGTCTTTACCGGCCAGCGAATGGAGTTATTGATCGAGCGAGGCAAACTGTTCGGTCTTCGCCTTTCCCCGTCTCGAGCACGTATTGGCAACTTCAAGGCGCCACAATTACAATTGCAAATGGATGCCAACGGTGGGCTGGGGGATGTCGCGCGGTTTTTGACAGAGAGTCCGGTGGTCCCGCGTGGCCACACCTTTGTACAACGTTCAGGGATTAAAGGTAGGGCCCATACGCGTTTTGAGGCGATGATTCCTCTGAACGCACGCATGCAGGAACGATCACCACTTCGCTATCAGGGCGAGCTAAATATCGCCGGCGGGCAACTGCATCTGCTGGAAGGACAGCTGGATATGACGGATATCGGCGGTCAGGTCGTCTTTGATCAGGAGGGCGTCTCTTCCGAGGGGTTGCGCTCACAAGTGCTGGGCGAGCCGGTCGAGCTCATGCTCGACAGCCAGCAACTGGCACAGGGCAACAAGCAAGTCAGCATTCTGGCCAACGGTCAACTGGATGCCGGTCGACTGGCGGAACATTTCGCTGTGCCCTGGTCTGCTGCTGTGTCCGGGAAAAGTTCATGGCATGGTGCGGTGGTACTGGAAAGCGGAACCGGAAGCGGTCAGCCGCCACTGGTTCGGATTGACTCCACTTTGGAAGGCATTCGTTCGGATTTGCCGTCACCGTTAAATAAACCGGCCGAGGCTGTCTCACGGTTGCTCGCCGAAGTGCGCTTTGTCGATGAGAGTCGGAGCCGTATCTCGGTGAACCTGGCAGACAAGCTGGATGTGTTGCTGGAACTGGCGCATAGCAAACCTCAAACAGGTCTGGCGCGCGGCGCGTTGCACTTTGGTCCGGGTTCGGCAAACATGCCTGCGGATCGCATGTTGCTGATCAGCGGAGCACTGGACCACTTCGATCCTGATGCCTGGCGTTCTCTGACAGCGAGTTCACAACAGTCGGGGAGCCGGGGTAGCGGCGTTAACCTGCCGATCCGGCTTGCCATGGATCGATTGGGGATAGTAAAGGGAGCAGACTCCCGGGACGAGGAGCTGGCCGAACCATCGAAGAATGACCCGCCACCACCGGACAACTTTCCCGCGATCAGCGCTCACATCGATCAATTGGAATACGGGGAAACCCGGCTTGGTAGTCTGGACTTTGAAACCCGAACACTGCAAAAAGGACTGAGTTTGCGGCACCTGATGTTACAGGGAGAAAACCTGAACCTGCACGCCAGCGGGGACTGGCTGTATGAGTCGGGGCAACACGCCAGTCATGTCAATTTTGAGATGACCAGTCCCAATCTGGGCCGGTTTCTGACGAGTCGGGATTATTCGGCAATCATTGAGGACGGCAGGGCGGTGATCCGCGGGGATTTGAACTGGGCTGGACCGCCGGCCGGGCTGACGCCGGACTTGCTGGGTGGCAATATTCAACTGCGGGTCGACAACGGGAGTATTGTCAAGGTCAAGCCCGGCGCCGGTCGTTTGCTGGGGCTGTTCAGCCTGTCGGCCCTGCCGCGGCGTTTAATGCTGGATTTTCGTGATACCTTTCAGGAGGGGTTCAGCTTCGATGAGATGCGCGGGCGGATCCGGTTACGTGACGGCGATGCCTACAGCGATAATCTGCGCATCAGTTCGCCGGTGGCGGAAATCCGGATTCAGGGACGCACCGGGCTGGTGGCCCGGGATTTCGACCAACGGGTTACCGTGACGCCGCGGGTCGGTGACAGCTTGCCGATAGCCGGGGGCCTGCTGTTCGGGACCCAGGTTGGGGCGGCAATCCTGTTTCTGGAAAAACTGTTCGGGGGCGGGATCGACAAGGCGTCGGCGAAGCGTTATCACGTGACCGGCAGTTGGGAAGATCCCGTTATTACACCGCTGGACAGTGTCCCGGAATAACCCCCCAGACGACCTCCGGAGGGTACAATGCGCGGTTTTGTGATCGGTGCAGAGCGGTCGGTTTCGACATCCCTGATCCGGGCGCCGGTTTAATGATATTCTTGGCCCATGATCAAATCCCTTCTGACAGTCATCCTGTTCGCTGTTTGTCACCTTGTGGTGGCCGATGCCGCGCACCGTTTGAGCCTGGAGCAGTGGTCGGTGCCCCGCAATGCCGAATCGGTGGTGGCCATACCGGCCCTGTCCCGGGCCATGCAGGATTTTCAGGCAACGCCCGGTGCCCGTCTGCGAGTCCATTATCCCGGCGGTGAACAGGGCAATTTGTGGGCGACGGAACTGCGGACCTGGCTGATCGCCCTGGGCGTTCCCTCCACCGATCTTGAAATGCGCGCCGGTAGCGCCAATATCGATGTTATCGAACTGGAGATTATTTCCGATGGTCAGAAAACCGCACCGATCATGACGATACTCCCCGATGAACCCGCGGCGAATAACCCCTGAATATTACGCCTTTCCCCCCAGTGTAAATGAGGTACAAGCATGAAGCGTGTGGCAGCTATCCAGATGGCTTCCGGGCCCAATGTGGGCGCGAATCTGACCGAAGCCGGTCGACTGATCAGCCAGGCGGTCGACGGCGGCGCGAGGCTGATCGTGCTGCCGGAAAATTTCGCCATCATGGGCATGCACGAAGTCGACAAGGTCAAGCTGCGCGAGCAACCGGGCAAGGGGCCGATCCAGGACTTTCTGGCCGAACAGGCCCGCAAGCACGGTATCTGGATTGTCGGCGGGACGCTGCCGCTGCAATCGGATGATGAACAGCGTATTCGTGCCGCCTGTCTGTTAATCGATGATCAGGGCCGGCAGGTGGCGCGTTATGACAAGGTGCATCTGTTTGATGTGCACCTGGAAGAAAATGCCGAAACCTATAATGAATCGGAAACCATTGAACCGGGGCGCGAGGCCGTTGTGGTGGATACGCCTTTTGGTCGCCTGGGCATGGCGGTCTGTTACGATCTGCGTTTTCCCGAACTGTTCCGGAGCATGGCCGATCAGAGCGTGGACCTGGTCGCGCTGCCATCAGCCTTCACCGCCATTACCGGCAGGGCCCACTGGGAAGTGCTGGTACGGGCCCGTGCCATCGAAAACCTGATCTACGTGGTGGCCGCGGCCCAGGGCGGTTACCATGTCAACGGACGCGAAACCTATGGCCACAGCATGATTGTGGATCCGTGGGGCATGGTGCTCGATCAGCTACCCAGTGGTTCCGGCTTTGTCAGTGCCGAGCTGGATCCCAGGCGCATCGCCGATACCCGGCGCAATTTCCCGGCGCTGCAACACCGTAAAATACCTTGTAAAGTGGCCTCATGACACAACCCGCACTCGATATCGCCCAGGATCTGTTACTCGCTCCCGCCGGTCTGGGGGAGCAGGAACTGCAACGCACCCTCGATCAGCTGATGGGACACAGCGTGGACAACGCGGATCTCTATTTCCAGTTTGCCCGCCAGGAGTCCTGGGTGCTGGAAGACGGCATCGTCCGCGAGGGCAGTCATAACATTGATCAGGGGGTCGGGGTCCGCGCCATCAGTGGCGAGAAAACCGGCTTTGCCTACTCCGACGAAATCGTCCTGCCGGCGCTGACCGAGGCGGCCAATGCCGCCCGCGCCATTGCCCACAGCGGCCAGTCCGGCCAGGTTCAGGGCTGGCAACGCCGCGCCGGGCATGCGCTGTATCGCCCGGCCGATCCCATCGACTCGCTCGCCACGGCGGACAAGATCGCCCTGTTGCAGGCCCTGGACAGGGAGGCGCGGCGCCAGGATCCCCGGATCAAGCAGGTGATCGTCAGCCTGGGCGGGGTGCAGGAGGTGGTGCTGGTCGCCGCCAGCGACGGCACCCTGGGCGCCGATGTGCGTCCGCTGGTGCGCCTCAATGTGCAGGTGATCGCCGAGCACAACGGCCGTCGCGAGCAGGGCAGCGCCGGCGGCGGCGGTCGGGTCAGTTACGACTATTTTCAGCACGAAGAACGCGGTCTGGGTTACGCCCGCGAGGCGGTACGCCAGGCGCTGGTGAATCTGGAGGCGGTGGACGCCCCGGCCGGCAGCATGCCGGTCGTGCTGGGGCCGGGCTGGCCCGGCGTGCTGTTGCACGAGGCGGTCGGCCACGGCCTGGAAGGCGATTTCAACCGCAAGGGCAGTTCCGCCTTTGCCGGACGCCTGGGCGAGCAGGTGGCCTCCAGACTGTGCACCGTGGTGGATGACGGCACCCTGGCCGAGCGCCGCGGTTCGCTCAATGTCGACGACGAGGGCACCCCGACCGGGCATACCGTGCTGATCGAAAACGGGATTCTCAAAGGCTATATGCAGGACAAGATGAATGCCCGGCTGATGGGCATGGCCTCCACCGGCAACGGCCGGCGCGAATCCTATGCCCACCTGCCCATGCCGCGCATGACCAATACCTACATGCTCGCCGGGGAGAGTGACCCGGGCGAGATTATCGCCTCGGTGGAGAAGGGGCTCTACGCGGTCAACTTTGGCGGCGGCCAGGTGGACATCACCTCGGGGCGGTTCGTGTTCTCCGCCAACGAGGCCTATCTGATCGAAAACGGCAAGGTGACCCGGCCGGTCAAGGGCGCCACCCTGATCGGCAACGGCCCGGAAGTGATGAATAAAGTGGAAATGGTCGGTAACGATCTGCAACTGGACAGCGGCGTCGGCGTCTGCGGCAAGGAAGGCCAGAGCGTCCCCGTCGGCGTCGGCCAGCCGACCCTGCGGATCAGCAGCATCACCGTCGGCGGCACCGCGTAGATATTAGACAGGTTGCTGGGAATAAACGCGGAGGACGCAGAGGCGCAGAGGAGACAAAGTAATGTTGAATTTT
>JBKGZJ010000002.1:0-48924 GCA_046545635.1 Thiohalophilus sp. | reverse complement strand
CCCGCGAAGATAACCCCAAAATTGCCGTTCTGGTGGGAATCTGTACCCACCTGGTGTGCTCGCCCAGCTATCGACCGGAGCCGGGCGCCAAGGATTTGGGTGGCAAGGCGTGGAAGGGCGGCTTCTTCTGTGCCTGCCACGGTTCCAAGTTTGATCTGGCCGGCCGGGTCTATTCCGGTGTGCCGGCGCCGACCAATCTTGTGGTGCCGCCGTTCAAATTCCTGAGCGATTCAGTGGTGCTGGTTGGCGAAGACGGAGGGGCAGCATAATGAGTAAAACACAAGCCTTTATGAACTGGATCGATGCCCGCTTCCCCATGAGTAAAATGTGGAAGGAGCATTTGTCCGAATATTACGCGCCGAAAAATTTCAACTTCTGGTACTTTTTCGGTTCGCTCGCCTTGCTGGTGCTGGTTATTCAGATTATCACCGGTATTTTCCTGACCATGCACTACAAGCCCGACGCCGGGCAGGCGTTTGCCTCGGTCGAGTACATCATGCGCGATGTGAACTGGGGCTGGTTGATTCGTTATATGCATTCCACCGGCGCTTCGGCGTTCTTCCTCGTGGTCTATCTGCATATGTATCGCGGGCTGATGTACGGCTCCTACAAGAACCCGCGCGAGCTGATCTGGATCTTCGGCGTGCTGATCTACCTGGCGCTGATGGCGGAAGCTTTCTTCGGCTATCTGTTGCCCTGGGGGCAGATGTCCTACTGGGGGGCGCAGGTTATCGTTAACCTGTTCTCCGCCGTGCCGTTTGTCGGTGATGAACTGTCGGTCTGGATTCGCGGTGACTATGTCATCGGCGATGCGACCCTGAACCGGTTCTTTGCCTTCCATGTGATTGCCCTGCCGCTGGTGCTGATTCTGCTGGTGGTGGCGCATATCCTGGCCCTGCACGAAGTCGGCTCAAATAATCCCGACGGTGTTGAAATCAAGAAGAACAAGGACGCCAACGGCAAGCCACTCGACGGCATTCCGTTCCATCCGTACTACACGGTCAAGGATATCGCCGGCGTGGTGGTGTTCCTGATCTTCTTCTTCGCGGTGGTGTTCTTTGCACCGGAGATGGGTGGCTACTTTATCGAGCACGCCAATTTCGTTCCCGCCGATCCGCTGATGACGCCGGAACACATTGCCCCGGTCTGGTATTTCACGCCGTTCTACGCCATGTTGCGTGCCATTCCGCCAATGTTCGGTTCGCAGTTCCCCGGTGTCGTGGTCATGGGCGCCGCGATCGTGGTGCTGTTCTTCCTGCCCTGGCTGGACCGCAGCCCGGTCAAGTCGGTGCGTTACCGTGGTCCGCTGTTCAAGACTGCCCTGGCCATTCTTGTTATCAGTTTTGTCGTGCTGGGTTATCTGGGCGTACAGCCTTCCACGCCGGTCAAAACGCTGCTGGCGCAGATATTCACCGCGCTGTACTTTGCGTTTTTCCTGCTGATGCCCTGGTACACCAAAATTGACAAGACCAAACCGGTTCCGGAGAGGGTGACAGACAAATGATGAAAAAAATTACTACGTTTTTGCTGATGATGGTTCCGGTGGCGGTTCTGGCTGCCGGCGGGGATATCAAGCTGGAAAAAGCGGATATTGACCTGAACAACCAGGCCTCCCTGCAACGGGGTGCCCAGCTGTACATCAATTACTGCATGGGCTGTCACTCCCTCTCTTCCATGCGTTACAACCGTATGGGCGAGGACCTCGGTCTGAGCGACGAGCAGCTGGTGCAGAATCTGATGCCGGTGGCCGATTTCTCCAAGCTGCCTGGCGGGCAAACCCCCAAAACAGGCACGCTGATGAAAAATGCGATGCCCGCCGAGGATTCCGAAGGCTGGTTCGGTACCAAAGTACCGGATCTGTCCGTCGTGGCCCGCTCCCGGGGCGCGGACTGGCTCTACACCTATCTGAAAACATTCTATGTGGACGATACTCGTCCGATGGGCGTCAACAACGAGGTGTTTCCGCTGGTCGGGATGCCGCACGTCCTCTGGGAACTCGAGGGCCTGAAAAAACCGGTCTACGAGACGCATGAAGACGAGGACGGCGAAGAGGTCAAAACCGTGGTTGATTATGAAATGGTCAAGGAAGGCTCCATGAGCCCCGCCGAGTATGACGATGCCGTGCGCGATCTGGTCAATTTCATGGTCTACGTGGGAGAACCGGTCAAGCTGGATCGCTACAAGATCGGCGTCTGGGTGATTCTGTTCCTGGTCGTTCTGTTCTTCCTGGCCTATGCCCTGAAGAAGGAATACTGGAAAGACGTCCATTAACGTGTGTGAGGCGGGGCCCGGTTTTGCCCCGCCGCATCGGGCCATGTCCGGGGAATTTTGCCGGTCAGTGGTGCCAATTCAGGTACTTGCGCGCCACAAAGACTGATTTTTCCCAACGGAAGCGCCAAACGGTGCGATAAGTTCGGTATAATAAACAGGGGAAGCCCACCGGGTTTCCCCTGTTTCGTTTCTGAACATATAGCAATGGGGAAAAGCATGGCGCAAATGGCCAATCGACGTTTGGCAATGACTCTGTTTTCGGGCAGTACCTGTCCGTACTGTCATATGGTACGTATCGTGCTGGCGGAAAAGGGTATTAACTACGATATTCACAACGTCGATCCTGGCGACACGCCGGAAGATCTCAAGGATTTGAATCCCTACAATGAGGTGCCGACGCTGGTGGATCGGGATCTGGTGTTATTCGAACATCAGGTTATCATGGAATACCTGGACGAACGCTTTCCGCATCCCCCGTTGATGCCGGTCGACCCGGTTTCGCGGGCGCGCAACCGGATGATGCTGCACCGCATCGAACGTGACTGGTACCGCCTGGCCCATCAGTTGACCAATCCCGGGACCGCCAGTGATGCGGTGCGCAAGGAGTTGCGCGACAGCCTGATGTCGATTTCGCCGATTTTCGATCAGAAACCGTTCTTTCTGAGTGACGAATTTTCCCTGATTGACTGCAGTGTCACCCCCTTGTTGTGGCGTCTGCCGTCCTATGGGATCGAGTTGCCCGCCGCCGCCAAACCGTTGATTAATTACGCCGAACGGATGTTTGAACGTGAATCCTTCAAACAGAGTCTCACCGAGGGTGAGAAGGAACTGAAAGAAGATTAAGTCCCAAAGGTACTGCCATGTCTATGACGCCCAGCCAGCCGTATTTGCTTCGAGCGATCTATGACTGGATCGTCGATAACCAGATGACTCCCTATGTCCTGGTCAACGCCGAAAACGAAAATGCCTATATTCCGCGTGAATACGTGGAAAACGGCAAGATTGTCCTCAATATCGGCCCGATAGCGGTCAATGCCCTCGATCTGGGTAATGATTACGTTGCCTTCGATGCCCGTTTCGCCGGCAAACCCATGGAGGTCAGCTTCCCGGTGAATGCCGTACTGGCGATCTATGCCAAGGAAAACGGCCAGGGGATGGTCTTCAACGAATCCGACAATCCGCCGCCGGATGACGACGGCCCGGACGACGACAGCAAATCCGGCAAACCCAACCTCAAGCTGGTCAAATAACCAGAAAGATCTTAACGCAGAGGCGCAAAGAACGCAGAGATTAGAATGTGTTTTCTCTGTGACCTCGGTGTTGTCTGTGGTGTATACATTTCTCAATACGGCAGTTTTTACCCAAGTTCTGACATATCGGTACCGACAGCATACTGCGGGAGGTCGTTATGATTGAGGTTGTCCAGGGCGATATCACCACCCTCGAGGTGGCGCTGGAGCAGGGAGATATCCGCTCTATCGCCTTTCCCGGCATCAGCACTGGCGTATACGGTTACCCCGGGGATCAGGTCGTGCAGATCGCTGTTCGGGTGATACGTGAATACGAGCCGCAATTCGATTCGATAGTGGCCTGCACCTTCAGTCAGGAGGATGCGGAACGTTACCGGCAGGTTTTGGAACAATAATGTTGAATGTTGAATGTTGAATTGTGAATGAAATCCGGCTCTTAAATCCAAAACTCAAAATTCAACATTCAACATTCAACATTCAAAATTATAACTTTGCGCCTCTGCGTTAAAGCTCTTGGTCTGTCGGGAACATTTTGCCCGGATTCAGGATCCCCTTCGGATCGAAGTCCAGCTTGATGCGCCGCATCAGTTCCAGCGTGACCGGTTCGATCTCGCGGCCGATGAACTCCTGTTTTTCGATACCGACTCCGTGCTCACCGGAGAGGGTGCCGTCCAGTTCCAGAACCAGGGAGAAGACGGCATCGAGGCATTGATGCGTGCGCTGCATCTCGTCCGGGTCGTCGGGGTTGGCCAGCAGGTTGACATGGATATTGCCGTTACCGGCATGGCCGAAGTTGACGATGGTGACGTTATAGCGCGCGGACAATTCACTCAGGCCGTTGATCAGGGCGGGGATATTGGAGACGGGCACCACCACATCCTCGTTGATCTTTTTCGGGGCGATGGTGCGCAGGGCGGGGGAGAGTGCCTTGCGGGTCTGCCACAGCGCCTGGATTTCGGCGGCGGTTTCCGCGCGTGTCAGTTTTAACAGGCCGTCGTTGTCGGCGGCACGGCAAATGGCGTCAACGGCATGTTGAATATTGCTCCCGGCTCCGTCCACCTCGATCATCAGCAGGGCGCCGGCATTTTCGGGCAGCCCGGCTTCGGAGTAGTCGCGAATCATCTCGATCGCGGCGGCGTCCATGAACTCCAGCGCACAGGGAACCACCGGCTGGGCCATAATGGCGGAGACCGCCCGGGCGGCACTGTCGATGTCGCGGTAGATGACCTGCAGGGTGCGTTTGCTTTCGGGCAGCGGGGTCAGTTTCAGGGTGGCTTCGGTGATGATCGCCAGTGTGCCTTCGGAGCCGATCAGCAGACGGGTCAGATCGTAGCCGACCACCCCCTTGGTCGTGTAGACCCCGGTGCGGATACTCTTGCCGTCACCGGTGACCGCGCGCAGGCCGAAGGTGTTTTCCCGCGGTGTGCCGTATTTGATGGCCCGCGGTCCCGCCGAGTTGTAGGCCAGATTGCCTCCCACAGAGCAGTAGGCGGCACTGGTGGGATCGGGCGGCCAGAAAAAACCGTGTTCGGCAGCGACATCCTGGACCTGCTGATTGGTGACGCCGGGCTCCACCACCATGTAGCGATTGGCAGGATCGATCCGGATAACATGGTTCATTTTTTCGGTTGAAAGAATCACGCCGCCGTTGATCGGGACACTGGCGCCGGTGGTGCCGGTGCCACGGCCGCGGGCGGTCAGCGGTACGGCAAATTCATGACAAAGACGCACGACGGCAGCCACCTGATCGTGGTCGGCCGGCAGGGCAACCAGTTCCGGTGCGGCGTGACGACGGCTGTTGTCGTAGCCATAGTTCCAGGTTTCCGCAGGATCACTTAACAGGCCTTCGGCCCCCAGCTCCTGTTGCAAGTGCCGAACAAACGCGTCAGGTAAAGGCATTACCCAAACAACTCTTCATCGATCTGATGGCAGAAACAGTGAATCGCCAGTAAATGTACCTCCTGGATTCGCGCGGTGACATCGGAAGGAACCCGGATCTCGATATCACTGCCCTGCAGCAGTTTACCAATCTGTCCACCATCACGGCCGGTCAGGGCAACGACCTGCAGGCCCCTGTTATGTGCCGCCTCGACCGCCTGAACCACGCTGGGGGAGTTGCCGCTGGTCGAGATGGCCAGCAGGATGTCGTCAGCCTGACCGAGTGCCCGGATTTGCTTGGCAAACACATGACTGAAATCGTAATCGTTAGCGATCGCGGTCAGCGCCGAGGTGTCGGTGGTCAGGGCAATGGCGGCCAGTTCCGGGCGCTCGCGCTCGAAACGGCAGACCAGCTCGGCGGCGAAATGCTGGGCATCGGCGGCGGAACCGCCATTGCCGCAACTGAGAATCTTGTTGCCCCGCCGCAGGGCGGCGACCATCAAGCCGATGCTGCGGGCGATCGGTTCGGCGACGACATCCCGGGCCTGTTGCTTGGTGTCGATACTGGCGCGGAACAGTTGCAGTATGTTGTCGTTGATACTCATGAGCTCAGATCCTGGGCTTGGATGGCGTTCGGGTGCCAGTCGATATGCGCCGAGTCGCTGTCACCGTTGATGGCGATCACATCGAAACGGCTGGCCAGCCGGGACAGTTGTGGCCTGCTTTGCAGATAGAACAGCGCGGTGGCAATCAGTTTTCGCTGTTTACGCCAATCCACGGTTTCGGCGGCACTGCCGTAACGGCTGTTATTACGATAACGGACTTCCACGAATACCAGAGTGTCCTTGTCGCGCATTATCAAATCGATTTCGCCGCGACGACAGCGAAAGTTGGCCTGCTCGAAGCGCAACCCCTGTTGTTCCAGATAGCGGCGCGCCAGTTGCTCGGCCCGGCTCCCGCGTTGATCTCGCCCGAGCCCCGCCCACATCCCTTAGAACTCTTCATCCAGGGCAACGGGGCGGCCGCTGCGGAATTTGACCCAGGTCAGCTGGCGTTGAACCCGTTGCTGCGGATCCAGACTGAGGCTGCCGGTTTCGCCATCATAACGTTCATAGGGATAGGCCTTGAGCGTATTGAGGGCAGCGATAATGTTGTAGGCATCGATACCCAGGGCATAGAGCCGTTGCAGGCTGTTGCCGGCGCGGGAAATATACGATTCGATCTCCGGACGCAGACCCCGGTGGGCGGTACTGCCGGCCAGTACCCAGGGCATGTCGCCAAACATCAGGCCGTCCATGTCGCGATCCTGTTCCTGATCCAGGCTGCCGGCAAAGACATGGGAGGTGGCATACACCGGCACATCGGCGGCATGATAGAACTTCAGTTGCGGACGAATCTGGCGGGCCTGACGCGGATAGGCGGCAAGAAAAATAAAATCCACATCCTTGCGTCGGCGCGGTTCGAACCTGATGTCCTGTGACAGTAACTGGCGCAGACTACGGACACGGCGCCGGCTTTCGTTAATATTCAGCAGATCCTGGATGGGGGCGGAGAAATCCTGCTGTTCGGTGTTGTATTGCTGAATTTCGACCACCTGGCCGCCGAGCTGCTCCCAGCGCTGCTGGAAAGCGGTATAAACCCGCTCGCCCCAGCTGCCGGACGGAATCAGCGCCGCACTGTTGACGTGACCATCCAGCCAGGTGCGCTCCGCGACCTGGCGCGCCTCCTCTTCGGGCGAGAGGCCGAACTGATAGAGCGTGTCGGGGGTGTCCTGTTCGGGTATGTAGTTGAGCGCCACGGTGGGGACCGCGAAGGTGCCTTTGTCGGCAATCCTGTCGATGGATTCCTTGTTCAGCGGACCGATAACAAAGTCACTATCCTCGGCAAGGGCCTGTTTATAGGCTGCCAGTGCCGTCGCCGGGTCGGAGCCGCTATCGTAAAAGCGGATGCGCTGATCGCCCTGATGCGGGCGTGAGTAATAGGCGGCGATAATGCCGTCGCGTATGGCCTCGGCCGCCTCGCCGAAGCGGCTGTCAAATGGCAATAACACGGCGAGTCGCTGCGGGAGGATGATGTCTTTCTGGCGTCGCTCCAGTAATCCATGGAGTATGTCCTCCTTGACGGGATGATCGGGGTAGCTCTGGTGCCATTCATCCACGCGCCGGTTCAGTACTTCCGGGTCCAGCTGATAGGCCTTGGCGATCTGGACCAGTTCCATCCAGCCGCCGAGCACATTCTTGCCGACGGCCATGCGCATCCGGGAGAGGCTGCGTTCATTCATTCTCGCCAGGGCTTCCCAGATTGCCTGCTGGTTTTCTTCGATCAACTGCAAGTTTTGCAGGTATTGTTCGCGTTTGACCAGTTCACTGGCCGTATCGACCCGGTCCCCCAGCATGGTGCGGGCATCGGCGCGTAACAGGTGATAATCGGCCAGATAGGTGTTATTAATCTCGCCCTCCGGCGTTTGTTCCAGAATACGCAGGACATCCCCGGCACGGCGCTCCATCAGGGCAATGTGGGCCTCGGCCAGATTCAGCAAAAACCGTTGCTGTGCATCACGCGGATCCAGCTGAATGGTTTCGAGGATCTGTCGACTCTGGTGGATGCGATCATCGCGGGCCAGGGCGGCGGCGGTGCGCAGCAAAAAGCTGGTCCGCCGCGGGCCGCTGCTCCCTTTGGCAAGCTCGTTGAAGGCTTCGGTGGCTGACCGGTATTCACCGCTGGCAAGGAAGCGCTCGGCTTCGGCAACCGGATCTTCTTCCTTGACCACTTCTTTTTCGGGTACGCCGGCGCAGCCGGCCAGCAGAAGCGTTACAATCATGACCCAGAGGGAAAACAATCGGCGTGGCATCATCACTTCATCGGGTTCCTGTTTTTGCTGTATAAAAGGCGGACGGCACCTGATCCTGACGGAAATTATACCGTGATATCTGAAAACAGTGCGCTCTATATTGTCGCAACGCCGATCGGGAATCTCGGCGACATGTCACAACGTGCCGTGGAAATCCTGCAACAGGTCGCGCTGATTGCGGCCGAAGACACCCGGCACAGCGCCCGCTTGCTGCAGCATTATGCGGTGTCCACCCCGTGCGTGGCCTTGCATGAACATAACGAGCGGGAACAGAGTAGCAGATTGTTACAGCGTCTTGCCAATGGTGAGAGCGTGGCATTGATTTCCGATGCCGGCACCCCGTTGCTCAGCGACCCCGGCTTTCATCTGGTGCAGCAGGCCCGCCAGCAGGGGATCCGGGTGATCCCGGTGCCCGGCCCCAGCGCGGTGATCGCGGCCCTGTCGGTCAGCGGCCTGCCCACCGACTGTTTCAAGTTCGTCGGCTTTCTGCCGGCCAGGGCGGCGGCGCGGCGCCAGCGGCTGGCCGCGCTGGCGGCCGAGGATTGCACCCTGGTGTTTTATGAGTCGCCGCACCGGGTTGTCGAGAGCCTGGCGGACATGGCCCGCGAGCTGGGGGCGACGCGGGCGGCGGTGCTGGCGCGGGAGCTGACCAAGACCTTTGAGACGGTGCAAAGCGGCACCCTGGCCGGGCTGGGTGAGTTTGTGGGGGCCGATCCCAATCAGCAAAAGGGGGAGATCGTGGTTCTGGTGGAAGGCGCGCCGGCGGTCGAGTCGGCGGTCGACGCCGAGGCCGAACGGGTTCTGGGCATCCTGCTGGCGGAGCTGCCCCTCAAGCAGGCGGCGGCCCTGGCGGCGCGCATCACCGGCGGCAAAAAGAACCAGCTCTATCAGCGGGCGCTGGCGATGAAAAAATGACCGGCCGGGAAATTGTCACCCCGGGCGGACACTTTCTATATAATAGGTATCAGAGTCGGCCTGACAGTCGCTCCGCCTTTTGGCGGGGAGGAAAGTCCGGGCTCCATCGGGCGGGATGCCAGGTAACGCCTGGGGGGCGCGAGCCTACGGAAAGTGCCGCAGAAAATATACCGCCTAAGCCGCGCAAGCGGCCGGTAAGGGTGAAATGGTGCGGTAAGAGCGCACCGCGCCGGTGGTAACACCGGTGGCAGGGTAAACCCCATCCGGAGCAAGACCAAATAGGGGAACTGGCCGCAAGGCCGCGTGTGGCCCACACGGTTCCCGGGTAGGTCGCTAGAGGTGCGCGGTGACGCGCATCCCAGATGAATGACTGTCCACGACAGAACCCGGCTTAACGGCCGACTCTTTCTTTTTATTCCACATTAACTTCACTCCCCAGGTTATTGTTTTTACGTGTGCCTGAACCCGTCATCCAACCCGCTTCGAGGCGGTTCCCACCGTGGGGCTGTGTCGCTAAGTTACTGTCAGACAAGAAAGAATTCCTAAGTTTGTGGTGCTGTTAGCTTGACACCCGGGCATATTGCTACCTATAGTGTATCAAAGTGGATCAATGTGGGAATTAATGGGATTTTATCCCCGGGGAAACCAACGTGTTTCGTGGCGTCAATACACTCAGCCTGGATGCCAAGGGCCGCATGGCCATGCCGAGTCGATATCGGGATGGGGTGCTCGAGCAGTCCGACGGGCAGCTGGTGATCACGGTCGATCGCAGTGATCCGTGCCTGCTGCTGTATCCGTTGCCCGAATGGGAAGAGATCGAGCGCAAGCTCGTTCGGCTGGGGAACCTCAACGCCACCGCCCGCCGCCTGCAGCGCCTGCTGATCGGCCACGCCACCGAGCTGGAGCTGGACAGTCACGGCCGCATCCTTATCCCGCCGCCACTTCGTGAATTCGCCAAACTGGATAAACGCATTGCCCTGACCGGGCAAGGCAACAAGTTCGAAATCTGGGACGAACAGACCTGGAACGAGCAACGCGACCGCTGGATCAGCCAGGAAAACGAGGAGGAGTCAGAGCTGTCCGCCGAGCTGGAAACACTGTCTTTATGAAACCATGAACGGCAAACAGGACCATTTGCCCGTTCTGCTGGAAGAGGCGATAAGGGGTATGAATATCAAACCGGACGGTCGTTATATCGACGGCACCTTCGGACGCGGTGGCCACAGTGCGGCCATTCTCGCGCGCCTGGGTGACGACGGTCGTCTGCTCGCCTTTGACAAGGACCCCGAGGCCCTGCGCACCGCGCAGGATAAATTCTCACACGATTCACGTTTTCATCTCGTCCAGGATTCGTTTGCCCATATGGCGCCCCACATCGCCGAACAGGGCTGGGATCAGGTCGACGGGATCCTGCTCGATCTGGGGGTCTCCTCGCCGCAACTCGACGACGCCAGTCGCGGTTTCAGTTTCCAGAAAGACGGGCCGCTGGACATGCGCATGGATACCACGCGCGGTCCGACGGCCGCCCAATGGCTGGCCGGGGCCAGTGAAAAAGAAATTGCCCGTGTATTGAAGGAATATGGCGAGGAACGTTTTGCCAAACGTATCGCCCGGGCCATCGTTGCCGCGCGTAACGAACAACCGATCACGACCACCAAACAGTTGTCCGCCATCGTCGCGGCCGCCAATCCGGCCTGGGAAAAAGGCAAGGACCCGGCCACCCGCGCTTTTCAGGCGATTCGCATTTATATCAACCAGGAGCTGGACGAACTGGATGAGTGCCTGTCACAGGTGACCGATCTGCTGCTCCCGGGGGGGCGGCTGGTGGTGATCAGTTTTCATTCACTGGAAGATCGCCGGGTCAAGCAGTTCCTGCGCAAGCAGAGCAAGGGCGATGATTTCCCGCCCGATCTGCCGGTGATGCAGAGCCAGCTCAGGCCGAAAATGAAACTGATCGGCAAGGCCCGGCGCGCCAGGGATGACGAGGTTGAGAACAATCCCCGGGCACGCAGTGCCGTGTTGCGTATTGCGGAGAAACTGTCATGAAAGCTGAATGGCTGCTGATTCCACTGATTCTGGCCGTGCTCGCCTCGGCCGTGGCCGTCGTGTATTCGACCCATTACAGTCGCAAGCTGTTCGTGGAACTGACCGAGCTCAAGCAGGTTCGGGATGATCTGAATGTCGAATGGGGACAGTTGCAACTGGAACAGAGTACCTGGGCAACGCACGGGCGCATCGAGGAACTGGCGCGCAAGAAACTGAATATGAAACCGCTCGACTATAAACAGGTCATCATACTCAAGCCATGAAACAGCAGGTATACAAACCGGCTTCTGCCTTTCGCCTGATTACCGTCATGCTGGTATTGCTGTCGGTGACGATTGTACTGGTGTGGCGTGCAGTCGATCTGCATGTGGTGAGAAAAGCCTTTCTGCAGGATCAGGGTGATGCCCGCTATCTGCGTGAACTGCCCCTGGCGGCTCATCGCGGTATGATCACCGATCGCCATGGCGAGCCGTTGGCCATAAGTACCCCGGTCGATTCGGTCTGGGTCAACCCCGCCGAGTTTGCGGTGGCCCAGCCGGGCTGGCCGAAGCTGGCGAAGCTGCTCAATATTGATGTCAAGGACATTGTCACAAGTATTGAGCAACGCAAGGATAAAGAGTTTGTTTATATAAAGCGACACGTGGAACCTGCGCGGGCGGCACGGGTTATGGAGCTTGGTATACCGGGTATCTCCCTGCAACGTGAGTACCACCGTTATTATCCCATGGGTGAAGTGGCCTCACATGTGGTGGGATACACCAATATTGACGATGAGGGTCAGGAAGGACTGGAACTGGCCTTTGATAAATGGTTAAGCGGTGAAGCAGGCAGCCAGCGAGTAATCCGGGATCGCTTGGGACGGGTAGTCAAGCATGTGGAACTGTTGAAAAAACCACGGCCAGGCGAGAACCTGGCATTGAGCATCGATCGGCGCCTGCAATATCTGGCCTATCGTGAATTAAAGCGTGCGGTGATTGGCAGTGGTGCCAAATCCGGTTCCGCCGTGATTCTGGATGTTAAAACGGGGGAAGTGCTGGCGATGGTCAACCAGCCTGCCTATAACCCGAACAATCGCGGCAACCTCCAGAGTCAGAGCGTACGTAATCGTGCCGTAGCGGATGTGTTTGAGCCGGGCTCAACTATCAAGCCCTTTACTGTGGCCGCGGCCCTGCAAAGCGGAAACTATAACACCAACAGCCTGATCAACACGGCCCCCGGTTATTATCAGGTAAGAGGCAATACAATACGTGACATTCGTAACTATGGGCGTATCAATCTGACCCGAATTATCCAGAAATCGAGTAATGTGGGAGCCAGCAAACTGGCCTTGTCGCTGGAATCCGAAAATATCTGGAATATCTTCGATCAACTGGGGTTTGGCATGGTTACCAGCAGCGGCTTTCCCGGCGAGGCCGCTGGCGTACTGAAACCCGCCGCAACCTGGGGGGACATTGAACAGGCCACGCTGGCATTTGGTTACGGGATGGCAGTGACGCCGCTGCAACTGGCAAGAGCCTATGCTGCAATTGCCAACCAGGGTGTCATCAAGCCGGTCAGTTTTGTACGGGTCAATGAGCCTGTACAGGGCAAGCGCGTTATCGATGCAAAAGTGTCCAGGGATATACTGCGTATGTTGGAGACCGTGACCAACGAGGGCGGTACCGGCACACGAGCCAAAGTCCCTGGTTACCGGGTGGCCGGGAAAACCGGGACAGTCAAAAAAGTGATGAGTGACGGTTATACCGCGGAAAAATATATCGCTGTATTCGCCGGTATGGCGCCTGCCAGCGATCCACGCATTGCCATGGTTATCACAATCGATGAGCCCAGCGGTGAAAACTACTACGGCGGGCAGGTTGCCGCCCCGGTCTTTTCCCGGGTCATGGGTGGTGCGTTGCGCCTGTTCGACATCGCACCGGATAACCTGGCGCATGACAAAATCAAATTCGCCTCACTGCGCAACAAGGCGGCAGGAGAGCATCCATGATGACTGTACCAAGTACTCAATCCGTAATGTATCTGAGCGAGCTGCTTGACGGTCAGGCTGCCATTCCCGCCAGTCTGGATTGTCCAATAAGTGATATGGTCATGGATTCACGGCAGGTTGTTGAGGGCTGCCTGTTTGTTGCTGTGAAAGGACATAATGTTGACGGTGTGGATTATATCAATGCTGCAATTGCACAGGGTGCTGTAGCGATTTTGCGGGAGGTCAGTGGTGATGAAACCGGCGTTACCTCCTTGAGCTGGAAAACATCGTCCACGGGCCAAACCATTCCGGTAGTCAGTCTCAATGACTTGTCCCGTCAAGTGGGCTCACTGGCCGCTCGTTTTTACGGCAGTCCGTCGTCACGGTTGTTTGTTGTCGGCATTACCGGTACCAACGGCAAAACATCCTGCAGCCAGTTTGTGGCACAGGTGCTGAATCAGGAGCAGCCTTGCGGGGTTATCGGAACTCTCGGTCGCGGGCTGTATGGGCGGCTGGAGGATTCCGGACACACCACGCCGGATGTCATTGCCAATCATCGCTGGCTGGCGAAAATGTACGCTCAGGGTGCAGCCAGCGTCGTTATGGAAGTCTCCTCACATGCCCTGGATCAGGGCCGCGTGGATCAGGTGCAATTCGATTGTGCGGTGTTTACTAATTTGACTCATGAGCACCTGGACTATCATGGCGACATGGCAAGCTACGCAAGTGTCAAGCAACGGTTGTTTCAGACGCCGGATCTGAAGACAGCAGTTATCAACAGGGATGATGCCTATGGACGTGAGCTGGAAGCCATACTTGATAAATCAGTCAAAGTTATCAGTTACGGCATGCAGCCGGAATATAAGCCTGCACTTCTGGCACAGGAGATTCGACTTCTTGCCGACGGCCTGCAGTTCAGGGTCGAGTCAGGTTATGGTACCGGCGAGATCACAACACAGTTATTGGGGCGCTTCAACATCAGTAATCTGTTGGCCGCACTTGGCGCGTTGCTTGCTAAAGGGATGGCCTTTGATGATGCGCTGACCAGACTGGCCGGTGTCAGGACTGTGAGTGGAAGAATGGAAACACTGGGTGGGAACGGTCAGCCGCTGGTAGTGATCGATTACGCTCATACTCCCGACGCCCTGCAGCATGTCCTGGAAGCCCTGCGTGAGCATACCCGTGGAATATTGTGGTGTGTCTTTGGCTGTGGCGGCGAACGGGATAAACAAAAGCGTTCCCTTATGGGGAAGATAGCAGAAGTTTATGCGGATCGGGTTGTCGTGACCAATGACAATCCGCGTCATGAAAACCCGGTGGATATTATCGAGCAGATTCTGTCCGGGATGTCGGATTCCGACAAAGCCTATGTCGAGCGGGATCGGCAAAAAGCGATTGAGAGTGTCATTCAGGGAGCGGAGCCGCAAGACGTCATTCTGGTGGCCGGTAAAGGTCATGAGAATTATCAGCAAGTTGGTGATGAGAGGCGGCCGTTCAGTGATATGGCCGAGGCACAACTACAGCTTAAACGGCGAAAGGCATGACCTCACATTCCGAACAGATTATATCCCGTGGCCTGCAGATGGAAGCGAAGCAAATCGCCGAATTGCTGGCAGCGGAGTATATTGGCGAGAATGTTGAAATCCGCGGGGTATCCACGGATACACGCAGAATTGCCGATGGGCAGCTGTTTGTTGCGCTCAAGGGACCGAACTTTGACGGGCACGATTTTGTACAACAGGCCGCTGAGCTCGGAGCAGCAGCATGCCTGGTTGAGCGGCCTGTCGAGGACCTGAACTGTATTGTCGTGAATGACACACGGCTGGCGCTGGGTGAACTCGCCGCGCAATGGCGTCAGCGATTAAACGTCAGATTGATTGGTATCACCGGTAGTAATGGCAAAACCACGGTCAAGGAGATGCTGGCCGGCATTCTGTCCGGGCAAGGTGAAGTCCTGGCCACTCGTGGCAACCTGAACAATGACATCGGAATGCCCTTGACGCTACTGGAACTTGATGAGCGGCATAGCTATGCAGTTATCGAGATGGGAGCAAACCATACCGGTGAGATCGGGTACCTGACCCGGATTGCGCAGCCCGATGTGGCATTAATCACCAATGCCGGTATGGCCCATCTTGAAGGTTTTGGCAGTGTTGAAGGTGTTGCGCATGCCAAGGGTGAGATTTATCAGGGGTTGGGTAATGACGGCATTGCCGTTGTGAACAATGAAGATACCTATGCCGGGTACTGGAAACAGTTGAATCAGCAGCGACGCATTATAAGTTTTGGCACGGTTCCGGGATCGGATGTCAAGGCTGAAATAAAAATTGAAAAAGATGGCCAGAATCTGGCGATTGTGACACCGGCAGGCAGTATAACCGTCTCGCTTAAATTGCTGGGCAAACATAATGCCCTGAATGCCCTGGCGGCGATTGCCGCCGCGATTGCCGTGGATGTGTCCCTGACAGCAATCAAGGCAGGCCTGGAAAATCTGCGGCCGGTTAGCGGGCGTTTACAGCTAAAGGACGGCATCAAGGGCAGTCGGATTATTGATGATACTTACAATGCCAATCCTACCTCGCTGCATGCGGCACTGGATGTCCTTCGTGAATTCCCGGGCCAACATTACCTGGCACTCGGGGATATGGGTGAGCTGGGCGGCAAGGCTGAATCATTACACAGTGATGCCGGCAGGAAGGCAAGAGAAAGTGGTGTGGAACGGCTGTATACCCTGGGATCGCTGGCTCGTCATGCCGGAGCTTCATTCGGCGAGTCAGCCTACAGCTTCTCGAATCACGACGAGATGATTGAGCAGATCAGTAATGATCTGGATTCCGATGTCACACTTCTGGTCAAAGGTTCACGGTGTATGCAGATGGAAAAAATTGTTGCAGCGTGTGAAGCAGGTCATAACAGGAAACACTGATGCTATACCATCTGACACAATACCTGCAGGAGTTTTACAGCGGCTTCAATGTGTTCAATTATTTGACGCTGCGGGCCATTCTGGGTGTCTTGACTGCACTGGTGATCTCCCTGCTTGTCGGGCCATGGATGATTCGTCGTCTGGGAACGTTCAGTCTCGGCCAGCCTATTCGCGATGACGGCCCAAAAACCCATTTAATCAAGGCGGGCACGCCGACTATGGGGGGTGCACTGATTCTGATCGCCATCGCAGTCAGTACACTTTTGTGGTCGGATCTGACCAATAGCTATGTCTGGGTGGTTATTCTGACAACCTTCCTGTTCGGTGTGATCGGATGGATTGATGATTACAAGAAACTGGTTAAAAAAGATCCACGCGGTCTGATCGCACGCTGGAAGTATTTCTGGCAGTCAGTTATCGCTATTGCCGTTGGCGTCTATTTATACCAGACGGCATTGCCGGTTGAGAGAGAACTTATTGTGCCATTTTTCAAGAGTATCTCGCTTGAAATGGGCATGATTACGTATGTTCTATTGACGTATTTTGTCGTTGTCGGGTCAAGTAACGCGGTGAACCTGACCGACGGGCTGGATGGTCTGGCTATATTGCCGACGGTCATGGTTGGTGGTGCATTGGGCATATTCGCCTATGCGTCCGGACATGCCGAGTTTTCTGAATATCTGCAGATCCCCAATATTCCCGGATCCGGTGAACTGATTATTTTCTGTAGTGCACTGGTCGGTGCGGGGCTCGGTTTTCTCTGGTTTAACACCTACCCGGCGCAGGTTTTTATGGGTGACGTCGGAGCATTGGCTCTGGGTGCCGCACTGGGCGTTCTGGCCGTGATCGTCCGACAAGAGCTTGTTCTGTTTATTATGGGTGGCGTTTTTGTAATGGAAACCCTGTCGGTTGTTTTGCAGGTTTTATCATTCAAACTGACCGGAAAGCGGATATTTCGCATGGCACCGCTACATCATCATTTTGAATTAAAAGGCTGGCCTGAACCGCGAGTGATCGTTCGTTTCTGGATTATTACCGTAATCCTGGTTTTGATCGGTTTGGCAACGTTGAAGATTCGATAACTAATGCTGGCATACCACATGACAATGAGCAGACAGGCAGCAAAGTACTTGCAAGACAAGAGGATTCTGATCGTCGGCCTGGGTCAGACGGGACTCTCCTGTGCGCGCTTTTTGTCGGATTATGAGGTTGATGTTGCGATCACAGATAGTCGGGTCGAGCCGCCTTGCCTGTCTGCACTGCAGAAAGAATTGCCCGATATGGCAGTGTTTGTCGGTGGTTTCGATGAGCTGGCGTTCCGGCGTGCGGACATTATCCTGGTCAGTCCGGGAATCTCGTTACGCGAACCATTGATTGCCGAGGCATGTGCCAGAGGCGCAAAAATTATCGGTGATATCGAGTTGTTTGCGTGGTTCGTCAATGTGCCGGTGGTGGCGATTACCGGCTCTAATGGAAAAAGTACGGTGACCACCCTGGTCGGTGAGATGTTTCATAATGCGGGTATCAAGGCGGGTGTTGGCGGCAATATCGGTAAACCGGCACTGGATCTGCTCAATGAAGACAACCAGGTCTGTGTGCTGGAACTGTCAAGCTTTCAGCTTGAAACCACCGAGTCACTGGATCCGGTCGCGGCAGCATTACTCAATATCAGTGAAGATCATCTGGATCGTTATGACACCCTGGCGGACTACACGGCGGCCAAGGCCAGAATTTTCTATGGCTCCGGTGTGTTAGTGGTAAACGCCGATGATGAAAAAGTGATGGCAACCGCTCGACTGTTTTCCGTTGGACGAAAGCAGATCAGTTTCAGTCTGGGAATACCTGAAGGTGACAACTACGGGATATGTCAGCAGGACGCTGGACGCTGGTTGTGCCGGGGTCAGCAGATGCTGATTAATGTCGAGGATCTGAAAATCACCGGTGAACACAATCTGGCCAATGCCATGGCGGCTCTGGCTCTCGGTGAGGCGGTCGGTCTGACGCCGGAGGTTATGACTGACGCGCTACGGAATTTTACCGGACTGCCGCACCGCTGCCAGTGGGTGGGACAATACAATGGTGTGACATGGATTAATGATTCCAAGGCGACCAATGTTGGCGCGGCGATAGCCGCCATTGAAGGGATTCCTGGTGAGAAACTGGTCCTGATTATGGGCGGTCAGGGTAAGGCACAGGACTTTAGTGTTTTGCGCAATGTTGTGGCGCGGCGAGCCAGAGGCGTCGTGCTGATTGGCGAGGACGCGCCAGCCCTGCGAAACGCTCTCGATGGGGTGGTACCGGTTGCAAGTGTCGGCACCATGCAGGAAGCCGTTAATAAAGCGGCGCAGACGGCCCAAACTAACGACACGGTATTGTTATCCCCGGCCTGTGCCAGCTTTGACATGTTTAAGGGGTTTGAAGATCGCGGTGATACGTTTGTCGAGTGTGTCAGGAGCCTGTATCAGTGATAACAGCGACCCACATTGCCAGCTTGTTCCGCAGGCCGGATAACCGGAATGAACGGATTCATCTTCTGGATATCATTGACAAGCCATTGCTGCTTGTCGTTATGTTCCTGTTATGTCTCGGGCTGGTGATGGTCGGTTCGGCATCAACTTCGATCGCCGAAAAGATGATCGATGATCCCTTCTATTTTTTCTGGCGCCAGTTGGGCTACATGATAATCGGGCTTATTGCCGCCGGCGCTGTAATGCGAGTGCCTATGGAAATATGGGAAAAAAGTGGAATACCACTTATATTGCTAAGCGTTCTGTTACTGATACTGGTTTTTGTTCCCGGGCTGGGACGCGAGATCAATGGCAGTCAACGCTGGATCATGCTGGGCCCGCTCTCCTTGCAGGTCTCTGAGTTCGTCAAGCTCTTTTCGGTAATTTATCTGGCCGGTTATCTGGTCCGTCATCACGGGGAAGTGCGTTCGCGGGTTGTCGGTTTCCTGCGGCCACTGATCCTGCTGACCCTGCTGAGTCTGTTGTTACTGCTGGAACCTGATTATGGCGCCGTGGTGGTTCTGTTTATGATGGCTTTTGGCATGATGTGGCTTGGTGGCGTACGCTTTACCCAGTTTATGTTGTTGCTGATGTCCCTGGCCGGTGCACTGGCCTTGCTGGCCCTGACTTCACCCTATCGGTTACAGCGTTTGACAACATTTTTGAATCCCTGGGCTGACCCTTATGATAGTGGTTTTCAGCTTACCCAGGCGCTGATTGCCTTTGGTCGTGGTGAATGGCTCGGCGTGGGGCTCGGATCCAGCATTCAGAAACTGTTTTATCTTCCCGAAGCTCATACTGATTTCCTGTTCGCGGTCATGGCCGAAGAGTTGGGATTGTTTGTAGTAATACTGGTAGTAGCGGCGTATCTGTTTGTGGTTTACAGGGCGCTGAGTATCGGTCGCCGTGCCGAGAAGCGTGAGCAGCCATTCGCCGGCTACGTGGCCTATGGCCTCGGTATCTGGATTGGTGTGCAGGCGTTTATCAATATCGGTGTCAACATGGGTGTATTGCCCACCAAAGGTCTCACACTGCCCCTGATGAGTTATGGCGGCAGCAGTTTGCTGGTCATGTGTGTTGCCGTAGCTTTGCTGTTGCGCATCGATTATGAAACCCGCAAATATGATCGTCATAATCAAATATCAAAAGGGAGGCGTTCATGAATCGTCATCCCCGACGCATTTTGATTATGGCCGGCGGCACGGGAGGGCATGTCTTTCCGGCACTGGCTGTCGCGCGTTACCTTCAGGAACAGGGTGTGGAGATCTATTGGCTGGGTACACGCCGGGGACTGGAGTCACGAGTTGTTCCGCAGGCGGGTTTCAGTATCCGGTTTATTTCCGTCAGTGGTTTGCGGGGCAAGCGTCTCAGCGGTTTGTTACTGGCACCGTTCAAACTCTCCTACGCACTGTTACAGGCGGTTGCGATTTTTCTGCGAGTTAAACCGGATGCCGTGCTGGGAATGGGTGGCTTCGTTACCGGTCCCGGAGGATTGGCCGCCTGGTTGTTACGCCGGCCATTATTGATCCATGAACAGAATGCCATTCCGGGATTGACCAACCGTTTGCTTGGGCATCTGGCCTTGCAGGTGATGGAAGCGTTTCCGGGCAGTTTTAAAAACAGGAAAGCCCTGCATACCGGTAACCCGGTGCGTCAGGACATTGTGGAGTTACCTCAACCGGCACAACGTTTCGCCCGACACGAGGGTGCGATTCGCATTCTGGTTATCGGTGGAAGTCTTGGTGCGCAGGTTCTGAATGAAACCGTACCACAGGCACTAAGCCGGCTGCCGGAACAGATGTCGGTCACCGTTATACACCAGGCCGGCAGAGACAAACTGGATTCGGCCCGACAGGCATATGCCTCGGCCGGGGTGGAGGCGGAGATCGTCATGTTTATTGATGACATGGCCGGGGTGTTCGGATGGGCGGATCTGGTGATCTGCCGTGCCGGCGCCCTGACCGTTTTTGAACTGGCATCTGCAGGGCTGGCTTCCATTCTGGTGCCGTATCCCTATGCGGTGGATGATCATCAGACAGCCAACGCCCGCTATTTGCAGGAGGCGGGCGCGGCCAGAGTGATGCCGGCCGCCGAGTTCGACAGCGAGCGCCTGGCCTCGGTATTGCGGGAATTGCTGGAACAGGGCCGGGAGCGATTACTGGATATGGCACAACGGGCCCGGCAACTGGCTATGCCCGATGCCACCCGGATCGTCGGCCAGCGCTGTCTGGAGGTGATGCATGGCTAAACAGCTGAGACGCATCACCGATCTGCCATCCGGTCAGGGTGAACCGGGTATGGGGCGGATCAAATGTATTCATTTTGTCGGCATCGGTGGCGTCGGCATGGGCGGAATCGCGGAAGTGCTGCTCAATCTCGGTTACGAAGTGACCGGATCGGATATTCATGAAAATGCCGTGACCCGTCATCTGGCCCAACTGGGGGCAACAGTTATTCAGGGGCATGCCGCAGAAAACATTCGCGACTGCGACGTGGTGGTGATCTCCAGTGCGATTGTTACGGATAACCCGGAGGTCAGGGCCGCGCATCAGCAGCGTATTCCGGTTGTACCGCGCGCGGAGATGCTTGCCGAGCTGATGCGCTTTCGTTACGGCATTGCCGTAGCCGGAACCCATGGCAAAACCACAACCACCAGTCTGATTGCCAGCGTCCTGGCCGAAGGCGGCGTGGATCCGACATTTGTGATTGGCGGACGTCTCAACAGTGCCGGTACCCATGCACGTCTGGGCAGCGGACGCTACCTGGTGGCGGAAGCCGATGAAAGCGATGCTTCGTTCATGCATCTGCAACCGATGATGGCCATCGTAACCAATATCGATGCGGATCATATGGAAACCTACGGCGGGGATTTTGAAAAGCTGCGCCAGACTTTTGTCGAATTTTTGCATCACCTGCCGTTTTACGGCCTGGCTGTGGTGTGTATTGATGACGAGGAAATTCGTAATCTGATGCCGCACATCAGCCGGCCCATGATTACATATGGGTTGAGCGAGGACGCGGATGTGCGCGCGGTCGATATCACCCAGGCGGCAAATCAGACCCATTTTACAATTGTACAGCGCGATTCAGGTGAACGTTTTGATGTCACGTTGAATATGCCGGGACATCACAATGTTCTGAATGCCCTGGCGGCTATCGCGGTCGCGCATGAGATCGGGATTGAAAACCAGCATATTGCCCGGGCGCTGGATAATTTCCAGGGTATCGGTCGCCGTTTCCAGATCTATGGGGAATATCAGCTTGATCAGGGACGGGTGATTCATGTTGACGACTATGGCCATCATCCGCGCGAAGTGGCCGCCACCATTCAGGCGATCCGCGCCGGCTGGCCCGAACGGCGTCTGGTAGTGGTATTTCAGCCACATCGGTACACCCGTACCCGGGATCTGTTTGAAGACTTTACCCGGGTCCTGTCGGAGGTGGATGCCCTGGTATTGCTGGAAGTGTATCCCGCCGGTGAGACCCCCATTAACGGCGCTGACGGGCGCTCATTGACCCGCGCCATTCGGATGCGGGGTCAGGTTGAACCGATTTTTGTCGAAGAGCTGGATGAGTTGCCGGCGGTGCTGAACGGGGTATTACAGGACAGAGACATTTTACTGACACTCGGGGCCGGGAACATTGGCGCCGCGGCGGCCCGACTCGAGCAGCAGTTGAGCGGGCAGTAACAAGATGATGCAAACGGACACAATAGAGACCGAGACCATGCAACTGCGGGGCGAGATGCAACAGCTTGAGCCAATGAGCCGCCATACATCCTGGCGCGTGGGCGGCGTGGCCGAGCATTTCTATCGGCCGGCGGATGTCGCCGATCTGCAGCAGTTGTTGCAGCAGTTGCCGGCGCACGAGCCGCTGTTCTGGCTGGGGCTGGGCAGTAATTTGCTGGTGCGTGATGGCGGTATTCGCGGCACCGTGATCTGTACCAGCGGGGTGCTCAACGGTATCGAATGGCTGGAAGATAACCGGGTGTATGTGGAAGTCGGTGTGGCCTCCCCGCAGGTGGCGCGACAAACGGCCCGGCGGGGATTGCACGGCGCCGAATTTCTCTGCGGTATCCCCGGCACCTTTGGCGGGGCCCTGGCCATGAACGCCGGCGCCATGGGCGGGGAAACCTGGAACATCGTTGAATCGCTGAAGATGATCGATCGCCAGGGCAACCTGAGGATCCGCCGGGCTGATGAATTCGAGACAAGTTATCGTCATGTTCGCGGCCGAGAGGATGAGTGGTTTGTCGGCGCCACGTTGCAGCTTGAAGCCGGCGATGCCAGCCAGAGTTTGCAACAGATCAAACAGCATCTGGCCCGACGCGGTGCGACGCAGCCGACCAGTCAGCCCAATGCGGGCTCGGTGTTCCGCAATCCCCCGGGAGATTATGCGGCCCGCCTGATCGAGCAATGCGGCCTGAAAAATACCTGCATTGGCGGGGCCTGCGTATCGGAAAAGCACGCCAATTTTATTATCAATACCGGCACAGCCACTGCCCGGGATATCGAACTGTTAATTCAGCGGGTTGCAGATGAAGTGCAACAGTCAAGCGGCATCGAACTTGTCAGGGAAGTGCAGATTGTCGGAGAACCGCATGAGCATGAGTGAGGACAACAAAACTGTCGAGCCGCGGGCCTTTGGCAAGGTCGCGGTATTGATGGGCGGGTGGTCCGCCGAACGGGCGGTTTCGCTGCGCAGTGGACAGGCGGTACTGGATGCCCTGTTGCGCAGTGGTGTCGACGCGCAGGGTATTGACGTCAGTAAAGAGACTGTCCTGCAGTCGTTGCAAGAGGGTAATTACGATCGCGCCTTTATTGTCCTGCATGGCCCCGGCGGTGAGGATGGTCGAATCCAGGCGGTTCTTGAGGTGATGGATATCCCTTATACCGGCAGTGACGTGCTCTCCTCGGCACTGGCCATGGACAAATTGCGCAGCAAGATGATTCTCGAGGCAGCCGGGTTGCCGACGCCCGATTATATGGTGCTGGATGACGAGACCGATCCGGAGTATGTGGTCGCCAGTCTGGGCCTGCCGTTGATGGTCAAACCGGCGCTGGAAGGATCGAGTATCGGTATGACCCGGGTCAATGAGCCGCAGCAGATGCATGACGCCTATACGACAGCCGCGCAATTCCCCGGCGCGGTCATTGCCGAACGCTGGATCGAGGGCGGCGAATATACCGTGACCATACTGGGCGAACAGACGCTGCCGGTGATTAAGCTCGAAACCCCGAATGAATTTTATGACTATGAGGCCAAATACCAATCTGACCAGACCCGTTACTTATGTCCCTGCGGACTGGACCCCGAACAGGAAGGCCAGTTGCAACGTCTGGCTCTGGCGGCTTTCAAGGCTGTGGGAGCGCGCGGCTGGGGACGGGTTGACATTTTATGCTCGGAGGACGGCAAACCCTGGGTGATTGAACTGAATACCGTACCGGGTATGACTGATCACTCCCTGGTTCCCATGGCGGCCAGGGCGATTGGCATGGACTTCGATCAGCTGGTTTACGCGATTCTTGCCCAGACACTGGAAAGCCATAACGGCGACCGGCAGCATGGAGGTAACCATGTCGGTGCGGGCTAACCAGGCAGTACTGATGCAAGGTGAAGAGCTGCTCAAATTGCGCCCCGGACGACTGTTGCTGATTCTGTCGGTGATATTGTCGGGGGGATTGCTGTACTGGGGTATCCAGAGTCTGGTTAATCCGTTGAATGTGCCGGTGGATAAAATTCGCGTACAGGGGAGCTTTGTCAATGTGACCGAGGCCATGCTCAATCCACTTTCGAAAAGTTTATCCGGTGTCGGTTATTTTGATATCAATGTGGCCGCCGTACAGCAACAGGTCGAGAGTCTGCCCTGGATTAAACATGCAACGGTGCGACGTATCTGGCCCGATACGCTGGTAATTCATTTTATTGAACAGCAACCCCTTGCTGTCTGGGCGGCCGGCGGGCTGCTAAACCGAAGCGGCAACATATTCAAACCGGCTGAATCAACCTACCCCCCGGAACTGCCGGTGTTTCAGGGGCCGGAGAAATTGCGCGGCAAAATGCTGGATGCCTATCAACGCTTCGCCGGATTGTTGGCACCACTGGAAATGCAGATTGTGAAATTGAAACTGGATCAACGCCAGGCGTGGCAAATCGGCCTGGATAACGGCATTCACCTGAAACTGGGGCGTGAACATGAGTTTGAACGTCTGGCTCGCTTCGTCCGGGTTTATCCCCGGCTCAATTCGTTGGACAAAGGTCGCGTGATCCGGGTTGATTTGCGCTACACCAACGGCATGGCGGTGGCATGGGAACAGAACAGGACATCAAAACGCGTTCGGGAGTGACATTGAATGTCTAAAAAAGCAGAAAAGAACCTTATCGTCGGACTCGATATCGGCACCTCCAAGGTGGTTGCGATTGTCGGTGAGGTCACCCCGGAGAACGATATCGAAATTATCGGGCTGGGTTCGCATCCATCGCGCGGTCTGAAAAAGGGCGTGGTGGTGAATATCGAATCCACGGTGCAGTCGATCCAGCGCGCGGTGGAGGAAGCAGAATTGATGGCCGGCTGTCAGATTCACTCGGTCTATGCCGGGATTGCCGGCAGCCATATCCGCAGCCTTAACTCGCACGGGATTGTCGCGATTCGGGACAAGGAGGTGACCCAGTACGATGTCGAACGGGTGATCGATGCGGCGCGGGCGGTGGCGATACCCGCCGATCAGAAGGTGCTGCACATTATGCCGCAGGAATTCATTATCGACGATCAGGAAAGTATTCGTGAGCCGATCGGGATGTCCGGCGTGCGCCTGGAGGCCAAGGTGCACATGGTCACCGGTGCGGTCAGCGCCGCGCAGAACATCATCAAATGCGTGCGTCGCTGCGGACTGGAAGTGGATGACATCATTCTCGAACAACTGGCCTCCAGCCATTCGGTCTTGACCGAGGATGAAAAAGAGCTGGGGGTCTGCCTGGTGGATGTCGGCGGCGGCACCACCGATATCGCGGTGTTTACCGAGGGCGCGATTCGCCATACCGCGGTGATTCCCATCGCCGGCGATCAGGTGACCAATGACATTGCCGTGGCCCTGCGCACCCCGACCCAGCATGCCGAAGAGATCAAAATCAAATACGCCTGTGCGCTGACCCAGCTGGCCAGCGCCGATGAAACCATTGAAGTGCCCAGTGTCGGTGAACGACCGGTTCGCCGTCTGGCGCGCCAGACCCTGGCCGAGGTGGTCGAGCCGCGCTACGAAGAGCTGTTCACCCTGATTCAGGCCGAGTTGCGTCGCAGCGGGTTCGAGGATCTGTGTGCCGCCGGCATCGTGCTGACCGGAGGCAGCTCCAAGATGGAGGGCACGGTGGAACTGGCCGAGGAGATCTTCCATATGCCGGTGCGCCAGGGCCTGCCGCAATATGTCAGTGGTCTGGTGGATGTGGTGCGTAATCCCATTTATTCCACCGGGGTCGGTTTACTGCTGTTCGGTTATCAGAATCGTGCCTTGCGTGAAGCGGAAACACGCATGGGCGGTGGCTTCACAACCGTCATGCGACGGATGAAGAGCTGGTTTCAGGGAAATTTCTAAAGGATTTGTGACGTAGACACAATGTAACAACCAACTGCGTTGTCAGTGAGGAGGGGTAAAATGTTTGAACTAATGGATACTTACAGTCAGAACGCCGTGATAAAAGTGATCGGTGTCGGTGGCGGTGGTGGTAATGCCGTCGAACATATGGTGGTCCAGAGTATCGAAGGGGTGGATTTTATCTGCGCCAATACCGATGCCCAGGCCATGAAAAACAGCTCCGCCAAGACCCTGTTGCAACTCGGTGGCGGTGTCACCAAGGGACTCGGGGCCGGCGCCAATCCGGAAACCGGGCGTAATGCCGCGATGGAAGATCGTGAACGCATCCAGGAAGTGCTGGAAGGCGCCGACATGGTCTTTATCACTGCCGGCATGGGGGGCGGCACCGGCACCGGCGGGGCACCGGTGGTGGCGCAGATTGCCCGCGACATGGGGATTCTGACCGTGGCGGTGGTGACCAAGCCGTTTCCCTTTGAAGGCAAAAAGCGCATGGAAGTGGCCATGGCCGGGATGGATGAGCTCAAGCAGTATGTCGATTCGCTCATCACCATTCCCAACGAAAAACTGCTCAGCGTGCTGGGCAAGAACATCAGCCTGCTGGATGCCTTCAAGGCGGCCAATGATGTGCTGCTGGGCGCGGTGCAGGGCATTGCCGAACTGATCACCCGTCCGGGTCTGATCAACGTCGACTTTGCCGATGTGCGCACCGTGATGTCCGAAATGGGCATGGCCATGATGGGATCCGGCCGGGCCTCCGGTGAAGAGCGGGCGCGCGAGGCGGCCGAAGCGGCGATTGCCAGTCCGTTGCTGGAAGACGTCAACCTGGCCGGGGCGCGCGGGATTCTGGTCAACGTGACCGCCGGCATGGATATGTCCATCGGTGAGTTCGAAGAGGTGGGTAACACGGTCAAACAGTTTGCCTCCGAGAATGCCACGGTCGTGGTGGGAACCGTGATCGATCCGGCGATGTCCGGCGAGCTGCGGGTCACCGTGGTGGCAACCGGCCTGGGCAACGAGCTCAAACAGGGCGACAAGCCGAAACTGGTGGTCAACAAGAAAAACGATGGCGAGGTGGATTACAATCAGCTGGATCGTCCCACGGTCATGCGCAACAAGGGGGCGGCCGAAGGCAAAGGCCCTCGCCAGGGTGACGGGGATATGGAGTATCTGGATATTCCGGCGTTCCTGCGGCGTCAGGCGGACTGAATGCCGTCGCCGAAGCGGGACGCTTCAGTGACGGGGGTGGCGGATTTATCTGTGATAGAGGTAGCAAGTTTTCTCTAAAATCGCCGTTTATCGCCATAAGTTGCTGTAAGATGCGAACTTGTTTTATTATGCGAGTTTTCTTCCGGTGCTATACTTGCGCCCACGCACTCGTTCGTAGTGAAACAGGCCTGAATTTTGCATCACCCAGGAAGACCTGATATTAAACAAGGAGAAAACGGCTAGTGATTAACCAGCGTACACTGAAAAATGTCATTCGCGCGACCGGGGTGGGTCTGCACACCGGTGAAAAAGTCTACCTCACCCTTCGACCTGCCGCAGCGGATACGGGCATTATTTTCAGACGCGTGGACTTGCCGGAACCGGTTGAAATTCCGGCTGTTCCCGAGAATGTCGGGGATACGACCCTGTCCACCACTCTGATCAAGGACGGCATTCGGGTCTCCACTGTGGAGCATCTGCTGTCGGCTCTGGCCGGGCTGGGCATCGACAACGCATATATTGATCTGAATGCCCCGGAAGTGCCGATTATGGACGGCAGTGCCGGCCCCTTTGTGTTTCTGGTGCAATCGGCGGGCATTCAGGAGCAAAAGGCACCAAAACGGTTCATCCGGATTAAAAAGCCGATCGTGATTGAAGAAGACGATAAATGGGTGCGCTTTGAACCGTTCGAGGGCTTCAAGGTGTCGTTCACCATCGATTTTGACCATCCGGTGTTCAGGGATCAAAACCAGACCGCGATGATCGATTTTTCCACCACCTCCTTCGTCAAGGAGGTCAGCCGGGCCCGGACGTTCGGCTTCATGAGCCAGATTGAGAACCTGCGGGCCAATAACCTGGCGCTGGGCGGCAGCCTCGACAATGCGGTGGTCGTGGATGAATACCGGGTGCTGAATGAGGACGGTCTGCGCTATGTGGACGAATTCGTCAAACACAAGATTCTGGATTCCATCGGCGATCTCTATTTGCTGGGACACAGCCTGATCGGCGCCTTCAGCGGCCACAAATCCGGCCATGCCCTGAACAACCGCCTGTTGTGCGAATTGCTGGCCAACCAGCAAGCCTGGGAAGAGGTCACTTTCGAGGACCCGGCCAAGGCGCCCATCTCCTTTGTCCAGCCGGTTCAGGTCACCTGAAACCGCGTTGTGACACGCCACAAGCACCGGCAATCGCCGGTGTTTTTGTCTGGACGGGATGAATCAGGCAGGACGGGGCGCGGATCCGGGCGATTGCTGCAAGAAAAAGCTTATCATTCGAGCCGGATATATAAGTGTTGCTTATTTATCCTCGGTTCGACGGGACCGACCTAATCGTTGCAGGGCCTCGCGCAGGGCGGGATCGTCAATGGTTTCGGCCATGGCCTGGATATTCTGGCTGGCGGCGGGGGTAATCTCGCGTTTTTCCGGGGATTTTTCGACCGGCGCCGGCGCAGCCGGGGCGACATGGATTTTTATGGATTTAACTCCTTGTAAATCAGGGATATTTTGCTTAAGCTCCTGCAGCAGTGTCGGGATGTAATAACGCAACCGCGAGGCCCAGACCGGCGAGTCGACCTGAAGAATCAGTTGTTCGGTATCATAGCGGGCCACCTGGCAATGATCCGTCAGCGGCACATCAAGCACCGCTGACAGATGTTGATTGAGTTGACGCAAGCGGCGGGTGGTTGTGACCAGGTCCGCAAGCCGGGTCCTTTCTCCCTGCAGGAGCTTGTACAATGGTCTGGGAGTATTCATACTGGATTATGAAGGGTTGCCCGATTAACCGAAAAATTCACTTTAACCTCACATTAAAATAACAAGAGCTGTGTTGTCACTATGAATATCGTTGTTCTGAGACGGAAAAAAGGCTGTTCGGGGTTGTGGACCCTGAGTAAACATCGCCTGCTCAGCCTTGTTCTGAGTACCGCCATTGTCATGCCGGCGGCGTTCACAGGTGTGGGTTACTATCTGGGGGTCGCACATATGCAGGCCAACCCGGATGATCTGAATCTCGCGCTGCAGTCGGAACTTGACGACCAGCGCTTGCGAATCGAGGAAGTGACCCGCAACGCACAGGAAAGCATGGACGCGCTGGCGCTGCGGCTGGGTAATCTGCAGTCCCATGTGGTCAGACTGGATGCGCTGGGACAGCGCCTGACCCAGATGGCCAATCTGGACAGCGGTGAATTCAATTTCGAGCAGGCGCCGGCCCAGGGCGGGCCTTTGACGAGCGGTGAACAGCTGTCCGCTGATTCGATCAATGTGCCGGATTTCATTGAGTCGCTGGAAGAGTTGTCTTCGAAAATCGAGGATCGCAGCCAGCAGCTCGGTGTTCTGGAAGAGATGATCATGACCCGCAACCTGCAGGCCGAAGTGATGCCGGCAGGGCGGCCCATCAAGCGCGGCTGGCTGTCGTCCTATTACGGCATGCGCACCGATCCCTTCAATGGTCGACGCACCCATCATTCGGGTATCGATTTCGCCGGCAAGGAAGGCTCCGAAGTGGTGGCCGTGGCCGCCGGGGTGGTCACCTATGCCGGCAAGCGCTCCGGCTATGGCCGGCTGGTCGAGGTGAACCACGGCAAGGGCTATGTGACCCGTTACGGGCATAACAAGGAAAACCTGGTGGAAGTCGGCGACACCATCAAAAAGGGCCAGGCCATCGCCAGGATGGGCAGTTCGGGGCGCTCAACCGGTCCGCACGTTCACCTGGAAGTGTTGCGCAACGGCCGTACCGTCGATCCCAAAAAATATATCATGGCCAGCAATTAAGCAGCGTGCTGTACTGCTGACCGAGTAATCCGCATGTCTGCCAGTCGTTTGTCGCCGTTCTGGATCCTCCTGCCGGCGCTGTTGCTGGCGGCCTGCACCGCACCTCTGCCCGAAACGACATCCGAACCGCCCCCGCCACAACCGGCGCCCTCCGCCGTCCTGAGCGTTGCCGCGGTCGGGGATGTGATGCTGGGCACGGATTTTCCGCATCATCGCCTGCCACCCGAAGACGGGGCCGGGCTGTTGCGCGAGGTCGAACCGGTGCTGCGTGGGACGGATATCGCCTTTGGTAATCTGGAAGGTGTGCTGATGGACGGCGGCGAGCCGGTCAAAACCTGCCAGGATCCCGCGGCCTGCTACCTGTTTCGCTCCCCCGCCCGTTATGCCGCGCACCTGCGGCAAGCCGGTTTTACCCTCATGAGCCTGGCCAACAACCATGCCCGGGATTTCGGCGAGGCCGGGCGGTCGGCGAGTATGCGCAATCTGCGCCGGCACGGCATGCGGCATACCGGTCGCCGGGGGGATGTCGCCAGCTGGTCGGTTAACGGGCTGCAGGTGGCGGCCATCGCGTTTGCGCCGTTTGTTGACTCGCATGACATGCTGGATACGGCGCGCATGGTGGCTCTGGTGAATGCGCTCAAGCATCGGCACGACATTGTGCTGGTCTCGTTCCATGGCGGCGCCGAGGGGGAGGACGCCCTGCATCTGCCTTTTGCCGAGGAGCACTATTACGGCGAGCGGCGCGGTGATGTGGTCGCCTTTGCGCGTCGCGCGGTGGAGGCCGGCGCCGATCTGGTGATCGGTCACGGTCCCCACGTGCCGCGGGCCATGGAGCTCTATCGCGGCCGCCTGATTGCCTACAGTCTGGGGAATTTCGCCACCTATCAGGGAATGAGCGTGAGCGGCCGCAAGGGACTGGCGCCCTTGCTCGAGGCGCGGCTGGATTCGCGGGGCCGTTTTCTCGCGGGGCGGATTCATTCGTTTGTCCAGCAGCGTCCGCAGGGGCCGGTGCCGGATGCGCGGCAGCGTGCCGCGCGACTGATCGCCCGCCTGTCGCAAGAGGATTTTCCGCGCGCCTCGCTGACCTTCGACCGCCAGGGCCATTTTTATCCCCTGGCCGTTCCGGTTGCGTTGAAAGCGGACAAAGCCGGCGTCGATCGGTACAATACCGGGTTTTGAAGCAGGAAAAAGATTTTTCCCGGCACGATAGACCAACCAGTAAGTGAGCCCTTACATCAGGGCCTCCAGCAGGCAAATTTATGTTCAAACCACTCCTGAAAAAAGTCTTTGGTAGTCGTAACGATCGTCTGATCAAGCAAATGGGCAAGACCGTCGAGCGCATCAACGCGCTGGAAGCGGACATGCAGGCGCTCTCCGATGCCGGGCTGCAAAACAAAACCGTCGAATTTCGCCAGCGGCTGGCCGACGGGGCGAAGCTGGATGACCTGTTGCCGGAGGCCTTTGCCGTGGTACGCGAGGCGGCAGTGCGGACGCTGGGGATGCGCCATTTCGATGTGCAGCTGATCGGCGCCATGGTGCTGCATCAGGGCAAAATCGCCGAAATGCGCACCGGTGAAGGCAAGACCCTGATGGCGACCCTGGCCTGTTATCTCAATGCCCTGCCACAAACCAGCGTTCACGTGGTAACCGTCAACGATTATCTGGCCCGGCGTGATGCCGAGTGGATGGGCAAGGTGTACGAATTTCTGGGGATGTCGGTGGGCACCATCGGCTCCGGCATGCCGTTTGAGGACAAGAAAGCCGCCTATGCCGCGGATATTACCTTCGGCACCAACAACGAGTTCGGATTTGATTATCTGCGCGACAACATGGCCTTCAGCAAGGAAGAACAATTCCAGCGTCAGCTGGGCTTTGCCGTGGTCGACGAAGTGGACTCGATTCTCATCGATGAGGCCCGTACACCGCTGATCATCTCCGGGCCCTCGGAAGACAGCTCCGAGCATTATCACAAGATCAACGCGCTGGTCCCCAAACTGAGCAAACAGGAAGAAGAGGACGGGCCCGGCGACTACAGCGTGGAGGAAAAGAACAAGCAGATTTACCTGACCGAGGACGGTCACCAGCATGTGGAAGAGCTGCTCACCGAAGCCGGACTGCTGGAAGCGGGAGAGAGTCTGTACGATGCCGCCAACATCGGCCTGCTGCATCATGTCAACGCCGCGCTGCGCGCCCATGTGCTGTTCCAGAAAGACGTCGATTACATCGTGCAGAATAACGAGGTGGTGATTGTCGACGAATTCACCGGCCGCACCATGCCGGGCCGGCGCTGGTCCGACGGATTGCACCAGGCGGTGGAAGCCAAGGAAGGGGTGGAGATCCAGCGCGAGAACCAGACCGTGGCCTCGATCACCTTCCAGAACTATTTCCGGCTTTACGACAAACTGTCGGGGATGACCGGTACCGCCGACACCGAAGCCTACGAGTTCCAGACCATCTATGGGCTGGAAGTGGTGGTGATCCCGACCCACAAGCCGATGATTCGCCAGGATCTGGTGGACAAGGTCTACCTCACCCAGCAGGAGAAGTTCCAGGCCATCCTGGATGACATTCGCGATTGCAAGCAGCGCGGCCAGCCGGCGCTGGTCGGCACCACTTCGATCGAAGTGTCGGAGCTGCTTTCCGGGGTGCTGCAAAAAGAGCAGATTCAGCATGAAGTGCTGAACGCCAAGCAGCACGCCCGCGAGGCCGAGATCATCGCCCAGGCCGGGCGTCCCGGTGCGGTAACCATCGCCACCAATATGGCCGGCCGCGGTACCGATATCGTGCTCGGCGGTAACCTGGACGCGGAGCTGGCGGAGCTCGACGGTGCGGACGAACAGACGCTGGAACAGCATCACCGGGACTGGCAACAGCGCCACGATCAGGTGCTGGCGGCCGGCGGGTTGCATATCATCGGTACCGAGCGCCATGAATCCCGGCGTATCGACAACCAGTTGCGCGGCCGCTCCGGCCGCCAGGGCGATCCCGGTTCCTCGCGCTTTTATCTGTCCCTGGAAGACAGTCTGATGCGCATCTTCGCCTCGGAAAAAGTCTCGGCGTTGATGCAGCGCCTGGGCATGAAAGAGGGCGAGTCCATCGAACACCCGTGGGTCAGCCGGGCGATCGAAAACGCCCAGCGCAAGGTCGAGGGCCACAACTTCGATTTGCGCAAACAGCTGCTGGAATACGACGATGTCGCCAACGATCAGCGCAAGGTGATCTACGAACAACGTAACGAACTGCTGGCGGCCGAGGACATCAGCGAGACCGTCAGGGCGATTCGCGAGGACGTGGTTTATGACATGGTCAGCCCGTATGTACCGCCGCAGAGCCTCGAGGAGCAGTGGGATCTGCCGGGTCTGGAAGAGATGATCGAGGCGGAGTTCGGCCTCAAGCTGCCGGTCCGCCAGTGGCTGGAAGAGGACACCAGTCTGCATGAAGAGTCCCTGCGCGAGAAAATCCTGGCCGGGATCGAAGCGGCCTATGCCGCCAAGGAGGAGAGCGTGGGCAGCGAGGTCATGCGCCAGGTGGAAAAGGCGGTGATGCTGCAGGTCCTCGACGGCCAGTGGCGCGAGCACCTGGCGATGATGGATCAGCTGCGTCAGGGCATTCATCTGCGCGGCTATGCGCAGAAGAATCCCAAGCAGGAGTACAAGCGCGAATCCTTCCAGCTGTTTTCGGAAATGCTGGAGCGCATCAAGCAGGAGACGATCACCATTCTCAGCCGCTTGCGGGTACGCAGCGAGGATGACGTGGATGCCCTGGAGCAGCAACGCCGCCAGCAACAACACGCCGACGCCATGGAGTTCCAGCACCGGGAAGTCAGCGCCATGAGCGAGGAAGAAGCCCCCGCCCCCGCCGCCGCGCCGGCTCCGGCCGCCGCCCCGTATGTGCGGGAAGGGCGCAAGGTCGGGCGCAATGAACCCTGCCCCTGCGGCTCGGGCAAGAAGTACAAACAATGCCACGGCAAGCTGAGCTGACGCCGTCACGGAGCCCCGTCGATGGCTGAGGCCCACAATCCCGCCTTCGCGCCGGTGCCCGGTATCCGGCTGGGCACGACCTGCGCCGGGATCAAAAAACCGGGCCGCCGCGATCTGGTGGTGATGGAACTGGCGCCGGGGAGCACGGCGGCCGCGGTCTTCACCCGTAACGCCTTTTGTGCCGCGCCGGTCAGTGTCGCCCGCGAGCATCTGCAACAGGCCACGCCGCGCTATTTGCTGATCAACACCGGCAACGCCAATGCCGGCACCGGCGCGGTCGGCCTGGCCGCGGCCCGCCAGTGTTGCGCCGGCCTGGCCGCTCACGCCGGCTGTGAGTCCCGGGAGGTGTTGCCGTTTTCCACCGGCGTCATCGGCGAGCCGTTGCCGGTGGCGACCCTCACCGACGCGCTGCCGGCGGCCTGTGCGGCGCTGGACGCGGCGGGCTGGGACCAGGCGGCCCACGGTATCCTGACCACCGACACCGTTCCCAAACTCATCTCCCGCCAGCTCACGCTTGATGGTCGCACGGTCACGCTCACCGGAATGGCCAAGGGCAGCGGCATGATTCGCCCGGACATGGCGACCATGCTCGCCTTTATCGCCACCGACGCGGCGCTCGAGGCGCCCCTGCTGCAGGAACTGCTGCAGCAGGCGGTGGACCATTCCTTCAACCGGATCACGGTCGACGGCGACACCTCCACCAACGACGCCTGTCTGCTGGCGGCCACGGGGGCCAGCGGCGTCAACGTGACCGCCGGCAGTGTCGAGGCCCGGGCGCTGTCCGGCGCCCTGCTGGAGGTCTGCACGGCACTGGCCCGGGCCATCGTGCGCGACGGCGAGGGGGCCACCAAACTGATCAATATCGTGGTCAACGGCGGGGGCGACGAGACCGAATGCCTGGCTGTGGCCTATACCATCGCCCACTCGCCGCTGGTCAAGACCGCCTTTTTCGCCAGCGATCCCAACTGGGGCCGGCTGCTGGCCGCGGTGGGGCGGGCCGGACTGGCGGATCTGGATGTCGACCGGGTCAGCCTGTGGCTGGATGACGTGCTGCTCGCCGAGGCGGGCGGCCGCGCCGCCGGTTATACCGAGGAACAGGGCCAGCGGGTGATGAATCAAAACGAGATCACCGTCACCGTCGATCTGCAACGCGGCGACGCGACGGCCACCGTCTGGACCTGCGACTTCTCCTACGACTACGTGCGCATCAACGCCGAATACCGAACTTGAAACTTACAGCGAGCTTTCCCGATAGAATCATCATTTTGTGAGTCTCTGGAAACAACGTAGAGGACGCGGAGGCGCAGAGGTGCGGAGAAGTTCAATTGAAAAACCGATCCGCTTCTCAAAATTCCAGCCAAACAAAATGAATGATGTAATTTTAACGCCAGAAACCATTTTTACTCCGCGGCTCTGCGACTCCGCGTCCTCCGCGTTTAATTACTACCCTGAAAAAATGGGGCGATTTATTTCTCGGAACAGTTTTCCTGACGATGTCTGAATTTATCCATGTTGCTGCCGGTGTGATCTATAACGCGGCCGGCGAGGTGTTGCTGGCCCGGCGCGCGGCGCATCGGCATCAGGGCGGGCTGTGGGAGTTTCCCGGTGGCAAGGTCGAAGCCGGCGAGACGGTGGAGCAGGCCCTGGCCCGTGAACTGCATGAGGAGCTCGGGATTACGGTACGCCACAGCGAGCCGTTGATTCGCCTCCCGCATGATTATGGTGATCGCACGGTGGTGCTGGATGTGCAGGCGGTGCGGGCCTTTGATGGTGAAGCGCACGGGCGCGAGGGACAGCCGGTGCGCTGGGTGGCGCCGGCGCAGCTGAACGACTATGCCATGCCCGCCGCCAACCGGCCGATCGTCAACGCCGTGCGCCTGCCCGCCGAGTGCCTGATTACCCCGCCGGTCGAAAGCGAGGAACAGTGGTTGTCCGTCCTCAAAAAAAACCTGCAGCAAGGGGTGCGGCTGGTTCAGCTGCGGCTCAAGGATCTGGGCGCGGATCGGATCGATGCCCTGACCCGCAAGGCGCTGGCCCTGTGTCATGCCCACGGCTGCCAGGTGATACTCAATGCCGATCCGTCGCAGTTCGCCCATCTGCCGGTGGACGGCTTTCACCTGCCGGCCAATAGCCTGTCGCGGTATCCCGCGCGGCCGGTGGCCGGGCGTCTCTGGTTATCGGCATCGATCCACAACCGGGCCGAGCTCAACCAGGCGACCCGGCTGGGCGTGGATTTCGGTTTTGTCGCCCCGGTACAGGCCACGGCGACGCATCCCGATGCGCTGCCGCTGGGCTGGGCCGGCTTTGCACAACTGGCCGACGCAGCCGGGTTTCCGGTTTACGCCCTGGGCGGCATGCAGCGTCGTGACCTGATGCTGGCGCGACAGTATGGCGGGCAGGGCATTGCCGGGATTCGATCATTTGTTGAGGGAGAAGAGTGAATGTCACCGCTGATCAAAACAGGGGGATTGTTGCTGCTGGTGGTGCTGATCGCCGTTGCCGGCGGTTACAGCTGGGTGGCTATCTACCACACCGGGCGTGATACCGCCCCGGCCACAGCGGCCGAAACCGTGTCGATGCCGGTGACGGAGACCGCCTGCCGGGACACGCGGGCACCCTGCCGGGCCTCGCACCCGGATCTGGGCGAGATCCGCCTGCGCTTTCCCGACGGGGCGTATTACATGCAACGCTTCGCCGCGGAACTGCGCCTGGCGAATGCCACGGAGCCTGATCAGGTCACGCTGGATCTGGAGATGACCGGCATGGACATGGGCCGCAACCGCTTCAGCCTGTCGCCGGCCGAAGACGGCGTCTGGCGCGGCGAATTACTGTTGCCCATCTGTGTGACGGGACGCGTCGACTGGCAGGTCCGGGTGCAACTGGACAGGGATGAGCGACGTTATGAAGCGGTGTTTCCCCTGAACGTCACGCGCGCCCCGGAACAGTGACGAGGGGCGAGTTACGAGGGACGAGGAAAACAGACATTCAGCCGCAGCAGCCGTAGGGTGCGCTCCACGCACCATTATGTCGGTTCTGTGAGAATCTGTGAGAATCATCGGTGCGTGGAACGCACCCTATGCGTCGTGCCACCGATTCGGGTGAAAGCTAATTAAACACTTCTTCTCTGCGGCTCCGCGCCTCTGCGAACTCCGCGTTTATAAACCAGTCCTTGAGAAGAGTGCAGTGGTCTAGCCGGTTTTTTTGTACTCAGCACTCAGCACTCAGCACTCAGCTCTCAGAATCATTGTCCGGATCGGTTTGTTCGTCGATGAATTCATCGGGTAGTTTGCGATCGCCGGGGATGCGATGGCTTTCGCTGGCCCATTCGCCCAGGTCGATCAGCCGGCAGCGTTCGCTGCAGAAGGGACGCCATTTGGCGTTTTCATCCCAGCTCACCGGCTTGCCGCAGGTCGGGCATTTGACGACCAGGCGGCTCATAGGGTGCAGCAGGCCAGCTGGAAGTTGACGATGCCGTCCACCTGCACCGGACGCCCGCTGTCACCGGGGCGGACAAAGCGGATGCTGAAGCGGTGTTTGCCGCCACTGATCTCGGGGTAACAGTTCAGCGAATGGTCGAGCGTGACACACAGCAGCTGCGCCCGCGTCTGGCTGTCGAGGCTTTGCTGGTAAAAGCCTTTTTCCGCCACCAGCTCGCTGGCGTCGGCCGACTCGCGAAGGATCCCGAGGATCAGGCTGACCGGTTTGTGGATGGTGTTCAGCTCTTCGTACCACGCTTCCAGCTGGGCAATGCGCAGTTCCGGGTCCTGCTGCAGCCAGTAATGATAACCGGGCAGATCGAAACTGCAGCTGCCGGCGGTGATGGTCCCGCGCTGGCGCAGGCTGGCGATCAGTTCATGGTCGCGCAGGCTTTGTCCGGGTTGGCCCTGCAGGGCGTGCAGTTCCTTCTGGGCGGCATCCAGCTGGGCGAGGATGGTATTCAGTTGCTCGCGATCCACGCCGGGCATGTCGCGCAGGCGGGAGAGCGCGGCCTGGAGTCGATCCAGCTCCTTGAGGGTTTCGGTCTTGAGTTCGCCGCGCGAGACGATCTCCAGAATATCAATGAACGCATTAACCGTGGCGCGCGAATCCCAGACCGAAAAGCCGCGCAGGGTATAGGCCGCCTGTTTGAACAGGTGCTCGAGCCGCAGGTAGGTGCGGATGCGCTCGTTCAGGGGTTGCTCGTAAACGATCGGGTTATCCACGTGAAATGATCAACCGCTTGAGGATGAATGTGGCCTTATCTTACTGGAAAGCCCCGGTGGCGAAAACGGGGGATCTAAATCAGGTGTTCCGAATGGCTGTCCAGCGAGATTGCTTCGTCACGTTGTTCCTCGCATTGACATCACTATTTTCGGTCATTGCGAGCCAGGCGAAGCAATCTTTTGAACGTGGTGTTTGGGTATTCGCCGCGCTTATTCAGTTTGCCCGGCGAGTGCCAGATATTTTTCGTGCAGGGTGTCGATCTGCTGTTCCAGCTGTTCCAGGTCGCGGCTGTTGTCGACGAGGTCATCGGCCAGGGCCCGGCGTTGTTCGCGACTGCCCTGGCTGGCCAGGATCTGCGCGACCTGCTCGCGGGACAGTTGATCGCGGGCCATGGTGCGGCGGATCCGGGTCTCCTCGTCCGCCTCCACCAGCAGCACCCGATCGACAAAGGGGTAATCGCCGGTTTCGGCCAGCAGGGGAATGACCACCAGGCAGTATGGCCCCGGCAACCCGTCGAGCCGGCGGCGGACTTCGTCGCGGATCCGCGGGTGCAGGATCTGCTCCAGCGCCCGGCGTTGGGCGGGATCGGCGAAGACGACAGCGCGCAGCGCGCCCCGGTCGAGCCGGCCGTCCGACCTCAGCACCCCGTCGCCGAAGTGCGCCGCGATTTGCGCCAGCGCCGGCTGGCCGGGGGCGACCAGCTCGCGGGCAATGAGATCGGTGTCGATGATCGGGACCCCGCGGCGGGCAAAGGCGTCGGCCACCGTCGACTTGCCGCTGCCGATGCCGCCGGTCAGTGCCACGATCAGCATTCTAACGCAGCCAGTTCAGATAGGCCTGGTTGAGTTGCGGGCCCCAGAGCAGGGCGATCCAGCCGGCGGCCGCCAGATAGGGCCCGAAGGGGATCGGCTTGCCGGCCTGATGCCTGTTAAACAGGATCAGGGTGATGCCGACCACGGCCCCGACCACGGAGGAGAGCAGAATGACCGCCGGCAGCATCTGCCAGCCCAGCCAGGCGCCGAGCATGGCCAGTAGCTTGAAATCGCCATAGCCCATCCCCTCCTTGCCGGTCAGCAGTTTGAATAGCTGATAGACGCTCCACAGCACCAGATATCCGGCCATTGCCCCGAACAGGGCCGAATAGATATCGGTGAACAGGCCCTGGCTGTTGAGCAGCAGTCCCAGCCAGAGCATCGGCAGGACAATGTTGTCCGGCAGATAGAAATGATCGTAGTCGATCACCGTCAGCACGATCAGCGCCCAGGTCAGCAGGATGGCAAAGGCGGCCAGCGGCGTGACGCCGAACTGCCAGGCGGTGACGGCGGCCAGCAGGCCGCTGGCCAGTTCGATGAGCGGATAACGCCGGGCGATCGGCGTGCGGCAGCTGGAACAGCGTCCCTTTAAAAACAGGTAACTGAGAACTGGAATGTTTTCCCAGGCCCGGATGGCGTGACCGCAATGGGGACAGCGGGAGGCCGGGGTCAGCAAGTTATAAGGTGCCTGTTCAGCGGCAGGCTCGCCGGGTTTGAGTTGATGGGGGTGATGCTCGGTCAGGTAGTCCAGGCAGTCACTGCGCCAGTGCTGATGCAGCATCACCGGCAGACGCAGGATGACCACGTTCAGAAAACTGCCGACCAGCAGGCCCAGCACAAACACGACGGCCAGGTACAGCAACGGGAACGCTTGCAGGAGAGCGATATAATTCATTTTATGACGGTGCCGGGTTTCGAGTCAGCTAACCACGCTGCCCATCTGGAAGATCGGCAGGTACATGGCGATAACCAGCCCGCCGACGACGATGCCGAGAAACGCCATAATAATGGGTTCCAGCAGACTGCTGAGACTGTCCACCGCGTTGTCGACCTCGGCTTCATAGAAATCGGCCACCTTGGCCAGCATGGTGTCCATGGAACCGGCCTCCTCGCCGATGGCGGTCATCTGTACCACCATGTTGGGGAAAAGATCGGTGGACTTCATGGCGACATTGAGCTGGGTGCCGCTGGCGACCTCATCGCGCATGCGTAACACGGCGCGCCCGTAAACCACGTTACCCACTGCCCCGGCGACCGATTCCATGGCTTCGACCAGCGGCACCCCGGCGGCGAACATGGTGGAGATGGTGCGGGCATAACGGGCGATGGCGGCCTTGACCAGAATCGGACCGACGATCGGCGCCTTGAGCATCACCTTGTCGAGAAACTCCCGGAATTTTCGCGAGCGTTTCTTGGCCTGCAGCATGGCATAGACGCCGCCGATGGCCGTGCCGAAGATCGCCCACCAGTATTCCTGGAAGAACTCGGAGAGATCGACCACAAACCGGGTCAGCGCGGGCAGATCCGCGCCGAAGCCGGAAAACAGCTGCTCGAACTGGGGAATAACGAAAATCAGCAAAATGGCGGTGACGATAAAGGCGACCACGACCACGGCGGTCGGATAGGTCAGGGCCTTTTTGATCTTGGCCTTGATGGCCTCGGTTTTTTCCTTGTAGACGGCGATCTTGTCGAGGATGTCATCCAGAATCCCCGCCTGTTCACCGGCCTTGACCAGATTGCAGAACAGATCGTCGAAATGGAGAGGGTGTTTGGCCAGCGCCTCGGAGAGGTTGCTGCCGCTTTCGATATCGGCCTTGATGGTGAGTAACAGCTCCGAGACGGCCGGATTCTCATGGCCCTGGCCGATGATCTCGAAGGCCTGCACCAGCGGTACCCCGGAGGACATCATGGTGGCCAGCTGGCGACTGAAGATGGCGATGTCCGCCGGCTTGACCTTGGCCTTGCCGCCGCCGAACAGGGGCTTGGGTTTCTTCCTGACCTTTTTGGGATTGATGCCCTGGCGGCGCAGGTTGGCCTTGACCAGGGCCACGCTCTGCCCGGTGGTCTCCCCCTTGACCGACTGGCCCTTCTTGTCCTTGCCTTCCCAGAGGAAGGTGTCCTGCTTGGCGGCGGCCTGTGCCATGACGATTTAACCTCTTGTGTTATTCTTTGGTAACGCGGTTGACTTCATCGAGGCTGGTGAGCCCGTCCCTGACCTTTTTCAGGCCGGATTTGCGGATGTCCGGGATGCCTTCCTTTTCCGCCTGATCGGCCAGTTCCATGGCGTTGGCCCCTTCCATGATCAGCCGCCCCAGGGCCTCGGTAATGGGCATGACCTGGTAAATCCCCACCCGGCCCTTGTAGCCGTTGGTGCACTGGTCGCAGCCCTTGGCGCCGTAGATCTTCAGCCCCGCCCGGATCTCCTCCTCGCTGAAGCCTTCCTCGAGCAGCGCTTCGCGGGGGAGATCGAGCGGCTCCTTGCAGTTACTGCACAGGCGTCGGGCCAGGCGCTGGGCGATGATCAGGTTGACCGCCGAGGCGATATTATAGGGCGGCACGCCCATGTTCATCAGCCGGTTGAGGGTCTGGGGCGCGTCGTTGGTGTGCAGGGTGGAGAGCACCATGTGGCCGGTCTGGGCCGCCTTGATGGCGATCTCGGCGGTTTCCAGATCGCGGATCTCGCCCACCAGAATGATGTCCGGGTCCTGGCGCAGGAAGGCGCGCAGGGCGCTGGCAAAATCGAGCCCGACCTTGGGATTAACGTTGACCTGGTTGACCCCGGGCAGGTTGATTTCCACCGGATCCTCGGCGGTGGAGATATTGACCTCCGGCTGGTTGAGGATGTTGACCCCGGTATACAGCGAGACCGTCTTGCCGCTGCCGGTCGGGCCGGTGACCAGGATCATGCCGTAGGGTTTTTGCAGGTTCTCCATAAAGAGCTGTTTCTGCTCTTCCTCGTAACCCAGTGCATCGATTCCCATCTGGGCGCTGGTGGGATCGAGGATACGCATGACGATCTTCTCACCGAACAGGGTCGGGCAGGTGTTGACACGAAAGTCGATGGCCCGGGTCTTGGACAGGTTGAGCTTGATGCGGCCGTCCTGCGGCAGCCGGCGCTCGGAGATATCCAGTCGCGACATGACCTTGAGCCGGGCGGCGATGCGCGGCGCCATGCCGACCGGCGGCGCGGCCACTTCTCTGAGGACCCCGTCCTGGCGAAACCGGACCCGGTAGCTCTTCTCATAGGGCTCGAAATGGATGTCCGAGGCGCCCTTGTTGATGGCGTCCAGCAGCACCTTGTTGACGAAGCGCACCACCGGCGTGTCGTCGGCATCCGATTCGCTGACATCCGGGCCCGTGCTGGCGGCCTCGTCGTCCGCGAATTCGACGTCATCCAGATCGTCATCCCCGGCCAGCTCGGAAAGACTGGTATCCGCCGCCATCATGGCCCGGTCGATGGTTCTGGTGAGCTTGTCGTCCTGGACCAGGATGGGTTCGGTGGTCATGCCGACATGGAACTTGATCTCGTCCAGCGCCTGCAGGTTGGTGGGATCCGAGACCGCCACGAACAGTCGGTTGCCGCGCCGGAAGATGGGCAGGGTATGGTGCTTGCGCACCAGCTCTTCCTTGACCAGCTTGACGGTCTCCAGCTCGATCTCCACCACATCGAGATCCATCACCGGCACGCCGAACTCATCGGCGGCGGCCTGGGCGATTTTTCTCGCATCCGCCAGCCTGTTCTGTACCAGGTAGCTGACGAACAGGGTTTTTTGCTGCAGGGATTCACTGGAGGCCTTCTGGGCGTCGGCATCCGACAGGATCCCGTCCTGCACCAGCTTGCGGGCGAGGCCGCTCAATTGCATCTGTACGCCGGGGGTGGCCATAGTCTCGTCAGGGTCCGTAAAAACAGCAGATAAGTGAGTATATCCGGTTCAGGGGGCTGTATCGACGCTGGCGCGGCCGGCTTGAGGGCGTGTTTGCCAAAACGTGAACCAGGTCCTCATGAAACGGTCTCAACGGATAATTATAAGTTATTGATAGCAAAGTATTAATTCAGGTGCCCGGGATGTCAAGCGCGGGCTTCGCGGCGGCCGGGGCCCGGACAGCGCGGGCCGCCCGCGGCATGCTGAATAAGCCTGTAAAATCAACAGCATGCCGGCCCTGAAGGGCAATCAGTCCGGGTATTTGGCCGTCTTGCCGGCCACCGGGGTCCCGGCTTTGCCGGTGGCGGTAATGGTGTAGGATTTGCCGCTGATGTTGACGGCATAGTCAAACAGGGGCGCGCCATCCGTGCCCTGCGCCTCCCAGAGGTTGTCGCTTTCGGCCTCCACCTCGGCCGTGTCGTCGCCCTTAAAATATTCATTATTCTCGAGATAATACTCTTCCTGCGCCTGGCGCAGGGCGACGATATTCCGCTTCGCCTCGCTCATGCGGCTCCTCTCCAGGTAGCCGTTATAGGTCGGGATCGCGATACTGGCCAGAATGCCCAGGATGGCGATCACGATCATCAATTCGATCAGGGTAAACGCGGACTGTTTGTGGTACGGCATGATAACCCTCAAAAGACGGATGTTTGGTTTTAAATATACCGCATAGGCGGCCGGCTTGCCGTTACATTTGAGCGTACGCCCTCGCAGAATCGGCAACCGGGCCGGCAACTTTAGAGCTTATTGGGGGAGTCAGGGGCCGTTTGCTCCTCCAGGATCCGGAAAAACACCGTCTCCAGCGAGGTCGCCGGATTGATACTCAGCACCCGTCCTTCCTGGCGATTCAACTGCTCAAGCCAGCCCGGCAGGGCGGTCTGCGCCAGTTCGTACTGATACTCACCCTCCCGCAGCCGCTGCCCGTCGGCCACGGTATTGCTCTGATAGCGCACGAGGAAGCGATCCGCGTGTTCGGCGACCAGTTCCCGGGGCGAGCGGGTGGTGAGCAGCTCGCCCCGGTTGATGAAGCCGAAGCGATCCGCCATGCGTTCCACGTCGTGCAGCACGTGGGAGGTGAAGAAGATCGCGCCCCCGGCGTTTTTGTACTCCAGCAGGATATCGATCACGTCCTGGCGCCCGACCGGATCCAGGCCGGAGAGCGGCTCGTCCAGCACCAGCAGGCGCGGCTGCACCACCAGCGCATGGGCCAGCGCCGCGCGTTGCACATTGCCCTTGGAGAGCTGGCGAATGCGCCGGTCGGCGTAGGGCGACAGCGACAGACGCTCCAGCCACTGCCGGCACCAGGGGATCTCGTCGGACCGGCGGATGCCGTTCATGCGCAGCGCCATGCGCAGGATCTCCCGCGGGGTGAACTGCTCGTAGAGGGCGGGATTTTCCGGCAGATAGGCAATATCCCTGCGTGAGCGGGCATCGCGTGACGAGGTGCCGTAAATCGACACCTCGCCTTCATAATCGTTGATGATGTCCAGCATCACCTTGATGGTGGTGGACTTGCCTGCCCCGTTGGGGCCGACGAAGCCGAACACCTCGCCCTCGGCGATCTGCAGGTTGACGTTGTTCAGGGCCCGGATCGCCCCTTTGCGGGATTGGAAGGTCTTGCTGACCTGGTGAAACTCCAGTGCTGACATTATTCTGGCCTCTGTACGCCGCCGACTTTGATTTCTTTCAATATAAAACGCCCCTCTTTAAACTCATAGCCCCAGTTCAGCGGGTCCCGGGGGAATGCGTCCAGGATGCCGGTCTCGATCAACGCCCCGGGTTCTCGCAGGGTTTTGCCGGTGCGCGCCTCATAAGTGCGTTGCGCGTCGCGCAGCTTTTTCAGTCCTTCCACGCGGGTCACGCGTTTGTCCAGCATGGCTTTCAGTTTGGGATCCGCGGCCCTGTCGCGTTCCCGCCGCAGGAAGTCGAGGGCGATCTCTTCATCCTCGATCTGCTCCGCCTCGATCATGACCGCCAGTTTGCGAATGCCCGGCGCGTTGCGCCCTGCGCGCGTGGCCGCGACTTCCAGGGCCTGCTGCGCCGTTTCGATATCGCGGTTGAAAAAGTACTGATTGAAACCGTACAGAAACGGCGGGACTTCATCCCACTGACGGCAGCGGGTGGCGCGCTCGAGTATCCCCCCCCCTGCCTCGACGGCCCCGCCCCAGGTCAACAGGGCATTGGCCAGATAGTAATTGTCCTCGTGGCAGGGGTTGAGCTCGGCGACCACCTTGTGCGCCCGGAGCAGGTAGAAGGTGTCCGACTCGCCATCGTCCCGCCCGGTCGCGGCCAGACGCAGGGCCTCGAGGTCCGCGGCCAGAAACCGATCCCCGCCATACAGGGCGACCAGCACCGGGGCGGCGATGACCACCCGGTCATGGGAGGGGGTGGGCATGGCCGTTGCCGGTTGTTCGGCGCGCCACAACATCAGCGCGATAAAGCCGCTGAAACAGAGCAGCGCATAAACCAGCGGGTGTTGCAAAAGACGGCCCGGCATCTCAGGCAAATTGCTTGCGTCTGAACCGCCACAGGCCGAGGGCGAGAAACCCCGCCGCATAGAGCAGGGCGCCGGCGATCAGCAGCGGCCAGTCGGCGGGCAGAAATTCCATCTGTCCGTAGAGGGCGATCATGCGCACATCCAGCGCGCCCAGATCCGGCAGCAGATAGCCCAGCAGCCCCAGGTTGGTCCGGTAGGCCTCGGCATCGCCGACCACGCCGGCGTTGGCCGCCAGCAGCGCGAGAATCGCCGAATAGGAACGGGCGATCAGCATAAAGCCCAGGGTGCCGATCAGCACGAAGCTCGGTGTGGAGGCGATCACCGCCACGAAACAGGCCAGACAGAGCAGCACCAGTAGATCCAGTCCGACGAAGGCCAGCGTGATCCCGTATGGCGCCCCCAGCGAAACCGGGGTGGATTGCTCATAACCCTGGCCGAGAAACGCCACGAGCAGGCCGAGCAGGCCGCCGATCAGACACAACAGCGCCAGGCTCACGCCCAGCAGTACCAGAAACCGGCCCAGAATCCAGGTCGTGCGGGAAACGGGATAGGTCAGGCTGAGCTGATAGAAGCGGCGTTCGAATTCGCGGGAGAAGAGTTCCTGGACCTGAAAGACCATGAACAGCGGCAGCACCAGGCGCAGCGTCGAAAGGCCGATATCCAGCGCCACCGTGGCCGGCTGGCGCCCGCCGAATTGCGCCGCGAGGGCCGCGGCCAGCAGTACCGTGCCGAGCGCGAGCGCGGCAAAAAGCCACAGCTTGTGCCGCAGCAGGACCTGTAGCGATACCCGGACGACAGGAATTAGTTTTGTCATAATGAAAAAAGGAGGGAGTTTCCCCCTCCTTTTTTTCTGGCTGGTTGGCTAAGGTTATTCTTCTAACATCGCAGCTGTTGCACCGACTTGGTCGGTCGCGAATTGCGCTGCTGTTGCACCCTGATCGTCACAGGTGGAGTCGTCACCGGGGTAGCCCTTGTGCACGGTACCTTGCATGGTGCTGGCCCACGGCACTTCAGCGCCACTGGCGGTTGTCACCTCGCCGTTCGAGTCTTCAACGCTTCGTGAGGTAGTTCTGCCGCCGGTGGAACAGGTGGCAATAATGATTTCGTCATCCGCAGAACAATCATACCCGCCCACGATGCCTCCGGACAGGTTAATCGTCACGTCCTCGGCCAACAAGGTGCAGTCCACTCGGGTCATAGTATTCATGGACTCGGTCATAGCTTCCCCTGCGTATGCAGATCCAAATGCCACTACGCCGAGGAGCGTTAAGGCGAATTTTTTGATGATATTCATTGTGTTATCTCCGTAATATTGGTTGTATCAGCGCAGTAATTTGCTTATCGCAATGCCGCGACGATGGTGGTGATGCCGTTTTTGGCATCGGCCAGGGCGGTGGTGTCATTGGCTTTCTGGCGATACTCGTTGAACTGCGGCACGGCGATGGCGGCCAGGATGCCGATGATGGCGATAACGATCATCAGCTCGATGAGCGTGAAACCTTTTGTACCTTTCATGTCGTTCTCCGTTTTTCTGATGGTGGGGGTTATAAACCGTTTGCGACACGTATGCCGACTTTTGTTGTCTTATTTTGCAGTATACGTGCCACGAGTATAGCGACAGGTTCACAGAAATCTTAAGGGCTGATTCACTTCTTTTATTTCAACAACTTAAACCATCGCGGAAGGTGACGCTGAAGCACGCTGACAGGTGGCGGGGCGCTGGTTGGTCACTTTTGGGTGACCGGTTTTGTCACTTTCTGACATTGGCGGTCAGTTTGTGTCAGTTGCGCGGTTATTCGAGCCCCAGTTTCTTGATCCGGTAGCGCAGCTGGCGAAAGCTCAGTCCCAGCAGCCGGGCGGCGGCGGTTTTGTTGTAGCGGGTCTGTTCCAGGGCCTGGCGAATGGCCTGTTTTTCCTGTTCCTGCAAGCTGCTGTCCAGCGGGCGCTCCTCGGCGGCGAGGGAACCGGTGTTGTGGCCATTGACGGCGGGCAGATTCAGATCGCCGGCGTCGATGGTGTGGTTCTCGCACAGGGTCATGGCCCGCTGCAGCAGGTTTTCCAGCTCGCGCACGTTGCCGGGGAAAGGATAGGCCTGCAGCGTTTGCAGGGCGGCGGGGCTCAGCTGCGGTACCGCAACCTGCCACTCGGCGGCAATGCGTTGCAGAAAATGGTCCGCCAGCACGGGAATGTCCTCCGGGCGCTCGGCCAGATCCGGCAGATGCAGCTCGATCACATTGATCCGGTAATAGAGATCCCGGCGAAACTCGCCGCTGTGGATCAGCTGGCCCAGATCCCTGTGCGAGGCGCTGAGGATACGCACATCGGTGTGGACTTCCTGCTGGCTGCCGATGGGACGCACGGCTTTTTCCTGGATGGCGCGCAGCAGCTTGACCTGCATGTGCAGGGGCAGATCGGCCACCTCGTCGAGAAACAGGGTGCCGCCCCGGGCGGCCTGGAACAGCCCGGCCTTGTCGCTGTTGGCGCCGGTGAAGCTGCCCTTTTTATGGCCGAAGAATTCACTCTCCATCAGTTCGGCGGGGATCGCGCCGCAGTTGACGGGGACGAAGGGCTGGTCGCGGCGCGGCCCCTGGTCGTGGATCAGCCGCGCCGCCAGCTCCTTGCCGACCCCCGAACTGCCGCTGATAAAGACCGGGGCCTGGCTGCGCGCCAGCTTGGCGATGGTCTGGCGGATCTGCGCCATGATCGGCGAGTCGCCCAGCAGGGTGGTCCGGCCCGGATCGGCGTCAGTCTCGCTCCGGGGTGTCTGGCGCCGCGCCAGCTTGAGGGCGGTGGTGACCAGGCTGCGCAGATCGTGGATGTCCACCGGTTTGTTGACAAAATCATAGGCCCCCGCCTTGAGCGCCTCGATGGCCGACTCCATGTTGCCGTGGGCGGTGATCATCGCCACCGGCAGGTCGGGATAGTGCTGCTGGATATGGCGAATCAGATCGATGCCGTTGCCGTCGGGCAGACGCATGTCGGTCAGGCAGAGATCGAATTCATACTCCGTCAGGTGGCGTTTGGCCGCGGTGAGGTTTTGTGCGCTGAGACAGCGCAGGCCCATGCGCGACAGCGTGATCTCCAGCAGCTCGCGGATATCCGGCTCGTCGTCGATGATCAGGGCTAAGGGTTGCTGGGACACGATGGTGCTATCTCCAGGATCTCATTGTTATTGTCATGTTTCGGCGATTTCCTGTTTCACTCTCTGTTTAACAGGTTCTAGTCACTAGCGGCTAGTCACTAGAATCTGTTTTTAATCCATATGTCGGCGCGGATCCTGGAAGGTAATCCGAAAGCAGCTGCCGCCGGTAGCGACCGGTTCATAGTTTAAATGGG
>JBKGZJ010000001.1:0-60302 GCA_046545635.1 Thiohalophilus sp. | reverse complement strand
TTTGCGAACCATCATAGCCGGATATAGAAACAGGAGCCAGTTTTGAGTGCTGAGTTCGCAGCTGGCAGTTCGCAGTTCGCAGTTCGCAGCAAGCTAGTGGCAGGTGATGTAGGAGGGGCTTTTAGCCGCGACTTTACTAAACCCAGGCAGGTCGCCGACAAAGTCGCCTCCTGCACAGGCTCTGAGTACTGAATTCTGGATGCCAAATACTAGTTAACTGAATCTAGCACCTGGCATCTAGTCACTAGCCCCTGACGCCAACGGCGTCGAGTGGCGTCACGGTGTTGGGCAGCTGTTCGAGGATGACGCGTGCCAGCGTGTTGAGTGCTTCCATGCGCGGATAGCTGGTGCGATAAACGAGGGAGACGCGGCGATAGGCATCGGGCAGATCCAGTTCGCGGGTGACGATGCCGCTGCCGGTGGTCCAGCTGCCGCGCATGGCCAGTGCCGGCACCAGGGTGGAGCCGAAGCCGGCGCCGACCAGTTGCAACAGGGTCTCCAGGCTGGCGGCCCGCAGATCGGCCATCTCGCCGCGTTCGCTGCGCTCTTTGAGGCGGCATACTTCCATTGCCTGTCTGGCCAGGCAGTGGCCTTCGGCCAGCAGCAACAGCTCGGTGTTCTCCAGATCCTCGCGGGTGATGGTCTCCTTGTTATAAAACGCATGATCCCGGGGATGGGCCAGCCAGAAGGGTTCATCGAACAGGGGCATTACTTCGAGTTCCGGCTCGTCCACCGGCGTGGCCAGCAGGGCGGCGTCGATCTCATGCTGTTGCAGGCGGCGGATCAGCGTGTCGGTCACTTCTTCGGAGAGGATCAGCCTGAGCTGCGGATACTGCTGCTTGAGCGGCACGAGGATCAGCGGCATCAGGTAAGGACTGATGGTGGGAATGGCCCCCAGGCGCAGCGGCCCGGCCAGGGGATCCTGGTGGGCCTGTGCCAGCTGCTCGATGGCGTTCATCTGTTCCATCATCAACCGGGCATGCTGGAGGATCGCCTCGCCGATGGGCGTCACTTCCACCGAGCGGTTGGTGCGCTCGAAGATCACCACGCCCAGCTGATCCTCCAGCTTTTTGATTTGCCCGCTGAGGGTCGGCTGGCTGACAAAGCAGCGCCCGGCCGCCTTGCCGAAATGGCGGGTCTCGGCCACGGCGAGGATGTACTGCAGGTCTCTGAGATTCATGGGTTTTTCGGGGCCCCTATGATAGGTAATACCGATTACTACAGTATAAACAAACGATTTTAAAAATAAAGTATTCATGCTTATGGTAAAGACATGATGACAACAACCACAACAAAACAGACTCAAAACCCTCCCGGCCCGGTGCCGGTGGTCCTGATACGCCACGCCCAGAGCCGGTGGAACCGCGAGAACCGCTTCACCGGCTGGGCCGATCCGCCGCTGACCGACACCGGCATCGCCGAGGCGCACGCCGCCGGCAGACTGCTGCGCGAGCAGGGGTTTGTCTTTGATGCGGCTTACAGCTCCCGCCTGCAGCGGGCGGTAACCACGCTGGATATCCTGCTCGAGGAGCTGGGCCAGGGCGATATTGCCCGCACCCGGGCCTGGCAGCTGAACGAGCGCCACTACGGCGCCCTGACCGGCCTGGACAAGGGCGAGGCGACCGCGCGTCACGGCGAGCAGCAGGTCTGGCGCTGGCGCCGGGGTTATCACGATCGCGCCGGCGCGTTAACACGCGAAGATGCACGACACAGTTGCCACGACCCGCTGTGCCGGGATATCGACCCGTCGCACCTGCCGGACGTGGAGAACCTGGCCGAAACCCGCGAGCGGGTGATGCGCTACTGGGAGGCGGAAATCGTCCCGCGCATCCGCCGCGGCGAACGGCTGCTGATCAGCGCCCACGGCAACACCCTGCGCGCACTCATCATGGCGCTGTCGAACATGAGCGTCGAGGAAGTGGAACGCTTCGAGATTCCGACTGCCACGCCGATTGTCTATCACTTCGATCGCAACGGCGTGCCGCTGGACTGGGATTATCTTGATGGACGGGATGATCAGGTAGCTTGAAAATAGTACTGAGTGTTGAGTGCCGGGTGCCTGGAACTCAGCACCTCGTTATCGGCGGCAAGCAGACCGGCATTTTTTGTTGTTATTTGTCCGGCCGGTAACGGACCCGACATCGCGTAGGCAAACTCCACGCCTGACAGGCATAGTCAGGGAAATGTACCATAAGTTTAAGTGTGTTCGGACAAAAGCTCTGCCCGGGTCACACAAGCTTCTTCGCCGTTTCCGACCACAACCTCCCGTGGTGGCGAAATGCAGATCGGCGCTATACACTTTGCACCATATAACCCTTCGATCAAGTACGTTATACTTTTCCTGACCTGGCTACTGGATGATGCACACGTGACATTACCTGCTCTGGATATCCCTTCCCGGGAGCTGACGCGGCGGGGCCGCCCAACCCTGCGGCTCAAGAAACTTCGCCAGTGGATCCATGATCTCCCCACGGCCAATACCCGCAAGACGGTTCACCTGTTCGTCGATCAACTCAACCAGTTCAACCAGGCGGCCTACACCCCCAATGACCGTATTCAGCTGCTGGATACCCTGCGCCCGGTGGCCCGTCAGCTGCTGGTGACCCTCGCACGACACCTGAAACAGGCCCGGATCCCGCTGAGCCGGAAAAACCTCGATACCTATCACGACCTGCACGCCGTGCTGGACGGTATGGCCACCGGTTACAAGATCATCGTCAGCGAACTGGCCCGGGCCGATTCGAACAAAGAGCACCAGCAGTTACTGTTGCGTGAGGCTATTTATCACAGCATCCAGTACCTGGGCCGCCGCTTGCTGACCTGTTACATGGTTTATGCCATCGAGCCGGACAATATCTGGCACGAGCTGCACCAGTTATACCGTTACGCCGAATCACGCGGCTTTCACGATCAACCGGTGGATGACCCGGCTCCCGATTACAGTCTGCCGGTCAGTTACACCATCGATCTGGTCTACAAGCGCGCGCTGCTGCTGTCACTGGCCGAGCCCTATCACCTGATGCCCGGTGAGGCCGATGACATTCATTATCTGGTTTCCGCCTGGACGCTGGACTGTCATCTGCGCCCGCTGACGGGACAGACTCTCACCGGCGAGTTTGCGCTGGACCTCGAGTCCGATCAGCCACCACGCTTTATCGGCGAAGAGATCCAGTGGCTCCCGCATGACGGGCGCATCATCGATATCCACGAGGTCAAACAGCGCCTGGAGGCACACCTGCAACAGATCCTCAAGACCGCCATGCATAATCTGGAAGAAGACAGGCATTCCATGGTGCTGCGTTATCAGCGGGACATGCTGTTGCGCCTGTCCGATGCCTGGCGGGGCGCACTGAAACGCCGCACGCCGCGCCACAGCGCCAGGACCACCATCCGCATGGCCATGGGTCTCAATGCCTCGCATCACTATATTAATCGGCGCAATGACTTCACGCCGGAGATGGATGAGTTCGTTATCCGGTATCGCGACAAGGAGGATATCCCGTCCGAAGTGCTGGCCACCGCCTATGAAGAGGCTATGCAAAAGGACAGTTATCACACCACCCGCGAGTATGATGCCAACCCCTGGTGGCAACAGAACGCCAGCCCCTATGGCGCGGCCCTGGCCTGCACCCCCGAGTCGGGCTGCTCCAATGTCAAGGTCGGCGAAGTGGTCGCCTGGTGCGACAGCCGGGCCTGCCTGCACTGGCAGCTCGGGATGGTCCGCTGGCTCAAGACCCGGCCCGGCGAAGGGATGGAGCTGGGCATCATGAGCGTTGCCAACTCCGCGGTGCCTGTCGCGGCAAAAGGTCTGCAAGGTACCGGGGAAGGCACCGGCTATTTTCGCGGCCTGTTGATCCCCAAACAGGTGTCGGTCCAGCAACGACGCAGCCTGATCGTGCCCGCCTCGGTGTTTGATATCAACTCGGTGCTCTCGATCAACATGAAACGGCGTCTGTTTTATGTACGGTTAAGAAAGTTGTTGCTCTCGACCCACTCGTTCAACCAGTTCGAGTTTGAGGTGCAGGAACAGCCACCGGTGGATCCGGGCACATTGTTCATTGCCTGAGCCGGTTCCGCCCGGGCTCAGCGCTGCAGCATAATATGGCTGGCATACCAGAACGGCGACTCCAGCATGGTCGCCTCACGTAATCCCAGCGCCAGCTGCAGCGACTTCTCCAGCACCGGATCGGAACGCTGTTCCAGCAACGTTTGTGTGGCCTGCATCAGCACTGCCGAAGGTGCCGGCATGGGACCATCGGCCAGTACCGGCTGACGGGCGCCATATTTGATCAGGTGTTTGCGTTGCAACAACCAGCCCTCGGGGGTAAAAAAGTCATCCCAGGCCTGGTGGATGATATCGCTGGCGACATTCAGCGTCGCCTCGTCATTATGATAATGCGCATAATCCAGCAGGCCCTGCGCGACATACGCGTAATCCTCCAGTCCGACATGACCCAGCTGCTGTTGTGCGCCATGAGCCCGCTTGAGCTGCGTGCCGTCCCACAGCTGATCGATAATAAATCCCTGTAACGCCACCGCGGCCGGCTTCAGCCCGGGATCTTCCCGTGCGCCGGCAACAAAGGCGGAGAGCGCCAGACCGTTCCAGGCGGCAATCTGCTTGGTGTCCGCCGGCAGGGTGCGTTGACGGCGCTGCTGCCACAGTTTGGCACGGCTGCGCGCCAGGATTTGTTCGACCTGCTCAACGGGCTGTTGGCGTGCTTCGGCCACCGTTTCGATACTCGAGGCGAGACGCAGATGATGTCCGTGCTCCAGTTCCGGCGGGCCGCTCACGCCCCAGACACGACGCGCCACATCAAACTCCGTCTCGCTGAGCAGTTGTTCGAGTTCCGCTTTCCGCCACAGGTAATAGCCACCCTCCACGCCCTGATCATCAATCGCGGAGAAGCTCGATAACATACCGCCATTGTCCCGCTGAAAATCACGGCGCATAAACGCCAGTGTTTCCAGGGCAACCCGGCGGTATGCCGGCTCATCCAGCACGTTTGCCGCGCGCAAGTACAGGGAGGCCAGCAGCGCGTTGTCATAAAGCATCTTCTCAAAGTGCGGCACCTGCCAGCCCGGGTCGACGGTATAACGGAAAAAGCCGCCCGCCAGATGATCATACAACCCCTGTCGCGCCATGCTTTGCAGGGTAATGTTCAGAAAATCGGCCAGCTCGGGCTGCTCGTCCTGTTGATAAATTTCCAGCAGGGCGCTCAGCTGTGGTACCGACGGAAACTTGTTCTCGCTGCCAAAACCACCTTCCAGCTCATCGGCCCGGCCAAGGCTGGCTTTGAGAAATTTGTCGCGCAGTTCAGTGGCACTGACATCGCGGGTAATCGGGGACTGGCCGCCCAGTTGCGTTGTCGTATCCCGGGCCAGCGCCCTGAGCTGGGCCGGCTCCGATTGCCACTCATCACGGATGCGCTCCAGAATTTGCTGAAACTCTTCCGGGGGCTGATAGACCATCCCCACCAGCGGATAACCCTCCGGGGTGATAAAGACATTCAACGGCCAGCCGCTGTAACCCCGGGTACGCTCGACAAAATCGATCAGGCGATCATCCAGTGCCGGATTCAGCTCACGGTCCACCTTGACCGGAATGAAGTGACGGTTAAGCAGTGTGGCAATCTGATCGTTTTGATAGCTCTCACGCTGCATGACGTGACACCAGTGACAGGAAAAATAACCACTGGAAACATACAGCAACTTGCCCTGTTCCTTCGCCAGCGCCACGGCATCCGCCCCCCATTGCTGCCAGTGCACCGGATCCTCGCCGTGCATGGCCAGATAGGCCGAGCCGTGATCGGCCAGCTGATTACGCAGCTCGTCAGCAGTGATGCCTGCCGGCAGGAACAGCAAACCGAAATAACCTAACCATCTGGAGAACAATGACATAACCGCGAATATCCACGAAAAACCTTAATTAAGACAATGCAGGGGAGAAAAAATTCAGTGAGGCAGTGCGTGCGAAAAACACTTCAGTCATTTTTTGATGCCCTGTAAAAAAACGCGGAGATCGCGGAGGACGTAAGGTAATTTTGAATTTTTAATGTTGAATTTTGAGTTAAATGCAGACGCCGCAATTCAAAATTTAAAATTCAACATTAAAAATTACATCATTGCGTCTCCGCGACCTCTGCGTTAATTTCCAGAGTAACCAAAAAGGGATTCGAACTACTCGCTGCCGTCTTCCTGCTGATAGCTTTGCAGTTTGCGCCACAGGGTGGATTTATTGATACCGAGGGTTTCGGCGGTCTTTTCGCGACTGCCGTTGAAGCGTTCGAGAATCTTGTAAATATAGCGCCGCTCCAGTTCGGCCAGGCTGGGCAGATCGCTGTCGATAGCGCCTCCGCTGCGGATACTGTCGATATCATCCAGGTGCAATACCGGACTGTCAGCCAGGGCAATGGTACGTTCGACAAGATTTTGCAGTTCGCGAACATTGCCGGGCCAGTCGTGTTCCATCAGTTTCTGCATGGATTCCCGGTCGAACTCCCTGACCTCCCGGCCATACAGTTTGGCGTAATGGCCGATAAAGTGACGCACCAGCAGGGGAATATCGTCCCGCCGCTCGCGTAACGGCGGCATACGGAACTTGACCACATTCAGACGATGATAGAGGTCATGACGGAATTTTCCCTCGCTGACCAGTTGATCGATATCCTGATTGGTTGCCACGATAAAGCGCACATCGATGGGGGTGGGTTGCAGGCCGCCGACGCGGGTGATCTGCTGCTCCTGAATCGCGCGCATCAGCTTGATCTGCATGGCATCGGAGATGTTGCCGATCTCATCCAGGAACACCGTGCCGCCCATGGCCATTTCCAGCAAACCGCGTTTGCTCTGATGCGCGCCGGTAAAGGCGCCCTTTTCATGACCGAACAGCTCGTTTTCCAGCAGGGTGTCGGTCAGCGCGCCACAGTCGATTACCACAAACGGCTGGTCGGCATATTCACTCTGGTAGTGAATGGCCCGCGCCGCCAGCTCCTTGCCGGTGCCCGATTCGCCCTCAATGACAACATTGCAGCGGATGTCGGCAATCTTGCTGATAATTTTGTAGATCTCCACGACCGAATCGGCGTGGCCGACCATGCCGAAGCGGTTGCGCTCGTCACTGAGCTGGCGCTTGAGCAGCTGATTTTCCTGGCGCAGCGCGTCGAGCTTGAGGTTGCGCTCGATCAGCAGCTGCAGCTCGTCCATGTCATAGGGTTTTTTGATAAAGTCGGTGGCACCGTGGCGCATCGCCTCGATGGCATTATCCACGTTGGCGTATCCGGTGATAATAATAAAGGGAATACGGCTATCCTGCTCGCGGACCGCCTGCAACAGTTCGGTGCCGCTCATATCGGGCATGCGCAGATCGCTGACAATCAGCTGTACCGGATGCTGTTTGAAATACTCCAGTGCGGCGAGCGGTTCCTGGTAGACCCGGCACTCGAAGTCGGCCTCCTCGGTAAAGCGAGCCATCAGCTCACCGGCTTTGGGATCATCGTCAACAAACAGTATCACGGGCGGGTTATTCATTGGCGACTTGTTCCTGGTTCGCGCTGTCGGCCTGTAACGGTAGTACAACTGTGGCGGTGACACCAGCTTCGGGGTTGTTTTCGATCGTCAGCGTGCCGTTATGGTATTCGATGATCCCCAGGCTGATCGACAGCCCCAGCCCGCTACCCTCGCCTTCGGCCTTGGTACTGAAGAAGGGATCAAAAATATTGTCCAGTTTCTCCGGCGCGATACCCTCGCCCTCATCACGGATTGTCAGTCTCAATTGCCTCTCTTCGCTTTGGCAGCGGATCAGTACCCCGGTATCCGGAGGACTGGCCTGAATTGCATTCAACAGCAGGTTGATCAATGCCTGCTGAAGCTGGCTGCGATCCCCTTCCAGCTCGCCCGTAAAATCACACTGCAGCTTCAGATTCACGCCCCGTCCCCTGGCGGCCTGTCTGACCAGCGCCAGGGTATTCTCCAGCCAGGGCCGAACCTCAAAGCGGGTGTATTGCGGCGGCACCTGGCGGGCGAAGTTGAGAATCCCGCGCACAATATCCGAAGCCCGCAAGGCTTCGTCGCGCAGTGCCTCCAGATCCTCGTTTAAACGTTGACGTGTTTGCGCATCAGGGTATTCCCCTTTTTGCAGGGTACGTTGCAACAATTTGGTATAGGAGAGCACATTGTTCAACGGGTTATTGATTTCATGACCGATTCCCGCCGCCATCTGGCCGATGCTGGCCAGCTTGTTGCTCTGCAACATCATGTGTTCGGCGCGATCGCGTTGCTCGCGTGCGGTATCCAGGGTATCGGCCAGATAATTGAAAGCCTGGGCCAGCGCCCCGATTTCATCGATCGCCTGCTTCTCCTCGGCGCGCTGGGCATGATCGCCGTTGGCATAGGCCTTGAGCCGCCCGGCCAGGCGACAGACCGGTTGCGCCACCTTGCGCACGCCGATGTCGGTCAGTAGCAGGGTAATAATCAGGGCGGCGATACCAAACAGCCCGATGCCGATGCGAATCGCTGAATAGGGGGAGAAGATAACGCCTGAATCGATGTGCGAGGTCAGCACCCAGCTGATCAGTCGATCCGGATAGGGAGTCAGCTCGACATAATAGTTATGGAAGCGCTCGTCCTCGCTCCGGTACAGGCCACTGGTGCTGTCCACCACCTCGTTCAACATCTGTTTGTCGTATTTGTCACCGACAAAGACCGCATCGGCCCGGATCTGGGCAAAACGGATATCGCTGCCCTTGTCATATAAAATCTGGCCGTGGCGCTGCGAATCATCGGGGTTGTTTTCCACCACGAACAGTTCGCCCTGATACAGGCGCGAAGCGTTATCCAGAATGCGATCAAGGTGCCGGCCGCCGAGGGTGACAGTCAATGCACCGATCCACTGATCATCCTGATACAACGGCACGACGTAATCGAGCAGGGGAAAGTTGAATTCCGGCATCTCATTGAGCCGGTTGTGCGGCAGATCCAGCGCATGGGCCTGATCCGGCGCCAGTTCGCGCAGCCGCGTGACAAATTTCTCCGAGTTGATCTCCTGCTCGACATACGCGAGCCCCGACAGGCTTTCGTAGGTGGGGGTGCTGCGGGTATTGTGACTGACCTTGACCAGGGTGTTGCCATTGACGTCCAGCAGGCGCAGATAAAAGAAGCCGGGCAAAATGGTCTGGAAGCCTTCGAAATAGCGATTGACCTGCGCGCGCAAACGTCGACTCTGTTCCGGTAACCGACCGGAGGCCTGCCCGGCCAGTACCGGAACAAAGTCCTGTACCGCCGGCGCACGCGCCATCCCCAGCGCAAGCTCCTGATTGTCCCCCAGATGCCGCTCCAGCTCCCGCGAGATACTTTCCAGACTCGATAACACATCGTGGGAAACCGCCTGCTGATAGGCGTTCTGGCTGTAATAGGTCGCGCCCAGCATCAGGCCGGTCAGCGGCACCACCGTGGCGAAAAATACCCAGATGAAGATGTTGGTTCGTATACGCAACGTTTCACTTCCTGTTCGTCAGGCGGCTCGACAGTCCTCCGACAAAAATCTCACCACCAGGACACGAAGACACCAGGGGGAATAAAGTAGCGAATCGGGCTTCCCGAAACCCAAACAACGAATTCTTTGTGTCTTTGTGTCCTGGTGGTAATGCTTTTTACGATCTATGTGTTAACGCACCGTTCAGCGCCAGCGGCGCACGGCCTGTTCGGCGGCAGCGTTGTCGGGCCGTGCGATCAGGCCACTGGCGGTCAGGCTGACCGTGTATTCGGCACGATCTGCCATCGGCATGTAGGTGGCGCTGCCGTAGATCGCATCGACCCACGGCAACCAGCCCCGGTACTCACGCGCCAGTTGCCAGATGTCCAGGCCGCGCGGTTGATACAGGCTATAGACAGTATGCGGCGACTCCCGGGCCTGTTGCAGATCTCGAAAACGGCCGGTCAGGCGATCCAGCTGATAGGCGGTGTCCAGACCCAGCACCGTCGCCAGCCCGCTCCATTTCAGAACCCGTGCATCCAGCTGCCATTCGTCACCGCGCAACTCGTAACTCTGCGACAACTGGTCGGGGTGCATGACATAGACCCGAAAGGCCTGCGGCCCGCGCGCCTCGAAACGCAGCGAGGCAATCGGTTGCTCCTGGGTGAGACGCTGATAACCATAAAGATTGAGCGCTACCGACCAGCTGAGGATGGCGGCAAAGATCAACAGCAGGCCGCCGAGCCCCTCCAGCGTACCGCGCAACAACCTGCGCCGAAACAGCCGGGCGAGGCCGGCCAGCAGCAGTATCAGCCCCAGCAGTGAAATTCCCAGAATAACTATCTTGGTCAGCATACGCGTTACCGGCTGTCGATGGGGCCGCGGCCTCTGACATCCGCCCGGCCATCGGCGTATAATGCCACAAACCTTCTATGAATGAGTCCGCCCATGCGCTTCTGCTGGCCACAAACCCTGTTTATCGTTCTGGTTATTGTCCTGGGCGTCGGCAGCATGCTCGCCGGCTGCGGCAAGAAAGGTCCCCTCTACCTGCCCGACGAACAACAACAAGCCCGACAGGATTCCTGAACGAGTATGGATCATTTCAATTATCACAACGGCGAACTGTACGCCGAACAGGTGCCGGTGGCCGCAATCGCCGCGCAACACGGCACGCCCTGCTATGTCTATTCCCGCGCCACGCTGGAGCGTCACTGGCAGGCCTTCGATCAGGCCCTGGGTGATCATCCGCACCTGATCTGTTATGCGGTCAAGGCCAATGCCAACCTGGCGGTGCTCAACCTGTTCGCCCGGCTCGGTTCCGGCTTTGATATCGTCTCCCGGGGCGAGCTGGAACGGGTACTGGCCGCCGGCGGCGATCCGGCCAGAGTGGTCTTCTCCGGTGTCGGCAAACGCGCTGATGAGATGCGCCGGGCGCTGGAAGTGGGCATTCATTGTTTTAACGTGGAGTCCGAATCCGAGCTGCGGCGGCTGAATCAGATCGCCGGCGAACTGAATGTCAGCGCGCCGGTGTCGTTGCGGGTCAATCCGGATGTGGATGCCAGAACCCATCCCTATATTTCGACCGGCCTCAAAGAGAACAAGTTCGGTATCGGCATCGATCAGGCACCGGACGTTTATGCCCGTGCTGCCGATCTGGCGCACATCACCGTTGTCGGCATCGATTGTCATATCGGTTCGCAACTGACCGAGACCGAACCGTTTCTGGATGCGCTGCGCCGCGTGCTGTTGCTGGTGGATCGGCTGGAGCTGGACGGCATCCCGATCGAACACCTGGATCTGGGCGGCGGTCTGGGGATCCGTTATCACGAGGAGACGCCACCGGAGCCGGGCGATTATGCCGCGGCCCTGCGCGAACTGCTGGCCGACCGGCCGCAAACCATCCTCCTGGAACCCGGCCGGGCCATCGCCGGCAATGCCGGTATCCTGGTCACCCGGATCGAATACCTCAAGCAGACAGCGGACAAGAACTTCGCCATTGTCGATGCGGCGATGAACGATCTGATGCGCCCGGCCCTGTACAACGCCTGGCAGGAGATCATCCCGGTCAATACCGAACCTCACGGCGATCCCGTCTATTACGATGTGGTCGGCCCGGTCTGCGAGACCGGTGACTTTCTCGGCAAGGATCGCGCCCTGTCGGTCGCCGAAGGCGACTTGCTTGCAGTACGCTCCTGTGGTGCCTACGGTTTTTCCATGAGCTCCAATTACAACACCCGGCCGCGCGCCGCCGAGATCATGATCGACGGCGCCCGGATCCATGTGGTACGCGAACGTGAATCGCTGGCCGAACTGTATGCCGGCGAAACCATCCTGCCCTGAGCTGTATCTCTCATGGAGCGTATCCCCGAACCGGAACTGATGGACGAGGCGGAGCAGGCCCGCGCCTATGCCTGGGCCGACTTTGACGCCCCGCACCAGTTTTTCATCGACTGCTTCAGACAGCGTTTTACCAACCCGACCCTGCACGGCAACGTCCTGGATCTGGGCTGCGGTCCGGCCGATATCAGCGTGCGCTTCGCCCGGGCCTACCCGCACTGCCATATTGACGGCATCGACGGCGCCGAGGCGATGCTGGCCGAAGGCCGCCAGCGGCTGGCGCAGGAGCAGCTCACCGAGCGCATCCACCTGTACCGGGTCAATCTGCCACGGGACCTTCTCCCCCTGCCCGCCTACGATGTCATCATCAGTAACAGCCTGCTGCATCACCTGCACGATCCGCAGGTACTCTGGGAAGCGATCAAACAACACGGCCGCCCCGGTACGCCGGTGTTTGTGATGGATCTGCAGCGTCCCGCCAGTACCGCGCAGGCACGCGAGCTGATGGAACACTACGCGGCCGGCGAACCGCCCATCCTGCAACGTGATTTTTATCATTCGCTGTGCGCCGCCTTTACGCCACAAGAGGTGCGTCAGCAGTTACACCAGGCAGGCCTCGATTATCTCGAGGTCAAAAGCGTCAGCGACCGGCATCTGGTGGTACAGGGCCATCTGGGCGAGTAAACTGATCCATATGGCCTTCACCAACCCAACCACTGACGAAATCCGCGACCTGCTCGGCGCGATCCGGCGTATCGCGGTGGTCGGCCTCTCGCCCAAACCGGCCCGCCCCAGCCACCAGGTAGCCAGCGCGCTGCAACAGTTCGGCTACCAGATTATTCCGGTGCGCCCGGCGGTGGACGAAGTCCTGGGCGAGCCGGCCTACCCGAACCTCGCCGACGTCCCCGATCCCATCGATCTGGTGGACGTATTCCGCGCCCCGGATCAGATCGCCCCCATCATCGACGTCTGTATCGAGCGCCGCCTGCCGGCCATCTGGCTGCAGGACGGCGTGGTCAATGAAGCCGAGGCCCAACGCGCCCGCGATGCGGGCCTCACCGTGATCATGGACCGCTGCATCTACCGCGACTACATGCAGTTGATGCGTTAAATCGCAGCCAAACGCCGCCGGTTTGGTTACACTATTGAAATCAAACCCGCATCAAAGCTCGTTTGATAGACAAAGCGGTTTCACCGGGGATACAAATTATAAAACTCTGCGCCTCTGCGTCTCCGCGAACTCTGCGTTAATTTTGTAACCTGGAAAAGTGACATGCCGTTACGGTTTACCAAGATGCACGGCCTGGGTAACGACTTCGTGGTCATTGACGCTATCCACCAGGATATTGATCTGAGTCGCGAACAGATCCGCCAGCTGGCCGATCGCCGGTTCGGCATCGGCTGCGATCAGCTGTTGCTGGTGGAGCCGCCACGCGAGGCGGGTGTCGATTTTACCTACCGGATCTTCAACGCCGACGGCGGCGAGGTGGAGCAGTGCGGCAACGGCGCGCGCTGTTTTGCCCGTTTCGTGCGCGACAAGGGCCTGATCGATCGCGACACCATCGAGGTGGCCACCGCCGCCGGGCGCCTGACCCTGCAGATCGAGTCCGACGGCCAGGTGACCGTGAATATGGGTGTGCCGCATTTCGCGCCGGCCGAGATTCCCTTCGACGCCGATGCGCAGGCCGATCTGTATGATCTGCACATCGACGGGGAGCACGTGCACCTCGGGGCGGTCGCCCTGGGCAATCCCCATGCCGTGCTGGAAGTGGATAATGTCGACACCGCCCCGGTCGGGCAACTGGGTCCGAAGATCGAATCCCATCCCCGCTTTCCCCGGGGGGTGAATGCCGGGTTTATGCAGATACTGGATGCCGGCCATATCCGCCTGCGGGTCTACGAGCGCGGCGCCGGCGAGACCCTGGCCTGCGGCAGCGGCGCCTGCGCGGCGGTGGTTGTGGGTCGCCAACGGGACCGACTTGGTGATAAGGTTGAGGTTGCCCTGCCCGGCGGGACGCTGCGGATCCAGTGGCAGGGCGGGGATTCACCCGTACTGATGACCGGGCCGGCAACCACGGTGTTTGAAGGCAACATCCAGGTTCAGGGGTAATATCACGTTATGAGCAATCGCCAGGAAAACCCGCTTGCCGTGGACAAGGAGTTCGAGCGCGAGGTCGTGCGCTACCTGCGCGACAATCCCGATTTTTTCGAACGCCATCTGGATCTGCTGGCCGACATGGTGCTGCCGCATCAACCGCAGGGCGCGGTCTCCCTGATCGAGCGCCAGGTCTCGGTGTTGCGCGATCAAAAACAGCAGCTCAAACAGCGCCTGCAGGAACTGACTGATTACGCCCGGCAAAACGAGGATCTCAGTACCCGGCTGAACAGACTGATTCTGGATCTGCTGGATACCGATGACTTCGACAGCCTGCTGACCCTGATCCAGGAGCGCCTCAAGTCCGACTTCGAGGCCGATGCGGTTGTGATTCGCCTGTTCAACTCCGGTGCGCCGGTCCTCAAGGCCCACCCCGATATCATGGACTGGAGCGAACCGGCACTCGGCGCCTTTGAAAAAGTGATCAACGGTCGCAAACCGGTCTGCGGCCCCCTCAAACCGGGCCAGCTCGATGCCCTGTTTAATGATTATGCGGAGGTGGTGCGTTCCGCCGCCCTGATCCCGCTGGTGGAAAGCGAATCCAGCAAACAGTGTATCGGCCTGCTCGCCATCGGCAGCCAGGATCCACAACGCTTTCGCGCCAACATGGGGACCCTGTTCCTGTCCCACCTGAGTCACGTGCTCACCCGGATTCTGAAGCTCCATCTGGGCTCATGAACGCCAGCGCACAGCAGGCCGTGCAGGACTATCTGGCCAGGCTGCAAAACGAACGCCAGCTCTCGCCCCACACCCTCAGTAATTACCGGCGCGATCTGCAACAACTCGCCGTGTTTTGCGCCGCGCACAATCTCGACGACTGGTCGCAACTGGACAGTCAGCATGTTCGCCAGTATGTCGCACAACGCCATCGTGACGGCCTGGGCGCGCGCAGCCTGCAGCGGGCTCTGTCGTCGATGCGCGGGTTTTTCGATTTTCTGATCCGCGCGGGCCGAGTCAACCATAACCCGGCCCGCGACATCCAGGCGCCGAAGGCCAAACGCAAGCTGCCGCACACTCTGGACGTGGACAAGACCGCCGCGCTGCTGGATCTGCAGGGTAAGGATCCACTGGCGATCCGCGATCGCGCCATTCTGGAACTGTTTTACTCCTCGGGGCTGCGCCTGGCCGAACTGGTGCAGCTGGATCGATCCCAGCTGGATCTGGCCGAGGCCCAGGTGAGTCTGCACGGCAAGGGCAACAAAAGCCGTATCGTTCCCGTCGGCCGACAGGCACTGGCGGCGTTGCAGGCCTGGCTTGTCGTTCGCGAGACAATTCCCCTGCAGGACGAACAGGCTTTGTTTGTCAGTCGCCAGGGGCGGCGGATCTCCGGGCGCAATGTTCAAAAACGGCTGCGTGAATGGGCGCAACATCAGGGCGTCGATGTCCCGGTTCATCCTCACATGTTGCGTCACTCCTTTGCCAGCCATCTGCTCGAATCCAGTGGCGATCTGCGCGCGGTGCAGGAACTGCTCGGCCACTCGGACATCAGCACCACCCAGATCTACACCCATCTCGATTTCCAGCACCTGGCCAGGATCTATGACCAGGCCCATCCCCGGGCGCGCAAGAAGCGGCGTGACTGACTTCGCATAACATAGTCAACTGCTACCTATTCGCCTCTATTTGAACTACGCTTGATATCAGTTAATCGGACAACAGGAGTCCATCCATGTATATGCTCCGCAAATTTCGTAAGGGCTTTAGTCTGATCATATTGATCACCATGATGTCACTGGGGATCACGGCACCCGGTTACGCAGCCATGCTCGGTACCAATGACATCCTCGCCGGCGACAGCCTCCAGCAGGAACGGGCGCACGTCAAAGAAGTACTTCAGCGGGACGAAGTCCGGGATCAACTGGTCACTCTCGGTGTTGATCCGGCCGATGCGCTCGAACGGGTTGATGCCATGACTGAACAGGAGATCCGGATGTTGGCCGGTCAGCTTGAGGAACTGCCTGCCGGCGCCGACGCACTGGGGCTGCTTGCCTTTGTGCTGGTCGTTCTGCTGATCACCGATCTGCTTAAACTGACCAACGTCTACAATATCTGAGATCCCTTTCTATGATGTGCTGTTATAACGGCCCCCGCCTTGCGGGGGTTTTTCTTTTGGCCCTGACAGGTTTAATGTCTGGCGGCTGTGCCGGGACACCACAAAGCGATCGCCTGCTCGACGCGCCGCCGGCGGATATCGCCCCCGCGGTGGAACTGAACGAGGTCCCGTTTCATCCCCAGGAAGCCTATCAATGCGGTCCCGCCTCACTGGCCATGCTCGCCAACTGGCAGGATATCGATATCACACCGCAGCAACTGACCTCGAAACTCTATATTCCCGGCAAACAGGGCAGCCTGCAGGTTGAGCTACTCAGTAATACCCGCCAGCTCGGCCTGATTCCCTATGTGCTCAAACCCGAGCTGGATGATCTGCTGCGCGAGGTCGAGGCCGGCAATCCGGTGCTGGTCTTCCAGAATCTGGCCCTGGACTGGTATCCCCGCTGGCATTATGCCGTACTGATCGGTTATGACCTCAATGGCGATAAAATCATCCTGCGCTCCGGCACGGATAAACGGCGCCTCAACACCCTGGCCCAGTTCGAGCGTACCTGGCAGCGGGCCGATCGCTGGGCCATGCTGGCGTTGCAGCCCGGGCAACTGCCGGCCACGGTGGAATACTGGCGATATCTGCGCGCCCTCGCCAGCATGGAACAGGTGAATCGACACGAAGAAGCGGCGGCGGGATACCGTGCCGGATTGAAAGAGTGGCCGAATGATGTGCGCCTGCTGATGGGACTGGCTAACAGCCAGTATGCACAGGGAAAGACCGCCGCGACGATAAAGACCTTGCAACAATTACTCGATGCCCGACCCGATTATGCGCCCGCGCACAATAATCTGGCGCATCTCTATTTGCAGCAGGGACAATTAACCCAGGCCGAACAACATGCCCGCCGGGCTGTTGCGCTGGGCGGGGAACACCTGGGAACGTATCAACAGACACTTGATGAAATTCATCAACGTCAACAAACGGAGTAAACTGCACCACCGTTTCCTGTAATGAAGCCCCCGTGTTACCCACACATAATCGGAACTTCTATTTGCGAACCGGCTGTTTTGGGCTCAGCAGATAAAATAACGCACCGGCGATTCCCAGTCCCCAGGCAATCATGGCCCCCGAAGGCAGATCGAACAGCGCGGAACACAACAGTCCCAGAAAATATCCGGCCACGCCGATAGCGTAGGCCGCCTGAGTCGGCCGACGCCAGTGCAGCGTGGCCAGCGCCGGGATGATCAAACTGGCAAAGACCAGATAAACGCCAACCAGTTGCGTGGAGAGGGTGATGGTTACGGCGAACAGGGGATAAAACCCGTAGCTGCCGAGTCTCTGTCGCCAGCCGAACCAGAGCATCAGCACCACACCATAGATGATCGCGGTCACGATCAGATCGCGATATTCCACCCACAGGATTTGTCCGACCAGCACTTCCCGCAATCGCTCTCCGCCATGCGGATCCCTGGCCAGCAGCAGAATACTGCCGGTCGCCGCCAGCATGAACAGGATACCGATCAGGGCCTCCTGAATCGCCGCAGGGGCATGGCGCACCTGGTACAACACACTGGCGCCAATCACGGCGGCGGTGACCGCCACCAGCTGACTGACCACAGCCCCGTGTGCCTCCAGGCCGATGAAATGGGCGATAATCAATCCCAGTGCCGCCATCTGGGCGATGGCCAGATCCAGAAAGATAATCCCGCGTTGCAGAACTTCCCGTCCGAGCGGCACATGGGTGCTCAGGATCAACATGCCGGCCAGCAAGGCCGGCAGGATAATGCCAAGCTGCATCATCATATCAGCCGGGCTCACCGGGTGGCCTCCAGTAGCTGATCCAGCATGGTGTCATACAGGCTGAACAGATCCCCGGCCTGCTCACTGCCGCCGACGGTATAGGGCAGGGTAATCACCGGCAGTTGACTTCGGCGCGACAACCATTGCGCCCCCCGCTCGTTCTGGTAGGCCGCAAGAATAATGAAGTCGGGCCGGTCACGTTTAATCTTCTCCAGCAGGCTTGCCAGGTGTCCGCTGGTCGGCGGCAATCCGGGCCTGGGTTCAATATCGGCGACCGCCTCGACCCCCAGCCACGCAAACAGATAACTCCAGGTCCGGTGTTGCACCACCGCCTTCCTGCCGCGCAGCGTTTGCGCTTTTTTCTCCCATCTATCAATAGCCGTTTGCCAGCGTTCGGAAAATGCCTCGAAATTGCTCTGATATGCCGCGCCATTATCCGGATCGATCTTTTCCAGTCGCCGCACAAGTTGCTTCGCCACTTTCAACAGGCGATAGGGATCCAGATGCAGATGCGGATTGCCGGCGGCATGGATGTCCCCCATGCTGCGATCCACACTCTCGAGCTTTTCGATCAGCGCCACCTGTTCGGCGGCCATAAAATAGCCCGGCTTGCCCTGCTGAATCCGCCCGTTACCGGACTGGCGCAGTAACAGCGGCAACCAGCCAACTTCAAGCTCGGCACCGGTGCAAACCACCAGATCAGCCGATCTTGCCCGGGCGATCAGCGACGGGCGCGCCTCGATGTGATGCGGATCCTGGTAGGCCGTTGTCGCGGAGACGACGTTGACCCGCTGCTGGCCAATCGCCTCGGCCAGCGCCGCCCACTCCGGCTCACAGGCCAGTACATCGACTTTCGCCACGGCCTGAGTGGCCGTGGCGAACAGCAGGGTGAACAACGCAAGGGAAACTGATTTGTTAAAGATTCTCATCATCATCCCCTTAATTAGTACTTGTGCGCGCCATGCGCACCCAGGCTCATGATGTATTGCAACATGACCATGTCATTTTGCTCGTGCCCGTTATCCAGCTCGCTGTACTGCAGGCGCAGGCGGCTGAAATGACTCGGCGAGTAATCGACCATCACACTGTGACGCGCCGGATCCTTTGCTTCGCTTCCCAGTCCGGACTCGTCCAGATATTCGTCCTGGTCGATCCCGCCGTACACGAAGTTCGTAATCACGTTGTCCGCCTCCAGCCGGTCATAACGCAGCCCCACCCGCCAGGCGGGCATGAACTGATACACCCCCTGAACATAGAGGCCCTGCTGTTCACCGATATAATCAGCGCTTACCGATTCAGAGTCAGGCTCGGTGAATTCCGATTGGCCCTTTTCGTCACGCAGGAAGTATTCCGCCTGGAGTTTGAAATTGGTCTGCTTCGGGTTGCCGTTGGGCGCCCACTTGTAGACCAGGTCGATTCCGGCGATATCCACTTCGCCGTTTAACAGTTCATTGTCCGCATGCGATGTTCCGCCGCCATGGTGATGACCACCCGCCTCGCGGCTGTCAAATTCCGTACTGTAATAACTGGCACCGAGTTGCCAGCTGGCGCCGGTACCGATATCCCCGCCGGTTTTGGCGAACAGCGCCAGGCCGTTATTGTTATCCTCATTCTCCCCGCCGGGAAATTCACTGCCCGTGGTAATCTCGACGCCCAGATCCAGATACCGGGTTGTTGGCGCAATCCAGTTCAACTGGATACCGGTATCGTTCAGGTGCCCACCCAGCATGGCATCATAGACCAGCGGGCGATCGGCAAAATCGTGGGCATGGTCGTGAATACTGTTGAGATAACCGATTGCGGAGTAAAATTTCCCGCCCCGCACTCTCAGCCCATGACCCAGCCCCAGGGTTTCCATAAAGGCCTCTTCCAGCTCCAGTTGCGTCTCACCATCTTCCTCCACCAGCGCCGTGCTCATCTGACCATAAAACTTGTCGTCCACATTGGCCGAAATGACCAGCTCGTTATGCCCGGTGGCAAAACCCTGCGCGGGCAGACCGGCCTCGCCGCCGGGTTGAAAACCGGGCAGCTCAAGTTCGCTATTGTCGATATCGGTATAGCGGCCATCCAGGATCAAACTGACCGCGGGGTTGAATTCATTACCGGATATTTTCCCGGGACTCTGGGCCTGGACAACGGCCGGCAGGCTGGCGACACCGGCCAGACTCAGTAAAAATATGCTTGTTCTGAACATTGTCAGCTCCTGACTCATTGTCCCGTCACATCATGCCTGTACTGATTGCATATGACTTGCATGACGGACTAACACGGCATGCCATGACGGGAAGATCACACATGTGCGCAATACCCGTTTCGGGGATTACGCTGTCAATTAAACTTATGATCGAGGGAGTTCAGGCGCGCGGCGGTGCGCGGGAGGCATTGGCATAGACAGCAGAGAAGTAAACCGGCTGCTCGACAGACGGTGTCAGGGTCCCGAGCCGCTCGAAACAGACATTGAGAACCGGCGCGGTTTGTGCCGCACTCAAATGTGGCTGGGCATGCAGACAGAGCTGACATTCGCTCTCACCGGCAGCAGCGCTGGCGTGTTCGCTCTCGTGCAGCAGCAGCGCGGACTGGCCCAGCAACACGAGCAGCAGCAGTGCGCGTGTCAGGTTATGCCATCGGGGTTGTCGCCAGGTCTGCATTGCAGCTCGGTACCGGGTTAAGTGCAGGTGAATTGTATCTTATACCCCGAAAACTTGCGCAGGTTCAAGACCCCGCTGCTCAGAATCAGATACTGGCCCTTGATCCCCTGTAACACACCTTCAATCAGCGGGGTCTTGTCGAAGTTCAGAGAGGTGACTTTTACGGGGTATTCCTGCACGGGATAACGAATCTCAACCGGTGATTCATCGCGCAGCAAGGCCAGACTGTTATCCCCCTGTTGCTCGGCCAGTTTCTGCAATGCCGTTTCACATTCACCAAACAGGGCGTCCCGGCGGGCCGGCAGATCCACCGGCTCGGGTTCTCCTTTGAGCATACGCTGCCAGGCGGTCTTGTCGGCAACATGCTGTTTGAAGATCATTTCAGCCAGACCGGAAACCAGGCGGTTTTTGACCCGCAGAATCGGCAAGGCCTGAGACGCGCCCTGATCCATCCAGCGGGTCGGGATCTGGCTGGCGCGGGTGATGCCCACCTTGATAGCCGACGAATTGGCCAGATAGACATAGTGGTCCTGTAGGCAGTGTTGCCCGGCCCACTCCGGCTCACGGCAGGTCCCTTCGAAATAATGGCATTGTTCGGGCTTGACGATACAGCTGTCGCACTGGGCAAGCGATCGAAAACAGGGGTAACAGTAGCCCTGATTAAAGCTCTTGCTGGTTTTACGCCCGCACTCGATGCAGTGAATCTCGCCAAGAAATTCCAGCGACAGGGTTTGCCCAATCAGGGGATTTAACGCAATCGTCTGATCGCCGACAGGCAGCCGGTATTCGACCGGCTCGCCCAGGCGGGTGGTCAGTTTGCGGATGTTGCCGGAGATTTGCATACAGCAATTGTCGCACAGTTTATGTCCGACGCCCATGCCGGACATAAACCGCGGAATTAAATCGGAGCAGCGACGAGCCTGATTCAGTCCTCTTTGGCGAATTCCTCGCGCAATCCTTTATAGAAAGCATTGGTACCACCTTCCATGAAGTAGTACTCCTTCACGCCCTGCTGTTCGAGACGATACATCAACCAGCGTACCTGCTTGCCGGCTTCGTCATAAATATACATGGTCTCGCCGTTATCGGCCGCCCTGACGATCAACTCCCCGATTTTCTTTTCATCCGCCAGGGACGCCCGGTGTTCCTTGCCCGTGAACAGCGCATAACCCGCGCGCTGCAGCGGGTCACGGGCATCGACGATCATGTTGCCACCGCGGTTGGCCTTGCCGACAAACTCTTCCGGTTTTATCAGGTGTTGCTTGAACTCTGACTTGGCAATCAGTTTGGCCGGATCCAGGGGAGAGTCGCCAAGTAACACGGAACGCTCCGGCTGGTTTTGCGCCCAGTCCATGATCCCGGCATCGAACGACACCACATTCTCAACACCGCGCTGCAGAGCCCTGCGCGCCGCCTTGTAGGACTTCATGCAGGTCTTGCCATTGCAGTAGGTGACAATCGGCTTGTCCGGATTCTTGTCACGCAGCTGATGCATTCGTTCGACAAAATCGGACGCGTCCAGCGAGACATGCACGGCCTTGTCAATATGCAGAGTATCGTATTCATACCGGGAACGGACGTCGACGATTACCACGTCGTCGTAACGCTCGGCAAGATCGGCCAGCTCGATGTGTGGCACATCCAGATACAGACTGCGGCCGGGGAATTCGTCATCGGCCTGCGCCGGAAAGACGGCAAGCAGCAGCAGACCGATGAAACTGAGTACAGCACGCATATTGATACCTCATACTTGTTATTGAACAAAAAGGGGGAAAGTTAGTGTTGATGCATATCGGCATCTTGCGAACCGGCTTGAGTAATTCAAGCAAGTCCAAATTTATTTTCCGGGGTTCAGTTTTTGTGGTAGGGCGTGCTCAGCTCGTGAACGGCGTCGATGAGCGCGCGGGCATGGTCGGGATCCACGTGCTGGTGGATGCCGTGGCCCAGGTTGAAGATGTGTCCGGGGCCCGGGCCGTAGCTTTGCAGGATAGTGGCCACTTCCTCACGGATACGCTCCGGCGAAGCGTAGAGCACGCAGGGATCCATGTTCCCCTGCAGGGCCACCTGCCGGCCCACCCGCTGGCGGGCCAGGCCGATGTCGATGGTCCAGTCCAGTCCCAGGGCGTCGGCACCGATGGTGGCCTGATCCTCCAGCCACTGACACCCTCCCTTGCTGAAGATGATCACCGGCACCCTGCGACCTTCGTGCTCGCGGGTCAGGCCGGCGATAATCCGGCGCATATAATCCAGCGAAAATTCGCTGTAATCCCGCGTGGTCAGCACCCCGCCCCAGGTATCGAAAATCATCACCGCCTGGGCACCGGCGGCGATCTGGGCGTTGAGATAGTCGATCACGGTGCGCGCCAGCTTCTCCAGCAACTGATGCATCGCCCGGGGATTTTCGTACAGCAAGCCTTTGACCAGGGCGAACTCCTTGGTGGTACCGCCCTCCACCATGTAGGTGGCCAGGGTCCAGGGACTGCCGGAGAAACCGATCAGCGGCACGCGGCCGTCCAGCTCCCGCCGGATCGTGCTCACCGCGTCCATCACATACCCGAGGCTGTCACTGACATCGGGCACCGGCAGTTGTTCGATCGCCGCCGCCGTGCGCAGCGGCCGCTCGAAACACGGCCCCTCGCCCTCGGCAAAATAGAGGCCCAGATCCATGGCATCGGGGATGGTCAGAATATCGGAAAACAGAATGGCCGCATCCAGATCGAAACGATCCAGCGGCTGCATTGTAACTTCGCAGGCCAGCTCCGGATTCTTGCACAGGTCCAGAAAACTGCCGGCCTTCTCGCGCGTGGCGCGATACTCGGGCAGATACCGCCCGGCCTGGCGCATCATCCACACCGGCGTCACATCCACCGGCTCACGGGCCAGGGCTTTCAGTAAACGATCATTTTTCAATTCTGTCATTCTTGTCCACTTTTTATGATCGACGACTCAAACGCGGAGAACGCAGAGGCGCAAAGACGCAGAGGACGTAAGGCAATTTTGAGTTTTTAATATTGAATTTTGAATTAAATGCAGACACCGCAATTCAAAATTTAAAATTCAACATTAAAAATTACATCTCCGCGCCTCTGCGCCTCCGCGTCCTCTGCGTTAATTATTCACACCTCAAGATAATCGAGGATGCCTTCGGCGGCTTCGCGGCCTTCGTAGACGGCGGTGACTACCAGATCGGAACCGCGCACCATGTCGCCGCCGGCGAAGATCTTCGGATTGGCCGTCTGGTGTTTGTATTCCTGTTTTTGCGGCGCCCTGACCCGGCCGCGCTCATCCACTTCAATCTGGTATTCCTCGAACCAGTCACCGGGGCTCGGTTGAAAACCGAAGGCGATGATCACCGCATCGGCCATGATGATCTCCTCGGAACCGGGCACCGGCTCGGGGCGGCGCCGGCCGCGTTCGTCGGGCGCGCCCAGTTGCGTGGTAACCACTTTCACGCCTTCCACCTGGCCGTTGCCGACGATCTCCACCGGCTGGCGGTTCCACATGAACTGCACGCCCTCTTCCCTGGCATTGCCCACCTCCCGTTTGGAGCCGGGCATGTTAGCTTCATCGCGCCGATAGGCGCAGGTCACCGAGGCGGCACCCTGGCGGATCGACGTCCGATTGCAGTCCATGGCGGTATCGCCCCCGCCCAGCACCACCACGTGCCGGCCCTGCATGTTGATGTAGTCTTTGGGATCTTTTTCGTAGCCGTAACAGTGGTTGACATTGGCAACCAGAAAATCCAGCGCGGCGTACACGCCGGGCAGATCCTCGCCGGGGATACCGGCGGTCATGTATTTGTAGGTTCCCATGCCCAGGAATACCGCGTCGTAGTGATCCGCGATCTCCTTGAAGGCGATGTCCCTGCCGATCTCCACACCGAGCTTGAATTCGATACCCATGCCTTCGAAGATTTCGCGGCGCTTGTGGACGACTTCCTTTTCCAGCTTGAATTCGGGAATCCCGAAGGTCAGCAGCCCGCCGATCTCCGGATAACGATCATAGACGGTAACGGCGACCCCGTTACGGGCCAGCACGTCGGCACACCCCAGACCGGCCGGGCCGGCACCGATCACGGCGACCTTCTTGCCGGTCGCCTCGACGCCGCTCATGTCGGGCCGCCAGCCCTGCTCGAAGGCGGTGTCGCTGATGTACTTCTCGATGGAGCCGATGGTCACCGCCCCGAAACCGTCGTTCAGGGTGCAGGCGCCCTCGCAGAGGCGATCCTGGGGGCAGACCCGGCCGCAGATCTCGGGCAGTGAGTTGGTCCGGTGCGACAGTTCCGCCGCCTCAATGACATTGCCTTCGGCGATCAGCTTCAGCCAGTTGGGAATATAGTTATGGACCGGGCATTTCCATTCGCAATAGGGATTACCACACTCCAGGCAACGGTCTGCCTGCTGCGCTGCCGACTTGGCATCGTATTTGCCGTAGATCTCGCGATATTCCTTGATCCGGATGTCGACCCGCTTCTTTTCCGGATCGATGCGCTTGACCTGTAAAAACTGAAACGTGTTACCCATGATTTGCTCTAACTGCCCATTGAGGCAGCCGGACAATCCCGGCTGCAGATTGATACTATCAATTTAAAGAATTACGCAGCGCGGCGCTGCAGATCGTCCATCAAGGACTCCAGCGAAGCCGCTTTCGGTTTGACCAGCCAGAAGTGACCCACTTCATCGGCAAAGCTGTCCAGTAGCATCTGGCCACGTTGACTGCCGGTTTCGCGCACGAACTCCTCGATCACTTCACGCAGATGATTGCGGTTGGCTTCCATGTGCTCGGGTACGATGCGCTGAATGTCGACATCGTGACTGACACAATCGATGAAACTGTTATCCGCGTCATAGACATAGGCAAAGCCGCCGGTCATGGCCGCACCGAAGTTGAGTCCGGCCTGCCCCAGTACGGTGACATGCCCGCCGGTCATGTATTCACAACCGTGATCGCCCACGCCTTCGACGACCGCGTGACAGCCGGAGTTACGCACGCCGAAGCGTTCGCCGGCCGTGCCGGCCGCGTAGAGCTTGCCGCCGGTGGCGCCGTACAGGCAGGTGTTGCCGATGATGGTGGCCTCGTGCGAGGCAAAACTGCTGCCCTTCGGCGGATAGAGAACCAGTTTACCGCCGGCCATGCCCTTGCCGACGTAATCGTTGGCATCACCTTCCAGGTACATGTGCAGACCGCCGGCATTCCAGACGCCGAAGCTCTGCCCGGCGGTGCCGGTGAGCCGCAGCACGATGGGATTGTCTTCCATCCCCAGATCGCCGTGGCGCACCGCAATCTCGCCCGACAGCCGGGCGCCGATGGAGCGGTGGGTGTTCCGCACCCTGTAGCTGAACTCGCCGCCGGCCTTGTTTTCGATCGCCGGCAGGCAATCGCTGACCATCTGTTCGGCCAGTTCCGCCTTGTCGAAGGGCTCGTTACTCGGTTTGACACAACACTGCGGCTTGTCCGTGGCGACACCGGCATCGCTGAGCAACGCACCGAGATCCAGACCGCGCTGTTTGCTGGTCTCCCCTTCCAGGACTTCGAGCAGATCGGTGCGCCCGATCGCGTCGGTCAGCTTGCGCAGGCCCAATGAGGCGAGCAGTTCGCGCACTTCCTCGGCGATGAAACGGAAGTAGTTCATGACCCATTCCACTTCACCGCGATAGTGATCCATGCGCAGCACCTTGTCCTGGGTGGCCACGCCGGTGGCGCAGTTGTTCAGGTGACAGATGCGCAGGTATTTGCAACCCATGGCCACCATCGGCCCGGTACCGAAGCCGAAGCTTTCCGCGCCGAGAATCGCCGCCTTGATCACATCCAGGCCGGTCTTCAGGCCGCCGTCGGTCTGCAGGCGCACCTTGTCGCGCAGATCGTTGGCACGCAGGATCTGATGGGTTTCACTCAGGCCCAGTTCCCACGGGCTGCCGGCATACTTGACCGAGGTCAGCGGCGAGGCACCGGTGCCGCCGTCATAGCCGGAGATAGTGATCAGATCGGCATAGGCCTTGGCCACCCCGGCGGCCACGGTACCGACACCGGCTTCGGAGACCAGTTTGACGGAGACCAGACCGTCGGGATTGACCTGCTTGAGATCGAAGATCAGCTGGGCCAGATCCTCGATGGAATAGATATCGTGATGTGGCGGCGGCGAGATCAGCGACACGCCGGGCTTGCAGTAACGCAGCCTGGCAATCAGCTCGTCGACCTTGTGACCGGGCAGCTGCCCGCCCTCGCCGGGCTTGGCTCCCTGGGCCACCTTGATCTGCATGACTTCCGCCGAACGCAGATAGGCCGGGGTAACCCCGAAGCGGCCGGAGGCGACCTGTTTGATCTTGGAGCGCTTGTTGGTGCCGTAACGTTTGGGATCCTCGCCCCCTTCGCCCGAATTGGAGCGGGCGCCCAGGCGGTTCATGGCCTCGGCCAGGGTTTCATGGGCCTCGGGCGAGAGCGCGCCCAGCGACATGGCGGCCGAATCAAAGCGGGTGGCGATCTCTTCCATCGGCTCCACTTCATCCAGCGGCACGCGCTGCTCGCTCTCGCGCAACCTGAGCAGATCGCGCAGGGTCAGTGTCTGGCGGTGATTGACCAGCGTGGTGTATTCCTTCCATTTGTTAAAGTCACCGCTTTTGACCGCCTCCTGCAGGGTGCCGATCACGTCCGGATTGTAGGCGTGGTCCTCGCCACCGTGAATAAACTTGAGCAGGCCGCCCTGCTGGATCGGCTTGCGTTTGTTCCAGGCCAGTTTGCACAGCAGGCGCTGGTCCTCCTGCAGATCACTGAAACCGATGCCCTGAATCCGGTTGGTGGTGCCGTTAAAGCAGAGATCCACCACATCCTGATGCAGGCCGACCGACTCGAACAACTGGGCACCGCGATAACTGGCAATGGTGGAGATCCCCATCTTGGAAGTGATCTTGTACAGCCCCTTGTTGATGCCCTTGCGGTAATTGGCATCGAGGTTGGCGGCACTGGGATCGGTGATCTCGCCACTGCGCTGCATGTCACGCAGGGCGGCGTAGGCCAGATAGGGATAAACGGCCGTGGCGCCATAGCCGATCAACACGGCGAAATGATGCGGATCCCGGGCCGTGCCGGTTTCCACCACAATATTGGCATCACAACGCAGGCCTTCCTGGACCAGCCGATGATGCACGGCGCCGGTGGCAAGCAGCGCGTGCACCGGGCGGGTCTCGCGGCTGATCTCGCGATCGCTTAACACCAGCACCACCTTGCCCTGCCGGACGGCATTAACGGCCTGATCGCAGATATCGCGGATCGCCGCTTCGAGATCCATATCCTCGGGATAATTCAGCGCGATGAGCTGATTGGCGTAATTCTTTTCGCTTTGCCCCATCTCCAGCAACTGGGTGAGCTTGCTGTGCGAGAGCACCGGCGAGTCGACCAGCAGCCGTTCGGCATGCTGCGGGGTTTCCTCGAACATGTTGCGCTCGGGGCCGAAACAGGTCTCCAGCGACATGACGATCTGCTCACGAATCGGATCGATGGCCGGGTTGGTCACCTGGGCAAACTGCTGGCGGAAGTTGTCGTAGGGCGAACGCACCATGCGCGACAGCACCGGGAACGGCGTGTCATCACCCATGGAGCCGACCGCTTCCTGGCCGGCTTCGCCCAGCACGCGAATGATCTGATCCCGCTCCTCGAAGGTGACCTGAAACATCTTCTGGTACACATCCATCATGGACTCGTCCACGGGGCAGGCGTTGTTCTCTTCCTGCAACTGGGACTTGAGCCGCCGGGCATGCTCGCGCATCCACTGCTTGTAGGGCTGGCGGCTCTTCAGGTGTTGATCGATATCCTCCGGCAGCAGCAGTTTTCCGCTGTCGGTATCCACCGCCAGCATCTGTCCGGGCTTGAGCCGGCCCTTGGCGACCACGTCCTCGGGCGCGTAGTCATACACACCGATTTCCGAGGCCAGGGTAATATGCCGATCGCGGGTAATCACCCAGCGGGCCGGACGCAGGCCGTTGCGATCCATGCTGCAGGCGGCATGGCGACCGTCGGTCAGCACGATACCGGCCGGGCCGTCCCACGGCTCCATGTGCATGGAGTTGTATTCATAAAAGGCGCGCAGATCCGCGTCCATGGTTTCCACGTTCTGCCAGGCCGGCGGAATCAGCAGGCGCATGGCGCGGAAGATGTCCATGCCCCCGGCCAGCAGCGCCTCGAGCATATTGTCCAGGCTGTTGGAATCGGAACCCGACGGGGAGACCAGCGGGCGCACGTCCGCCATGGGGATATGCGGGCTGTCGAACTTGTGACCGCGGGCCACCGACCAGTTGCGGTTACCCTGCAGGGTATTGATCTCGCCGTTGTGGGCCAGATAACGGAACGGCTGGGCCAGGCGCCACTCGGGCCAGGTATTGGTGGAAAAGCGCTGATGGAACACGGCCAGGGCCGAGGCCATACGCGAGTCGTTCAGATCCGCGTAGAACACCGGCAGGTATTCGGGCATCACCAGTCCCTTGTAGGAGATCACCCGTGAGGAGAGACTGGGAATATAAAAGGTATCATCCTGCGGCTCGATCGCCTTTTCGGTCCGCCGGCGGGCGATATACAGGTGGCGTTCGAATTCGATTTCATCCATCGCCGCCGGCGCATTGATGAACAGCTGCTCGATGGTCGGCAGAGTGCGCAGCGCTTCCTTGCCACAGGCTTCGGGATTGACCGGGACCGTGCGCCAGCCGAGCACGTCCAGCCCTTCCTGTTCCAGCTCGCGTACCAGCGTATTGCGCGCCGCCTCGGCCAGCTGACTGTCGGTATTGAGAAACACCATGCCCACGGCAAAGCGTTCATTGAGTGTAAAACCCTGCTCTTTGGCGATGGCCTGGAAAAAACTTTCCGGCTGCTTCAACAACAGACCGCAGCCGTCGCCGGACTTGCCGTCGGCCGCAATCGCGCCGCGGTGGGTCAGCCGCGCCAGGGCGCCGATCGCGGTCTCCAGGATCCAATGGCTGGCCTCGCCATCCATATGGGCGATCAGCCCGAAACCGCAATTGTCCCGTTCAAAATTCGGTTGATAGAGCCCGGTCGGGCGTTGTGTCTGTTTGCTTGCTGTCACTGGAACCGCCACCGCTGAATACTTGCCGTTACTCGAGGTTTTACCCGCAGATCGCGGGCAAAATGGCCCAGAAGTATACAGCCAGGCTACAGGCCCCTGCAATGCTCCGTAAGGAGCTGTTTTACTTGATGTTTTGAGGCGAGAATGGCAGGAGAACCGACAGGGTTATCGGGATTCCCGGGTGACGTCAGGGTGCGGCGAGTTCACTATGAATATCACCGAAGGCGCGGGGCCACGGCGATTGTTCGCGCAGCGCCGCCGGCAATGCCTCGCGTGCCGCCAGCGCCGTCTCGCGATCGGCATACCGGCCCAGTACCACCACGAACCAGGGGTTGCCGTTGCGCCGGGTCTGATAAAACACAGCTTCGCCGCGCAGGTCATGGTGATCGATAAACTCCTGGATCGCCGGCTCATTGCCCCCGGCGATCAACTGCAGGGTATAGGCGTCCGGATCCTGATCCCACAACCAGGCGGTCTGCGCCCGCAAGTTGGCGCTGCGAGGCGCCGGCCTGTCGGTAATCGGCTCGTCAGCCAGGCTCGCCTGAACGTCCCCGATACGCCGGATCCACGGGGCCTCTATGTCAGCGGGCAGATCCGCCGCCGCCTGCCGGGCCGCCCTGGTATCCGGGTAACTGCCAGAGACCGCGGCATACCAGGGTTCACCGTTCTTGCGGCTTTCGACAATCACACTTTGCCTGTCCAGGTCATGGCGTTGCAGGAAGGCCTGCAGATTGTCATGTTCTCGGGTTGCCAGCAGTTGCAGCGTGTAGTGATCGGCCGGCTGGCGCTGTAGCCAGGCAATATCGATGGTTTGCTCCGCCGCGTCTGATTCCCCGGCAGAGGCCGGCGCGGGCTCAGGCCCAGACTCTGCCGCTGCTTCGGCCTCTACCGTGAAACGGGTTCGGACCCGCTCATCACTTTGTGGATTGCGCACGAGCAGCTCCCAGGTCCGGGGGCGCGTCCCGACGCGCAGACGAAAATCGAGTTGTTTGTCGTTGATCAGCGCGACACGGGAAGTATCCAGCGTCTTGCGCTGATTATCCCATTCGACCGTAATCCGGGTGGTCTCATCAAACCCCTTGCCGTGCAGACTGACCGTCTGCAGCTCATCGCTGGCCGGGACCGGATTGGGCTCGATCGTCTCGATGTGCAGTGCGGGGGCCGATGCTGCCACCGGTTCCCCCTCCGGCTCGACCGGCAACAGCCGATCGTCGGGCACGGGCTGATCGCTTGCCGCCTCCAGGGGCGCAGCGCTCAGCCCGGGAGCGGGCGCCACGATCACCTGCGATGGCGACATGACAGCCGGTTCGCCATGGCTGATCGACGGCGAGTGCGACGAGTCCTCCGGTGACCGCGGATCCGGCCACCAGAGCGTCGCGGCGACAAGCAACACCACCAGACCACCGGCGGCAAGATAGCCACGACCCAATACCCGCTTTCGGGTTGTACCCGGCACACCCTCGGGCTCGTAATCCGCCCGCTCCCCAATCTCTATACCCATGAGCAGCCGATAGGCGGCATCATTGATCCGGGCCGGTATACCGTCGGCACTATGGTAAATTGCGCGAATATCCCGGGGCGTAAAGGGACTGGCGCCATCCAGACCGGCGACGGCCAGACGATGGCGAAGGTACTCGGCGGTCTGCGCCTCATCAAAAGGGGCCAGGCGCAGGTGGTGGGTCACCCGCTCCTTGAGTGGCTGGATGGCGGACGACTCGAGCATCACCTCGATCGCCGGCTCGCAGAACAGTACCAAAGGCAACAGATTGCCCTCGCCGGCTTCGGTGTCGGCAAGATAAAACAGCGCTTCCAGGGCGTCCCGGGGCAGTTCATGGGCATCGTCCACCAGCAACACCGGCATCCGATCCTGCTGCTGCAGGCCGGCCAGATAATGATACAGATTGTTCTGCAATTCCACCGGGCTGGCGGGAATATCGAGCAGACCAAAGCCCCGGGCAATAGCTGAGAGCAGCTCGTCGGCATCCATCATCGGATGTGCCGTGACGTCACTGATCAGATAACACTCATCCGCCTGGTTGATAAAATGCTGTTTGATGCTGGTCTTGCCGATGCCCCGCTCGCCGACAACGATCAGCATCAGCCGGCTGTAACGGCTCAGATGCTGCAGCATATCGAGCAATTGCCGGCGCTCGTCGTCCAGGTAGATGAAGCGATCATCGTGCTCGGCAAAAAAAGGCGGTCTCTGCAGACCGTAGTCCGCCAGATAGTCGGGTTCGTGTCGAAGCGTCGGGATGTCGTCGTAATTACTCATGCGGCAGTTCCTGTCCCTGCATGAACATCACCTTGTAACCGCGCTCAAGCTGCATGTCCCGTACCCTGAGCAGCGCTGTCTGGGCCTGTTCCAGATCAGTGTAATGATCCTGCTTGACCCGTCCGCGGCTGCCGGTCTCGCCCCAGTTGCGGATCAGATTCCAGCCGTCCACCAGGTCCTTTTGCAGCATGAGCTGGTAAAACCGCGGCGGCTTGTCTTCCATGGCCGGTATTTGCATATAGATACGCATGAACAGGCGTGCTCACAAAACCGGCTCAGGTTAATTCGGCCGGATCGAAAATACGCCCGTATTCGGCGATCGCGTAGCGATCGGTCATGCCGGCAATATAGTCAGCAACGGCGCGGGCGCGGCCATTGGGGCCTTCTTTTTCTTCCATCATGCAGACCATCTGCTGATGCTTGGGTTGCAACAGCCCGGGATCCTGAAAAAACGCACTGAACAGCGATTCGATAATCCGTTGCGCCTTCGAGGTCATCCGATGCACCCGGTAATGGGAATAGAGCCGACTGCGCAAAAACTGTTTGAGCGCCAGATTGGCGGCGCGCATCTCCTCGCTGAAACCAATCAGGCTCTGACTGTGCCGGCGGACATCCTCAATCTTCTGTGGCGCCAGTGCCCGGATCGCCGCCTGACTGGTCTCTACCAGATCGATGATCTGGCGGTTGATCATACGCCGGATAATCTCGTGGATGAGCCGTCGGTCGGTCAGCTCCCGATAGCGATTCCTGACCTCCCGATATTGATCATTAAACAGCTCGATCTCTTCCAGTTCCGCCAGGGTAATCAGCCCCGAGCGCAGGCCGTCGTCCACGTCATGATTATTATAGGCAATCTCGTCGGCCAGATTCACTGCCTGGGCTTCCAGCGAAGGCTGGGTCTTGTCGAGAAAGCGGCGCCCCACCTCACCCAGTTCCCGGGCATGTTTGAGCGAACAATGTTTGAGAATACCCTCCCTTGCCTCGAACGTCAGGTTCAACCCCTCGAAGTCCGCGTAACGCTGCTCCAGTTTGTCGACCGTACGCAATGACTGCAAATTGTGTTCGAACCCGCCATATTCTTTCATGCAGCCGTTCAGGGCATCCTGGCCGGCATGGCCAAACGGAGTGTGTCCCAGATCATGCGCCAGGGCGATGGTCTCACTCAGATCTTCATTTATATTGAGAATCCGGGCGATAGAGCGGCTGATTTGCGCCACTTCGATGGAGTGGGTCAGCCGGGTACGGAACATATCTCCTTCGTGATTGACGAACACCTGGGTTTTGTATTCCAGGCGACGAAACGCGGCGGAGTGAACAATGCGATCCCGATCGCGCTGAAACTCGCTGCGGTAACTGGGCACTTCTTCGGGAATACGTCGCCCCAGACTGTTTTTCTCGTTCGCGGCGTAGGGCGCAAGACTTAGCATAGGATTTACCGCCTGTTTATTCCGTGGCGCGATGGGCCTCGACAGTCTCGCGCAGCAGCGCGGGATCGAAATCGGCTGTAACAACCGCCTCGCCCAGTGATCTTAACAGCACCAGATTGACCTGCCCGGCGCGGACTTTTTTGTCCACGGCCATCAGCTCCATAAACCGCTCATAGGTCATATTATGCGGTGCGCGAGTGGGCAGCTCCGCCTTGTCGATCAGGTTTTCCACCCGCAGCACATCCTGCTCCGATAACCAGCCCTGGCGCATGGAGAGATCCGCCGCCATCAGCATTCCGGTACCTACTGCCTCGCCATGTAACCAGTGACCGTAGCCGGCCCCGGTTTCAATGGCATGGCCGAAAGTATGGCCGAGATTGAGCAGGGCCCGCACGCCGCTCTCTTTTTCATCGGCGGCCACGATGGCGGCCTTGCTGCGGCAGGAGGTCTCGATGGCATAGGCTGTCGCCTGCGGATCGCGCGCCAACAGCTTGTCCATATTCTGCTCCAGCCAGCCGATGAAGTCGCTGTCCCGAATCAGGCCATACTTGATGATCTCCGCCAGGCCGGCGCTCAACTGGCGATCATCCAGTGTTTTCAGGGTATCGGTATCGATGATCACACAGCGCGGCTGATGAAACGCCCCGATCATGTTCTTGCCCTGGGGATGATTGACGCCGGTCTTGCCGCCTACCGAGGAGTCGACCTGGGCCAGCAGGGTGGTGGGGATCTGGATAAAATCGACGCCGCGTTGATAACAGGCGGCGGCAAACCCGGTCATATCACCAATGACGCCGCCACCCAGGGCCACCAGGGTGCAATGGCGATCAAAATGGCGCACCAGCAGTTCATCAAAGATCCGGTTGAGAATCTCCAGATTTTTGTATTGCTCGCCGTCAGGCAGGATAACGTGGCCGGGTTCGTAGTCAGTAAACGCCTGCAGAGCCTTGTCGAGATACAACGGCGCAATCGTTTCATTGGTGACAATCATCACCTGGGTGCCGGCAATACAGGATCTGACCAGCCCGGCATCGCCCAGCAACTGCCGGCCGATGAATATCGGGTAACTGCGTTCGCCCAGATCGACGTTGAGAGTAATCATCTTGCCTTCATTGCGCCGGTAACTGTCAGATTATACAGGATAGTCGGCACAGCGCACGAGACGCAACGGCTCAGGCAAGTTTTTCCAGAATTGTATCGACCACGCTGCGGATATTACCGTGGTCGGTATTCACCACCACGTCCGCCAGTTCGAGATAAAGCGGTTCGCGTTCCTGCAACAACCGGGTCAGCCGGGCCTCGGGGTCATCGGTCTGCAGCAAGGGCCGATTCTTGTCTTTGCGGGTCCGCTCCAGCAACTGTTTAACGTTGGCCTGCAGATAGACCACCGTGCCGCGCTGTTTCAGGTGGCGGCGGTTTTCCTCGCGAAGTACCGCACCCCCGCCGGTGGCCAGCACCACATTATCACGTCCGGTCAGCTCATCGAGCATTGCCGCTTCACGCTCCCGAAATCCCGCTTCCCCTTCAAGCTCGAAGATCAACGGAATATTCACCCCGGTGCGTGCCTCGATTTCGTGATCGCTGTCGATGAACTCCTTGCCCAGATCCTGGGCAAGCTGGCGGCCGATGGTGGTTTTACCCGCCCCCATCAATCCGACGAGAAAGATATTATTAACCGAAGACATGAATACAGAAAGACAATCCGGCCGGTGGTGCTTCGCAGCACTACCAACCGGGCTGGCTAGATTTGCATCTCATCCTTGATGATCTTCGGCGTGACAAAGATCAACAGTTCGCTCTTCTCATCCACCTGGGACTTGCTTCTGAACAGGGCGCCGACAATCGGCAGATCCGCGAAGAAAGGCACGCGATTGACGGTGTTACTCTTGGTCTGCTCATAGACCCCGCCCAGTACAATCGTCTCCCCGTTGTTGATCAATACCTGGGTCTGAACGTTCTGGGTATTGATTGGCGGCACACCCTGCACCAGGTTACCGAAGTCCGGATTATCACTCGTGACCGCCAGGTCCATGATAACTCTATCATCCGGAGTAATTTGTGGTGTCACGCTCAGACTCAGCACCGCCTTCTTGAAGGAAACACTGGTGGCACCGCTGGAACTGGCCTCCTGATAGGGAATTTCCTGCCCCGATTCGATCACGGCCTCCTGCTGATTGGCAGTAATGACCCGCGGGCTGGAGACAATTTCCGTCTCACCCTCGGCCTGGGCCGCGGACAACTCCAGCTCCACCAGGGTGCCGAACGGTAATCTTGCCAATGCCATGCCGATGGTACCGGCCGAAGAGCTTGCCGCCGGTAAATTGACGTTCCAGCGATCCGGAGATGTCAGGGTCTCGTCGTTAATCAGCTGATCGACGGCATTCAAATTGCCGGAGGCTGCCCGTTCACGACCATCAGAGCCTTCGTAATTACGTGAAACCCCGAACCGGACACCGACTTCCTTGCTGAAGTTGGTGCTCGCCAGCACGATGCGTGATTCAATCAATACCTGTCGCACCGGCACATCCAGCTCATCGACCAGGGAAATGATCGCATCAATACGTTCGGCTGTCTCCTGCACCAACAGTTTATTAGTCCGTTCGTCGACAGTTATGTTGCCTCGCTCGGAGAGAAATTCACTGCCTTTCTCCTTGAGCAAGGATGCCACTTCTGATGCCTTCGCATAATTGACCTGAATAGTCTCGTTAATCAGTGGCGCCAGAGACTCAACCTGCTTGTTGGCCTCCAGTTCCATTTTCTCCCGTGCCGCGATTTCCTCGGCCGGCGCAACCAGCATCACATTGCCATTCTGGCGTTTGTCCAGCCCCTTGGTCTTGAGGATCAGATCCAGTGCCTGGTCCCAGGGCACGTTTTTCAGCCGCAGGGTCACACTCCCCGAGACAGTATCACTGGTCACCATATTGATGCCGGTAAAGTCGGCAATCAGCTGCAGCACCGCCCGTACTTCGATATCCTGGAAATTCAGTGACAGTTTTTCACCTGTATATTCCTCCCGCTGGCGTGACCTGTCTTCTTCCTCTTTGATAAGAGGTTTTACATCGATGGTAAGTTTCTGATCGGCCTGGTAGGCAATATGCTCGAATTCATCCGTTGCGTTGATAACCACGCGCACGTCATTACCCCGATTATAGGCATCCACGGTACTGACCGGTGTGGCAAAATCCTGCACATCGACCCGACGCTCCAGTTCTTCGTTGAGGGCGCTGTTTTTCAGTGTCACCACGACCTGACTGCCGCGCCGCTTCATATCCACGGAAGTGTTGGGATCGGCCAGGGTCATTTCCACCCGCCCTTCGCCCGAGTCACCACGACGAAAATCAAGATCCAGCACATTGACCGAAGCACCCTGGTCCAGAGTGTCTCTTTGATCTGATTCACCGGCACGCTGATCTGATTCGCCGGCACGGGAGAAACGGGTTTCATCACTTTCATTCAGGGTGATAACCACATCATTGCCTTCCACCGCGGTGCTGTATCCCACCAGACTGGAAAGATTCAGCACGACCCGGGCGCGACCACCGGCCTCTGCTGCCGTAACACTGCGGGCCACACCAATCCCGATATCCTTGGTGCGCTCATCAAGATCCAGTCGGGTATCAGGCAGATCGAAGGCGATGCGGGCCGGGTTATCGATGGTAAAGCTCGCCGGCTCAGACTCCAGTGGTCGATCCAGTTTCAGCTTGATCTGCACCTTATCACCAGGCAGGGTCGAATAGCTTATATCGCTCAGGCTGTTTTGCGCCTGTGCCTGGGTCGATGCCAGAAACATTAACAGCATCATCGACAACATGCCGGTGACGTTAATGATTCTGCTTCCATAACCACTCTGGTTTATCATGGTTCTACTCCAAAAATTATACGGAGCCCGAATTACTCGCTTTCCAGCGACAGGGACGCCTCTCTTTCAATCCATCCACCACTTCCATCAGACACAATCTCTGTGATCAGTATTTGTGTCTCGGAAATTTCTTCTATTTCGCCATAATTCTGGCCGATATAGTTGCCTTCTCTTACCTTGTAGACAGTCGCATCCGGTGCAGAGATCAGGCCCCACAGCACGCCATCTTTCTCCAGATGCCCGACAAACACCAGTGAATCGAGCGAAAACTGCTCCAGAGCCTCACGTTTACGATCGGTATCCGGTCGCAGACCGGTATTGACAGGCCCCGCTTGTACCGCCTTCTCCTGTACAGAAGGCGTAAAGGGATCCCGAAGGTCATCCGGCTTGTAGATAAAAGTTTCATACGGCTTGATCTCGGGCAGAGGTTCGATACTGCTCTGTTTCTTTCCCTTAATCCGCTTCACATACTCCTGCAGATCGGCATGTTCCGGACCGCTGCACGAGGTACCCAACAGGATCACAGCCGTCAATAATCCGAGTTTTGTCGATTTATTATTAAGCATAGGTTGCACTCAGGAATTGAAATCCTATCGCCTCTTCTTGCTCTTTTTTGTTGACGCCAGCTCGTCTTCATCAAGATAGCGATAGGTCTTGGCTGTCACATCCATTTTCAGCCTGCCATCCCTGTTAGTCGTGAGATTAATGTCATGCAGCGTGACAATGCGGGGCAGTGCGGCAACACCACTGACAAACCGGCCAAACTGATGATAGGTTCCCAGCATACTTATCTCGATCGGCAGCTCGGCATAAAATTCGATCTGCCTTTCTGACTGGGGCCTGAACAACTCGAACTCGATACCGCTGCTTAACCCCGTTTGTGAGACGTCGATCAATAACTCATCAACTTCGGTTTTACTCGGCAACTGTCGCAACATGGTCCCGAACGATTTTTCCATCTCCTGCATCTGCTTTTTATAGGCATCCAGATTCACCGCCTTGGCCTGTTTCTGCTCGAACTCACGCTTCAGGGTTGGCTCTTTCGCACGGACCTGCTCAAGCTGCTCTATTTTTTTCTGAATATGCAGGAAATAGCCCAGAGCCAGCACTGCAACACAGACAACGCCAATAACCGCCGCCTTGACCGCAGCCGGCCAGGAGCCGATGGTACTCAGGTCTAATTCACTTAAATCGAGATCTTTCATTTTTTCGATTCCCCGTTGCCTTCAGCCTTGTCCATGCTGACCTGCGACATATGCAGAACAAAAGATCTTGAGCTATCTTGTTCGTCGCCCTTGCCTTTTTTCTGGATAACCTCCAGTCGGGGGTCTTTCAACCAGTTCGATGATTCGATATTGCGCATAAAGGCCGACACCCGGGCATTGGATTGCGCGACACCGTTAAGTACCAGTTTGTTTTCAGACTGCTTCATACTTTCCAGATGAACCCCGTCTGGAGTAATATGAAGAATCTCATCGAACAGCCGGACTACCTCGGGCCGGTTGCGCTGCAATTGCTGGATGACTTCCATGCGCGCCAGCAGGCGTTCCTTGTCTTGTTCGATCTGCTCGATCTCCTTGATCTGTTTTTCCACCTTGCTGATTTCATTTTGCAGATATCGGTTACGCGATTCCTGGTGATCAATCATGGCGGCCATGCGCAGATGCACGACCAGAATAATCATCCCCATGAGGATGACAGACAACACGAGAACCGTCAGAAACTGCCGTTGCTTCTCACGGCGCAGCTCTTCACGCCAGGGTAAAAGGTTGATGTGTGCCATCAGTCAAAACTCCTCATGGCCAACCCGCAGGCGATCATCAATGCCGGGGCATCGTTACTCAAACTTTGCGCCTTGACTCGTGAAGCCAGAGTCATATTGGTGAACGGATTGGCGATGGAGGTATGCACACCCAGTTTGTCGGCAATCATTTCGTCGATCCCGGTAATCATGGCGCTGCCCCCGGCCAGGACAATATGATCCACACTGTTGTAGGTACTGGAGGAGAAGAAAAACTGCAGGGAACGGCTGACCTGCTGGGCCATGGCATCCTTGAACGGCTCCAGCACTTCCGGCACATAGTTGTCCGGCAAACCGCCCTGGCGTTTGGCCATCCCGGCCTCTTCATAGGAGAGGCCATAACGCCGCTGAATCTCCTCGGTCAGCTGTTTGCCACCAAAGACCTGCTCCCGGGTATAGATATTTTTCAGATCGTGCATGACATTCAACGTGGTCATGGTCGCGCCCACATCCACCACAGCAACAGTCTGATCCAGCCCCTGTTCCGGTAACTGGGGAGCCAGCATCTGGAAGGCAGTTTCCATGGCATAGGCCTCGACATCGACAATCTTCGCCCTGAGCCCGGCCAGCTCCATGGCCGCCACGCGCACATCCACGTTCTCGCTGCGCGACGCAGCCAGCAGCACATCCACCCGTTCGGGGTCGTCCGATTCACCCATCACCTCGAAATCGAGGTTGACCTCTTCCAGGGGATAGGGGATATATTGATCGGCTTCCAGCTGGATCTGTTGCTCCATGTCATCCTCGCTCAACGAGGAGGGCATGGAGATGATCTTGGTAATCACCGCCGAACCGGCCACGGCCGCCGCCGCCTGCTTGTTGCGGGTGCCCGAGCGCTTGACCGCCCGTTTGATCGCTTCACCCACCGCCTCGACATCGGAGATGTTTTTCTCGATGACCGAGTTGGGCGGGAGCGGTTCCACCGCGTAACTTTCGACCCGCAGACGATCTCCGGCCCTGCTCAGCTCCAGCAGTTTGATCGCCGTGGAACTGATGTCGAGCCCGATGACCGGGGGTTTTTTCGGCTTGATGAGATCCCTGAGGCCCATATTTTTCTTTATTCGTAGTAAGTTATAGTAAATATATGTATAACTACTTTAGGTTTATGAGTCAACTATAGGTCAACAAAACTATAAAAACAAATGGGAATAGTGTTCACAGAACGGAAGAATTATACTGGACGCCTGCCCTGTATCGGGTGGGACAATCCAATTCTTTTTTAAAATTAGATATATGAAGCCCGTATTTAAGAAACTGGTCACATTTTCCCTCGCCTCTGCCTTGACGCTGGGTCTGCTCGGTGCTGTCGGCCTGCTGGGGGCGTACGCCTATATCACGCCGCGTCTGCCGGATACCGACACGCTCAAGGATGTACGCCTGCAGGTCCCCTTGCGGATTTACGATAAAAAGGGTGGATTGATCGCGGAATTCGGCGAAATGAAGCGAACTCCGCTGAAATACGAAGAATTCCCGCCTCGCCTGATCCACGCCTTCCTGGCCGCCGAAGATGACCGTTTCTTCGAACATCCGGGTGTCGATTACCAGGGGATCCTGCGTGCCGCGATCAATTTGATCCTGACCGGCGAAAAGGGCCAGGGCGGCAGCACCATCACCATGCAGGTGGCACGCAACTTCTTTTTGAGCCGGGAAAAAACCTACCTGCGCAAGCTCAACGAAATTTTCCTGGCGCTGAAAATCGAGGGCGAGCTCTCCAAGGAGGAGATCCTCTCCCTCTACCTGAACAAGATCTATCTGGGCAAACGGGCCTACGGCGCCTCGGCCGCGGCCCAGGTCTACTACGGCAAGACGCTGGCCGATCTGAGTCTGGATGAGATGGCGATGGTTGCCGGACTGCCCAAGGCTCCCTCCAGCTACAATCCGGTCGCCAACCCCACTCGCGCGATTCAGCGCCGCAACTATGTTCTGGGCCGGATGCGCGATCTCGACTACATCTCCGAAGAGGCATATCAGCTCGCTGTGGCCGTCCCGGTCCATGCCAAAGTCCACGGCCAGTCCACCGATCTCGAGGCGCCCTATATCGCCGAAATGGCGCGCAATGAAATGGTCAACCGCTACGGCGACGAAGCCTACACCGCCGGCTACGAGGTCTACACCACCGTGCAGCCGCAACGCCAGAAAGCCGCCAACCGGGCGCTGCGCGAAGCCCTGTTGGAATACGATCGGCGTCACGGGTACCGCGGCCCCGTCAACCATATTGATCTGCTCGGCAGCGTCACTCCCGATCCGGGGCTGCAGCCCGGGGAACTCCCCGGGAAGGCGGAGCAGGGCATGCTCGAGATCCCGTCCGCCGAGGCGGACTGGGCCTCACTGCTGCACAATGTCCCCGCCCCGGGCAACCTGACCCCGGCGCTGGTACTGGCGGTCGAGGAGCAGGCGGTCTACGCCCTGACCCGAGACAACCGGCTGACCTACCTGCCCTGGGAGCAACTCAACTGGGCCCGCGAGTATATTGATGAAAACAACCGCGGCCCGGAGTTGAAATCGGCCGCCGAGGTACTGCAACGCGGCGATGTGATATACGTAACAGCGGCCGAAGAGGGGTGCAGCTGGCTGGCTCAGCTGCCGCAGGTGTCCGGCGCGCTGGTCTCGCTCAATCCCGATGACGGGGCGATCGAGGCCCTGACCGGCGGCTTTGACTATTATGCCAGCAACTTCAACCGGGTCACCCAGGCCCTGCGCCAGCCCGGCTCCAGCTTCAAACCGTTTATCTATTCGGCAGCCATCGACAAGGGCTTTACTGCCGCCAGTATTATCAATGACGCGCCGGTGGTGTTCGATGCGCCCGGACTGGAGGATACCTGGCGACCGGAAAATTACAGTGGCCGTTTCTATGGCCCCACCCGCCTGCGCGAGGCGCTGGTCCATTCCCGTAACCTGGTGTCCATCCGCCTGCTGCGCGAAATCGGCATTGGCTACGCCCTGCGTTATCTGGAGCGGTTCGGCTTTAACTCCAGCACCCTGCCGCGGGATCTCTCCCTGGCGCTGGGCAGCGGGGTCCTGACACCCATGGAGCTGTCGCGCGGCTATACCGTGTTTGCCAATGGCGGCTATTTCGTCGAACCCAACCTGATCGATTACGTGCTGGATGCTGATCAGAAGGTCGTCCTGCTGAATCGACCGGCCCGGGTCTGCCCGGACTGTCCCGACGCCCGGGACGAGGACGACACGGTTCCGCGATCGGACCAGACCACCCCGGCGGACGAGCCGTGGGTACCCAGCTTCACCCGGGAAGAAGTAACGCCCGGGGAGTGGCGCCAGGTCATGCAGGGGCCGCAGCAGCCACAGATTGCTCCGCGGGTGCTCACGGCCCAGACCGCGTTTTTAATAAACAACATGATGCGCGAGGTGGTCCGCCGCGGCACCGGACGCGGTGCCATGGTGCTGGGACGAAATGATCTGGCCGGCAAAACGGGCACCACCAACGATCAACGCGATGCCTGGTTCTCCGGCTTCAACCGCAATCTGGTCACCATCTCCTGGGTCGGCTTCGATACCCCGAAACCGCTCGGCCATCGTGAAGCCGGCGCCCGCGCCGCACTGCCCATGTGGATCAAATACATGCGCGAGGCCCTGCGTGACGAATCCGAGGAACCCCTCCTGGAACAGCCACCGGGCATGGTCTCGGTACTGATCGATCCCGAAACCGGCGAACTGGTTGGCAGCGGTGCGCCGGATGCGGTGTTTGAATACTTTCTGGAAGATCAGGTGCCCGAGCGCCGTACCGAAAACCGGGCGGACTCGAATGGCGAGCAGCAGGGCAGTGACAACATCACTCGCGATATCTTCTAGCTGTTAAAAAATGGGACACAAACATACCAAGGATCTGCAAATGCGGCAGCGGCTGGCCCAGGCCGCCGCCCAGATCCTCGCCGAGACCGGCAGCCGCGATTTCTACGCCGCCAAACGCAAGGCGGCCCTGCATCTGGGCGCGGTCGATACCCGCAACATGCCCAGCAACACTGAAATCGATCAGGCCCTGCGCGAATACCAGCGGCTGTTCCGGGCCGATGCCCAGCCTGCAGCACTGCATAATCTGCGTGCCCGGGCCCTGCAGGCAATGGAATTTTTTGCGCCCTTCAAACCCAAACTGGTCGGCAGCGTCCTCGACGGCAGCGCCGATGTCCATTCCCCCGTGGTCCTGCATCTGTTCGTGCCGCGCCTCGAGGATCTGGATATTTTTTTGCTGGAGCACCAGATCCCCTATGAGCAGGGCGAACGCAAGGTCCGTTTCTCCGCGGAACAGACAGTCACCCTGCCTGTGCTGCGCTTTTATGCCGAAGACACCCGCATCGAGCTGGTGGTGTTTGTCCAGGACGGTCCTCTGCAGCCGCCCCTGAGTCCGGTCGACGGTCGGCCGATGCAGCGTGCCTCATTGAACCGGGTACGGGAACTGCTGGGCACGGAAGCTTAGTGTCCTAGCCCCGGGGCGTATACGCCACCCGCGCCACGCCACTGTCCTGCGCCGCCCGCGCCACCGCCCCGGAGACAAACTCCCGCAGCCGCGGATCAAACGGCTTGGGAATGATGTAGTCCCGTCCGAAGACGAGCTGTTCGAGCCCGTAGGCCTGCAGCACCTCCCGGGGTACCGGCTCATGGGCCAGCTCCGCCAGCGCCTTCACCGCCGCGATCACCATTTCGGTATTGATGGCCGAAGCCTGCACATCCAGCGCCCCGCGAAAAATAAACGGAAACCCCAGCACATTATTCACCTGATTGGGATAATCACTGCGCCCCGTCGCCATGATCAGATCGCTGCGTGCCGCATGGGCGTTGGCCGGTGTGATCTCCGGATCGGGATTGGAAAGGGCAAAGACAATGGGCTTGTCGGCCATGCGCTGCAACATGCCCGGCGAGACCAGGTTCGGCCCCGAGACCCCGATGAAGACATCCGCGCCGGCCAGTGCCTCTTCCAGGGTGCGCCGGCCGGTGCGCCGGGCAAATTCGCGCTTGTGGGCATTAATGTTCCGCCGCTCCGAATGGATGACCCCTTTACGATCCAGCAGGGTGATATGCCGCTTGTCCGCGCCCAGTTCATGTAACAGTCGCATCGAGGCAATGCCCGCCGACCCGGCGCCCAGGCAGACGATACGCGCCTCCTTGAGGGTGCGCCCGGTCAGCTCCAGGGCATTGAGCAGCCCGGCGGCAATGATGATCGCGGTACCGTGCTGATCGTCATGAAACACCGGAATATCCAGTTGCGCCTTGAGCGCCTGCTCGATATCGAAGCAGTCGGGCGCGGCGATATCCTCCAGATTGATGCCGCCGAAGCTCGGCGCGATCCGGCGCACGGTATCGATGAAGGCTTTCGGGGATTCGGCATCCACTTCGATATCCACCACATCCACATCGGCGAAATATTTAAACAGCACCGCCTTGCCTTCCATCACCGGCTTGCTGGCCAGCGCGCCCACATTGCCCAGCCCCAGTACCGCGGTGCCGTTGGAAATCACGGCCACCAGGTTCCCCTTGTTGGTATAGCGATAGGCCTGTTGCGGATCCCCGGCGATGGCCCGCACCGGGACCGCCACCCCCGGCGTGTAGGCCAGGCTCAGATCGTGCTGGGTCGTGACCGGTTTGGTCAGGGCGGTGGCGGTTTTACCCGGGCGCGGTTCGGCGTGATAGCGCAGGGCCTGTTCGGAAAAGGGCAGTTCATCGTCGTTCATGTTGATCTCATTCAACTCAATCCGTTGTGCTACCGGCAAAACTCCCCGCCGTACCAATGGTGACCTCAGCGGGAATGCCCATGGTGGCGCATGCCCCGCGGTTTTGCCAGCGGGGCCTGGTCTGTCCCCTCCAGCAATGCTGCCGGATGGCGCAAGCGCATGCGCCACTGGCTACTGCGTCGATAGATCCAGCCCTGCGCCAGCAGGGGCTGTCGGCGCCAGGCCTCGATCTGCCGACGCTCGAAATACTCCAGCTCCGATCGGGCGATACGCAGCGCAAAATCCTCCCCGAGATTGAGCCACAACGAGGAACGGCTTTCGCCGATGCGGGTCAACCGCCCGCGCACCAGCCGATAACCCTCGGCGTTGGCCGTACTCAGCTGCGCGGTGGACAAGGGCTGATAGGTCGACAGGGCCCACAGGCCGCGTTGCGCCCGGCGGGCCGTTTGCTGGGCGCGGCGATAACAGTCGACAAATTTCAGATTGGGCGGGAAGACCAGCAGCTGCCCGGCCCCCGCGGCAAGCAGCCGGCGGGTAATGTTGCGCCCCTGTCGATCGAACACATGAGCCAGCAGGCGACCGTAACGATCCCGCCGCTGCTGGTCATAAACCAGCGACCAGGGACCGTCGGCGTAGGCCTGCAGCTGGCGCCGCGCGGCGCCGGCATAAGGCTCGGCGGGTTGTTCATCGCGGGCCCGTTCGGGGGTATTGATACCGATGATCCGCAGCTTGCGCCCGTCACGCAGGTGTACGGTGTCACCGTCATGCACGTAACGCACGCTGACCTGTGCATCGAACTGCGCCGGCCGACAACTATCGGCGATTGCAGCCGACGATCCCGGCACCAACAAAAAAGGCGCTGTAACCAGCGCCTTTTTGATAACTTCCGTCGTGCGTATCGCCACGGACTTACTTTTTCATGCCGTACTTCTGGCGGAACTTGTCCACGCGACCGGCGGTATCGAGCAGTTTCTGCTTGCCGGTATAGAACGGGTGACACTGGGCGCAGACTTCGATATTCAGATCCTTGCCGACCGTCGAGCGGGTGGTGAAGTTGTTGCCACAACTACAGGTGACGGACACTTCCTGGTAAGCGGGGTGAATTTCAGCTTTCATGGGTAACCTCACAGTTCTCTTTCGGGCGCATCGCCACACCGGCCTGTCCGGGCACCATACGCATCGAGGCGGGCGATCATACGGGATTTGGCCGCCGCAGGGCAAGTCCTGCCGGGGATTTACGTCTTGCTGCGGGGCTGTTCGGGGAACGACAGAATGCGGGCACAGCGGCGGAACGGACGCCGGGAATGCTGCAAATCGTCATAGGCCTCGCCCAGGTGACTGAAGCTGGACCACATCATGTTGGAAATGGTGATACAGGCCGAGAGTGGGTTGCTGGCGGTATTTCGCACCTGGTTAATGCGCCATTGCAGACGCCGTAACCGCTCCTGGCGGTCGGCCGGGGCACGGGCAATACAGTAATCCAGCACCCGATCCCGCAAGTCCTCGAAACGCGCCGGATCGGTTTTGGCCAGGCGCGCCCAGTCGTCGAAATCGATATGGTAGGCCGTCTCGGATCGTGCCATGGGTTCGGTCCTGCAGTTTCGGGGCGACCCGACATCAGAGCCCCTGCAGTAATCTTCGTCCTTTTCCCCGAACCTGTCAAAACCGGTGCTGTGCTTCAGCTCACAAACCACCCGAAGAACTGTTTGCAGTGGTCTGTTCTGACAAGAGTTTTCAGCTCGATTCAGTGCTGCCGGCGGAGGGGCCCGATCAACGCTTCATGGAGTCAAAAAACTCGGCGTTGGTCTTGGTCGCCTCCAGTTTGTCGTGCAGAAATTCCATGGCGGCCACCTCATCCATGTCATGCACCACCTTGCGCAGGATCCACATTTTCTGCAACTCGTCGGGGGCTGTCAGCAGCTCTTCGCGACGGGTACCCGAACGGTTGATATTGATCGACGGATAGATGCGCCGCTCGGAGATGCGGCGATCCAGATGGATCTCCATGTTACCCGTTCCTTTGAACTCTTCGTAGATGACATCGTCCATGCGCGAGCCGGTCTCGACCAGCGCGGTGGCGACGATGGTCAGGCTGCCGCCTTCCTCGATGTTACGGGCCGCGCCGAAGAAGCGCTTGGGACGCTGCAGGGCATTGGCATCCACACCGCCGGTCAACACCTTGCCGGAGGAGGGCACCACGGTGTTGTAGGCCCGTCCCAGGCGGGTAATGGAGTCGAGCAGAATCACAACATCTTTTTTGTGTTCCACCAGCCGCTTGGCCTTTTCGATCACCATCTCGGCCACCTGCACATGGCGGCTCGCCGGCTCGTCGAAGGTACTGGAGACCACCTCGCCGCGCACCGAACGCGCCATTTCGGTCACTTCCTCGGGCCGTTCATCGATCAGCAGCACGATCAAATGGCATTCAGGATGATTGTGGGTAATCGAGTGGGCGATGTTGTGCAACATCATGGTCTTGCCGGCCTTGGGCGGCGAGACCAGCAGGGCGCGCTGACCCTTGCCAATCGGCGCCACCATATCGATGACCCTGGCGGTGATATCCTCGGAACTGCCATTGCCGATCTCCAGCTGCATGCGATCATTGGGATGCAGCGGCGTCAGATTTTCGAACAATACCTTGTTCTTGGCTTTTTCCGGCGGCTCAAAATTGATCTCGTTGACCTTGAGCATGGCGAAGTAACGTTCGCTGTCCTTGGGCGGTCGAATCTTGCCGGAGATCGTGTCGCCGGTACGCAGGGCAAAGCGCCGGATCTGACTGGGCGAGACATAGATATCGTCCGGGCCGGCCATGTAGGAGCTTTCCGCCGAGCGCAGAAAGCCGAAGCCGTCCTGCAGGATTTCCAGAACACCATCGCCATAGATATCTTCGCCGCTTTTGGCGTGGGCCTTGAGAATGGAGAAAATGATGTCCTGTTTGCGCGAGCGGGACATACCCTCGATACCCACCTGTTCGGCGAGCACGATCAGATCGGCGACATGCTTTTGTTTGAGTTCCGTGAGGTTCATAGGTGTTTTCTTACAATCAGGTTGGTTACGCGGCATCACACGCACCGGACTGCCGGCTACGCGGTCAGCGTCTGTATCAGGGTTGCTTGAGGGGTTGCCCGTGAAGGCAGGTTACAAATAAAACGATGGTATTCGTATGCGTTCTTGGCCTTAAAGTTATCACCAAAAAACAGGTTCGTCCAGCCCCGAGGTGATGAGCTGGACCAGAAAAATGCTCACAGGTTGCTGTCAATGAAGGCGGTCAGCTGGGACTTGGAAACCGCGCCTACCTTGGTCGCCTCGACATTGCCGCCTTTGAACAACATCAGGGTCGGAATACCGCGAATCCCGAACTTGGGCGGGGTCCCGGGATTTTCATCAATATTGAGTTTGGCGACCTTGATCTTGCCGGCATACTCATCGGCAATCTCATCCAGAATCGGCGCGATCATTTTGCAGGGACCGCACCAGTCAGCCCAGTAATCGACCAGAACCGGCTCTCCCGCCTTGAGAACTTCATCTTCAAACGTGGCATCTGTGACGTAAACGATCTTGTCGCTCAACGTGTTTCTCCCATTTGTGTTGTTTTGCAGTCGCGGAACATTGACTGACTCGGGTGATATCGGGCGGCTAACCTTAACACGTCTTCGGGCGCCTGACATACCATGTGGGCCATTGCCCTGCTCGAGCGGGCTCGCCTGCGCAGGGGGTGTGATTACATTTGAGCCCAAGATTGGCGTTATTTCAAGTCCCAAAAAGATGCCGATCTGCTATTCTGTGCGCCCATGAGTGATACGCATCTGTCCGACACCCGTTTCGACAGCCTGGATCTGCCCGCCGCGCTGCTGCAAGGCATTGAAGAGGCGGGCTTTTCATACTGCACCCCGGTTCAGGCCGAGACCTTGCCGCTGGCCCTGGCGGGCAAGGATGTCTCCGGCCAGGCGCAGACCGGCACCGGCAAGACCGCCGCGTTTCTGATCGCCCTGTTTGCCCACCTGCTGCGCCATCCCGCCGACGCCCGGCGCCGGCCCAACCAGCCCCGCGCGCTGATCCTTGCCCCGACCCGCGAACTGGCGGTGCAGATTCACAAGGATGCCGAACTGCTCAACAAACACCTCGGTATGCGGCTGGGCCTGGCTTACGGCGGTACCGGCTACGACAGTCAGCGCCAGCAACTGGAAGCGGGCGTGGATGTGCTGATCGGCACCCCCGGGCGAATCATCGACTACTTCAAACAGAAGGTATTCGATCTGCACGCCATCCAGGTAATGATTCTGGATGAAGCCGATCGCATGTTCGATCTCGGCTTCATCAAGGACATCCGCTTTTTGCTGCGCCGCCTGCCCGAGGCCGACCGGCGGCTGAATCTGCTGTTCTCCGCCACCCTCTCGCACCGGGTCAAGGAACTGGCCTACGAACACATGAACAACCCCGAGGCGGTGGAGATCGAACCGGAGCAGATCACCGCCGAACAGGTGGTCGAAAGCGTCTATTACCCCGCCAAGGAAGAGAAGATCAGCCTGTTGCTGGGCATCCTCGCCAACCAGCACGTCGACCGTGCGGTGATCTTTGTCAACACCAAGCGGGCGGGGGAGAAGATCGCCGACTATCTGCGCGGCAACGATCAGGCCGCCGCGCTGCTGACCGGCGATGTGCCGCAAAAACAGCGTCTCAAGCTGTTACGCCAGTTCAGTGACGGCGAACTCAACCTGCTGGTGGCCACCGATGTGGCCGCCCGCGGTCTGCACATTCCGGCAGTCAGCCACGTGATCAACTTCGATCTGCCGCAGGACGCCGAGGATTACGTGCATCGCATCGGCCGCACGGCCCGGGCCGGCGCCACGGGCGAGGCGATCAGCTTCGCCTGTGATGAGTATGTCTTCTCCCTCCCGGATATCGAGGCCTACATCGGCCACAAGATCCCCGCGGTCCCGATGGATCCGCAGTTACTGATCAAACCCAAACCGCCGCAACGGGATCCCAACGCCCGGCCGCCACGCAAAAAAACCGCCCAGCGCCGGCGGCGCGCCGGGCAAGGTGGACGGGGCGGCAGCAATGCCCGATCCCGCAATGGCTGACCACCCCCCAGGATCCGGCTGGCGTCGACCGGCCTGTTTTCTGTACCCCTGACCTGCTTCGGAGAACTAACGAACAGGCCTCCACTGTGCCGGATCACTCGCCGGGTCGGGGGCAGGGCTTTTGAAAATAGCAGGTCAGGGCACAGGTCCCCGCCGTCAACAGCCAGAACAAAAAGAAGCCGATAGTATACCCCGCCAGGCGACTGATCTCGCCGTAACCGGCCAGCTCCGCCAGCAACTGCGGATCAAACGCCGTGAAGAACAGGATCGTCGCCATACCCGCGGTCAAAAACGAGGGCCAGAGTACCGCGACCACCTGCTGGATTTTCGGTATTTGCGACATCTTCTTTCTCCCGGATAAAAGACCGCTGATTATAGGCTTTATTCGCCCGCGCCCCGAGCGGGCGCAAGCTCAATCCGCCCTTCGCCGGGCCATTCCAGTCGGCCGATCAGGCGCCAGCTGCCCTGTTCCGGCTCCAGCAACAGATGCCAGTGTCCCGCCTGCGGCGTCTGTAACCGGCCGCGATAGCGGTCGGCCGCTTCCGCCGCCGTCAACCAGAGCTGCTGATCCTGATTGGCCCGGGTGGGATGGAGCAGACGCAGACGGAGTCTGTCTGCCGCAACCGGCTGCTTGCCGCTCAACACCAGTTGTACCCGGCCGTCCGCGCCAATCCGCCCGCTCGCCCGCAGATCCAGAAAACGGGCATGACGATCCCGGGCAAGAGTCTGATTAATCGCCATCCCCTCTTTGTAATAGTCATCCACCACCAGGCCGTCGGGGTTCTGCATGGCAATGATCAGGGTCGCAATACTGGCGATGACCGCAGCGCCCGGCAGGGCAATCAGGGCCCAGGGCCAGAACTGCCGATACCAGGGGGGCGGATTATTTTCGACAGCCGTGTAAGCCATTGTCATGGTCTCCTTGAGTTAGCGCATCGCCGGACCAATAAAGCGGCCGGTCTGGGTCACCGACAGATCCGGTTGGTCGACGGCTTGCAGATGAAACTTGATGTCATAACCGGTCTTCTCCAGATGGACCGGATCGATGCGCAACTGCACCGGCACCTGGGTCACACTCCCGCCTTCCACATGCAACGTCTCGCGTCCCATGTGCAGTTCCATTTGCGGCGGACCGTCGATAGTCAGGCGATAGGTATGCGCGGTCTCATCCATATTCAGTATCTTGAGGGTATAGATATTTTCCACCAGGCCCTGATTGGTTTCGCGATACAGGGTATTGCGGTCACGCAGCACGTTCAGTTCCACGGGCACCCGGGTGGCAATACTGTAAAAGACCGCCGCCGTAATCAGTATCAGTAACAGCCCATAAACGACGATTCGTGGCCGCAGGATACTGGTGCGCTTGCCCTCCAGGGCATTTTCGGTGGTATAGCGAATCAGGCCGCGCGGATAATCCATCTTGTCCATGACTTCATTACAGGCATCGATACAGGCGGCACACCCGATGCACTGGTATTGCAGACCCTCGCGAATGTCGATCCCGGTGGGGCAGGCCTGCACGCACAGGGTGCAGTCGATACAGTCACCCAGCCCTTTCGCCTCCTTGTCCGTGCCGCGCTTGCGCGCCCCGCGCGGCTCACCGCGGTTGGGATCGTAGGATATGATCAACGTATCCTTGTCGAACATGGCACTTTGAAAACGCGCGTAGGGGCACATGTAGATACACACCTGCTCGCGCATGAAACCGGCGTTGCCATAGGTGGCAAAACCGTAGAAAAACACCCAGAAGGTTTCCCACGGCCCCAGATCGAATTGCAGCATGCTCTGCCACAACTCGGTAATCGGTGTGAAATAGCCGACAAAGGTAAAACCGGTCCACAATGACAACACAACCCAGACCGCCTGCTTGCTGCCACGACGTACGATCTTGTTGGCATTCCAGGGCGATTTGGCCAGTTTCATCTGTCTGGGCCGATCGCCCTCGATCTTGCGTTCGATCCAGAGAAACACCTCGGTCCAGACGGTTTGCGGGCAGGCATACCCGCACCACAGACGGCCGGCCAGCGCGGTAAAGAAAAACAGCGACAGGCCGGCGATAATCAACAACGCCGCCAGATAGAAAAAGTCTTGCGGCCAGAAGGTCAGACCGAAGATATAAAATTTGCGCGCCGGCAGATCGAACAGCACCGCCTGATGGCCGTCCCAGGAAAACCACGGCAGCAGGTAATAGAGGCCCAACAAGACCAGCACCCCGAGAATCCGCAGGGTGGCGAAAATGCCGTGCACCTCGCGGGGATAGATTTTCTGATGCTTGGCGTAAAGTTCCTGCTCGACTGCCGGCTCCGGTGACGGCGTCCGTGACTTCGGGTTAGGCATCTGCACCCCGACAACTGAATAATTGCTGCATTAAAATCACATCAGCACCGCCGGCCAAATCACCTTCGGTCCGTGCGACACCCTTCTCGCCATTACTGCTTTGGCGGCTTGATAAAGAACATATAGAACAGGCAGCCGACAATCGCCACAGAAACGACCAGTACGGCCAACGACAGGATACCGGTCCAGGTTCCGAACAGCAGTTCCAGCATGACGCAACTCCTTATGGTAGTGGGCGGCGGACAGCAGCCCGCCGCCACAGCGGCAATTAATCAGACAGACTGTAGACGTAGGCCGCCAGCAAATGCGCCTTGTCCTCGCCGAGGATTTCCCGATGCGAAGGCATTTCACCCTCACGACCGTGACGAATCGTCTGGCGAATCACACCCGGCGAACCGCCATACAGCCAGATATTGTCGGTCAGGTCGGGAGCCCCCATGGCCGTCTTGCCGGTTCCGTCCTCGCCGTGACAAACGGCACAGTTCTGGGAGAACACCTCCTTACCGGCACTGACCTGCGCCTGATCGACGTCGCGCCCGCTGAGGCTTTGCACATAGGCGGCCACATTATCGATGGCCTCATCCTCCAGACGATCATGGGCCGGCATGACCCCTTTGCGCCCGTCCAGAATACTGGTTTTGATTGCCTCGGGCTCACCACCCCACAACCAGGCATCATCCTTGAGGCTGGGGAAACCCCGTGCCCCGCCGGCATCGGAACCGTGACAGGTGGCACAATAGGTCAGAAACAGGCGTCGCCCGGCGGCCATGGCTTCATCCTGTTTCGCCAGCTGAGGAATGTCGGTCTCGGCATAAGTGGCGAAGATCGGACCGTACTCCTGATCGGCCCGTTGCATCTCCTGTTGATACTGACCGGTAGAGCTCCAGTTTAATACACCCTTGAAGTTACCCAACCCCGGATAGAGTACCAGATAGATCAACGCAAAAATGATGGTGATATAAAACAACCACAACCACCAGTTGGGCAACGGGTTGTTATATTCCTCCAGGTTGCCGTCCCAGGTATGGCCGGTTACATCACCCTCGGCCGCCTCACCACTGCGCCGCTTTGTGGTCCATTTGATCAACCAGTAGCAGGCGACAATCATGCCGATCGAAATCACGGCCACAAACCAGCTCCAGAAGGTACTCATGATCCGTTCTCCTTATTCTTTTGGGCGCGGGGATACTCCGGCTCATTCAGGGGCAGATGGGCGGCCTCGTGAAAATCCCGCTTGCGCTTGCCGCTCCAGGCCCAGATGAAGATGCCGATAAACACCGCAAAAATGACCACGGTGTACCAGCTGCGAACATCGTTCATATCCATCCTTATCACCTCCGCGCCTTGATACTGGTGCCCAGGCTCTGCAGATAGGCGATCAGGGCATCCATTTCGGTCTTGCCTTCAACCTCCCCGGCTGCATTGGCGATCTCTTCCTCGCTATAGGTCTGGCAACCGTTACAGGTTGCTTCGGTGAGCTTGTTCATGACCTTTAGCTTCTTCGCCGTATGCTTGCCATCCAGCTCGTTTTCCGCCAGCCAGGGGAAACCCGGCATATTGGACTCGGGGACAACGTCACGGGGGTTAATCAGATGCACCCGGTGCCACTCATCCGAATAGCGTTCACCGACCCGCGCCAGATCCGGCCCGGTCCGCTTCGAACCCCACTGGAAGGGCCGGTCATAGACAAACTCCCCGGCTACCGAGTAGTGACCATAGCGCTCGGTCTCGGCCCGGAACGGACGAATCATCTGTGAATGACAGGTATAGCAACCTTCACGCACATAGATATCCCGACCCTCCAGCTGCAACGCGCTGTAGGGCTTGAGCCCATCGACCGGCTCGGTGGTGTCCTTGATAAAAAACAGGGGCACAATTTCCACCAGCCCGCCAAAGCTGATCACGATAATAATAAACAGGGCCAGGAGGCCGGCACGGGTTTCTACTTTTTCATGACTCATGATGCTCTCCTCCGTTAAGCCGTCTGCGGAATGCGGTCATCCGCCGCGGCCTTCGGGCCGGCAATGGTCTTCCACACGTTATACGCCATAATCAACATACCGGTCAGATACAACAAACCGCCCAGCAGGCGCACGGCATAGAACGGATACATGGCCTCCAGGCTTTCCACGAAGCTGTAGGTCAAAGTGCCGTCATCGTTAACCGCACGCCACATCAGCCCCTGCATGACGCCGGCAATCCACATGGCGGCGATGTACACCACGATACCGATGGTCGCGATCCAGAAGTGGGCATCGATCAGTTTCACCGAGTGCATCTGCTCACGGCCGAACAGCTTGGGAATCAGGAAGTAGACCGAGCCGATGGTCACCAGACCGACCCAGCCAAGCGCCCCGGAGTGCACGTGACCGATGGTCCAGTCGGTATAGTGGGACAGGGAATTGACCGTCTTGATCGACATCATCGGCCCTTCAAAAGTCGACATGCCGTAGAACGACAGCGAAACGATCAAAAACTTGAGAATCGGATCAGTGCGCAGTTTGTGCCACGCGCCCGAGAGGGTCATGATGCCGTTGATCATCCCGCCCCAGGAGGGTGCCAGCAGGATCAGCGAGAACACCATCCCCAGCGACTGGGCCCAGTCGGGCAGGGCGGTGTAGTGCAGATGGTGCGGCCCGGCCCACATATAAATGGCAATCAACGACCAGAAATGCACCACCGACAGCCGGTAGGAGTAGATCGGCCGTTCCGCCTGCTTGGGGATGAAGTAATACATCATGCCCAGAAAGCCGGCGGTCAGGAAAAAGCCCACCGCGTTATGGCCGTACCACCACTGCACCATGGCATCAATGGCCCCGGGATAGACCGAGTAGGACTTGGTCAGCGTCACCGGCAGCGCCAGGCTGTTGATCACATGCAGAACCGCGATGGTCAGAATAAAGGCCCCAAAAAACCAGTTCGCCACATAAATATGCTTGACCCGGCGTTTGGCCAGCGTGCCGAAGAAGACGATCGCGTAGGCCACCCACACCACGGTAATCAACAGATCGATCGGCCACTCCAGCTCGGCGTACTCCTTGCTGCTGGTCATCCCCAGCGGCAGGCTGACGGCCGCCAGCAGAATCACCAGCGTCCAGCCCCAGAAGGTAAACGCCGCCAGCCGATCACCAAACAGCCGCACCTGACAGGTACGCTGGACCACATAATACGACGTGGCAAACAGCGCCGAGCCGCCAAAGGCAAAGATCACGGCATTGGTGTGCAGCGGCCGCAGGCGGCTGTAGGTGAGCCAGGGGATATCGAAATTGAGCGCCGGCCAGACCAGCTGCGCCGCAATTACCACCCCGACCAGCATTCCGACGATGCCCCAGACCACGGTCATCACCGTAAACTGGCGCACCACCCTGTAGTTATAAGTCGATTGGTTATCCATGGGCTTTCCTTTTTATTCTCGGCAAACCAGGGGAAGACTGCGTGCCTGAACAATATCCAAGCCACAGCACTAAACCTAGTCCAGGCCTTGATCTGGATCAAAAGAAAAGCCGTATTTTTTTTAATGTCGGGGAATTACCGCCCGGGTGGACGGGTCAGGCGCTGTGTGAACTGGAGTTATCCGCGGGGCTATCGGGCAGTTCGCCACACTGGCCGGCAATCGCGCGCAACCCGGCCGGCTCAAGAATACGAATATGCTTGCGTTCTACCTGGATCAGACCTTGATCCTGAAAACCGGTCAGTAACCGACTGATGGTCTCCATGGCCATACCGAGCATATTGGCGATATCCCCGCGCGACATACTGAGGTTGAACTCACTGGCCGAGTAACCGCGCAGCTTGTAGCGATCGGACAGATTCAGCAAAAAACTGGCCAGGCGGTTTTCCACCGGCATGCGGGCCAGTACGGTCATGTGACACTGATCGTGCTGAATTTCGGTGCTCATCAGCCGGAACAGATGATGCTGCAAACCGGGTATCTCACGACTCAGTGGTTCCAGATGATCGAAGGGAATCTCGCAAACACTGGTGGTCTCCAGTGCCACCGCCGAGCAGCCATGGCGATTGTTGCCGATCGCATCGAGGCCAATCAACTCACCGGGCAGGTGCATGCCGATGACCTGCTCCTGACCATCGCTTTGACTGGTATAGGTTTTCAACGACCCCGAACGGATGGCATACAACGAGGTGAAGTCCTCGCCAAGACGAAACAGAAATTCGCCTTTTTCCACCGGACGGCGACGTTTGATAATTTTATCGAGCTTGTTGAGGTCGCCTTCGGCCAGGCCCATCGGCATGCACAACTGATACAGACTGCATTTCTGACACTGGGTACGAACTTCGGACAGGTTGACAACGCGTTCTCTGGACATGGACCTCGACCCGACTCCGGTTAGATGGCTATGACAGTTTAACGGCAGCCGGCAGGGCCGCCTTGATAAACTATACTCGCACTCGGCCCGACTTAACAAAAAAGTTGGTTTAATCGCTTGATTAAAAACCGCCGAAATACCCGAGCCAAAACCTGCGGCATAGCCCGTGAAATCTGGTAGAATCCGGATTTTCCCGCAGCCGCTTATTTCGGTATGCTATCGCTTTGAACCGGCGCCGGCCCGCGCCCTTCACTGGAGCCATCATGTCCGCACGTCGTGCCAACATCGAACGCAATACGCTGGAGACCCGGATCCAGGTCGCCATTGATCTGGACGGCCAGGGCGAGGTCGAGCTGAACACCGGCCTGCCGTTTCTCGAGCACATGCTCGAGCAGGTGGCGCGCCACGGCATGATCGATATTAACCTTCAGGCGCAGGGCGATCTGCACATCGATGCCCATCACACCGTGGAGGACATCGGTATCAGTCTGGGTCAGGCCTTTGACCAGGCGGTGGGCGACAAACAGGGCATCCGCCGCTACGGCCACGCCTATGTGCCGCTTGATGAGGCGCTCTCGCGGGTGGTGATCGACTTTTCCGGCCGACCCGGCCTGGAATACGGGGTGGATTTCCCGCGCTCGCACATCGGTGAGTTTGACGTGGACCTGCTTGGCGAATTCTTCCAGGGCTTCGTCAACCACGCGCGGGTGACCCTGCACATCGACAACCTGCGCGGCCGTAACGCCCACCACATTGCGGAAACCGCCTTCAAGGCCTTCGGCCGGGCATTGCGCATGGCACTGGAGCCCGATCCGCGGATGCAGGGCATTCTGCCGTCCACCAAGGGCAGCCTCTGAGCCACAACACCGGGGTTCGCTCCGCCTGAGTATCCGAAGACTATGTCGACTGTTGCTGTAATTGATTATGGAATGGGCAATCTCCACTCGGTGAGCAAGGCCCTGGAAAAAGCCGATCCCACCCGCCGGGTGCTGGTTACCGACGATCCCGAACAGATCGGCCAGGCCGAGCATGTTGTGCTCCCCGGCGTGGGCGCGATTCGCGATTGCATGGCGGAAATCCGCCGCCTGGGCCTGGAACCGGTGATTCACCAGGTGGCCGGACAGGGCACGCCGCTGCTGGGGATTTGTGTCGGCATGCAGGCGATGATGGAGTACAGTGCCGAAAACGACGGCACCCGCTGTCTGGGGCTGCTGCCCGGCAAGGTACTGGCCTTTAGCAAGGATATGCGCGCTCCCCTCAGCGACGAACGGCTCAAGATCCCGCATATGGGCTGGAACCAGGTTTATCCGCAGGTCGAGCATCCCTTGTGGGAGGGCATTGCCAACGGCGCGCGCTTCTATTTTGTCCACAGTTATTATGTGGAGCCGGCCGAGCCGGACCTGATTGCCGCCTCCTCCAACTACGGCATTCCGTTTACCTGCGCACTGGCAAAAGGTAATGTATTTGCCGTACAGTTCCATCCGGAGAAAAGCCAGCACACCGGCATACAACTGTACACCAACTTTTTGAACTGGGATGGTTCCCTCTAAGCACACCACTGTGACGTTCGAGCAACCACGAGAGACTTCACCATGCTGCTGATCCCTGCCATCGACCTCAAGGACGGCAAATGCGTCCGTTTGCGTCAGGGCAAAATGGACGATGAAACCATTTTTTCCGACGACCCGGTCAGCGTCGCCGCGCGCTGGGTCGAGGCCGGTGCCCGCCGCCTGCACATCGTCGATCTCAATGGCGCCTTCGCCGGCAAGCCGGTCAACGCCGACGTGGTGCACGCCATCGCCAGCGCCTTCCCCGATCTGCCCATCCAGATCGGCGGCGGCATCCGTGACGAAGAGACCGTGGAGACCTATCTCGACGCCGGGGTGCAATACGTCATCATCGGCACCAAAGCGGTCAACGCGCCCCATTTTGTCAATGATCTGTGCATGGAATACCCCGGCCACATCATCGTCGGCCTGGACGCCAAAGACGACAAGGTGGCTATCGACGGCTGGTCCAAGCTCTCGCGCCACGATGTCATCGATCTGGCCCAGCATTTTGAACAGGACGGCGTCTCGGCCATCGTCTACACCGACATCGGCCGCGACGGCATGATGAGCGGGGTCAACGTCGAGGCCACGGTCAAACTGGCCCAGTCGATGGCCATTCCGGTCATCGCCTCCGGCGGCATCACCAACATGGACGACATCCGCGCCCTGTGCGAGGTCGCCGACGAGGGCATCATGGGCGCCATCACCGGCCGCGCCATCTACGAAGGCAGCCTCGACTTCGCCGAAGGCGCCGCCCTGGCCGACACCTGCGGCGGCGAGTAGGCGCGCTTTTCTGAATCTCTGATTAATCACGCGGAGATCGCAGAGGCGCGGAGGCGCAGAGTTAATTAATGGGAACAGCAAGGATTGCATCTACCATGAACAAGCGATTACAAGCCAGCGATATTGCTGGCTATAAATCAGGGATGTTTTAAAATTTTATTCTCCGCGGCTCCGCGCCTCTGCGTCCTCCGCGTTAAATATTGTATCTAGAGAAGAGAATCGATATGGGTCTGGCCAAGCGTATTATTCCCTGCCTGGATGTGGACAAGGGCCGCGTCGTCAAGGGGGTGCAGTTTGTGGACATCCGCGACGCGGGGGATCCGGTGGAGATCGCGCGCCGCTACGACGAGCAGGGCGCCGACGAGCTGACTTTTCTGGATATCAGCGCCAGTCACGAAGGCCGCGGGACCATGGTGCAGGTGGTCGAGCAGGTGGCCGGCCAGGTCTTCATTCCCCTGACCGTCGGTGGCGGAATTCGCCAGATCGAGGATGTGCGCACCATGCTCAATGCCGGCGCGGACAAGGTCGCCATCAATACGGCGGCGGTCGACAACCCGGAGTTCGTGCGTGAAGCGGCGCAGAAGTTCGGCTCCCAGTGCATCGTGGTCGCCATCGACGCCAAGCAGGTAAGCGATGATCCGAAAAAGTGGGAGATCTTCACCCACGGCGGGCGCAGGCCCACCGGCCTGGACGCCATCGAATGGGCGCAGAAAATGGTCGACTACGGCGCCGGCGAGATCCTGCTGACCAGCATGGACCGCGACGGCACCAAACAGGGCTTTGACCTGGATCTGACCCGCGCCATCTGCGACGCGGTCAGCGTCCCGGTAATCGCCTCCGGCGGCGTCGGCAACCTGGACCACCTGGTCGACGGCATCAAACAGGGCCACGCCGACGCCGTACTCGCCGCCAGCATCTTCCACTTCGGCGAATACAGCATCGAGGAAGCCAAACGGCGCATGGCCGGCAGCGACATCGAGGTTCGCCTCTAGTTACACGGGTTATTAACGCGGAGGTCGCAGAGGCGCAGAGCCGCAGAGAATAAAATTGATAACCCGGAGAATGCTGTCAGCCTGAATTTTTTAAACTCTGCGCCTCCGCGACTCCGCGCCCTCTGCGTTTTAAATCGGGATATGACTTATGAGTACAAACTGGCTGGATGAGATCAAGTGGACGGAGGACGGGCTGGTGCCGGTGATCGCCCAGGAGGCGGGCACGGGCAAGGTGCTGATGCTGGCCTGGATGAACCGCGAGTCGCTGGCGCTGAGCGTTGCCGAGGGCAAGGCGATCTACTGGTCGCGCTCGCGCGGGCGGCTGTGGCGCAAGGGCGAGGAGTCGGGCCACGAGCAGATCATCCGGGATATCCGTCTCGACTGCGACAATGACGTGATTCTGCTGGAGGTGGAGCAAAAAGGCGGCATCGCCTGCCACACCGGCCGACATCGCTGTTTTTTCAAGCAGTTACAGGACGATCACTGGGTCGAGGTGGAGCCGGTGATCAGGGATCCCGACGCCATCTATAAATAGCATCCCCACAAACGGCGCCAAACGTGGAATAATCCCCGTCTATGAGCGACATATTGCAACAGCTGGCCGGCGTGCTCGAGCAGCGCAAGGAGGCCGATCCCGACAGCTCCTACGTCGCCGGGCTGTACGG